>JAISAC010000003.1 GCA_031266935.1 Prevotellaceae bacterium
GCCCTGCGCTCGCCCCGCACCGAAAGCCTGATGCAGCCCAACGCGGCCGCCCCCGAAAGCTTTACGATGGGCAGCGTGCTCGCCTCCCGCTATGTCTCCGGCAACCGCGCCATCGACAAGGTCTCGCTAATGGCCGCAGGCCTCAAGCTGCGCGTAGCCTTTGGCTTCTCTCCTTTTGATGCGCCTCAGCTTTCGGCAAAGCAAATACCGCAGGAGGATGCCCTGTACCTCATGCAGGTGCGCAAAGAAGCCACGCTGGCGCAGCGGCTCAAGGCTACGGACGAGGCGAAGCAGCAGCGGGACGTCGACGAAGCGCAGCGCCAAAAATTCGAGGCGGAGCTGCGGCGTACGGTTGCGGATATACGCCTCCGGCAGCAGCAGCATTTGCTGCCGCTGCAAGAGGAGGAGGAGGAGTTGGCGTACATCGAAGTGAAAAAAGTTATTGAGCAGCCGGTAGCTGGCTACACCGTCAACCAGACAGCGCTTACGCCCGGCCAAAAATCCGACTTGGACAGGAAAGCTACGCTGCTAAGGCAAAACCCGTCCCTCAACGTAATTTGCGTTGGGCATACCTGCGACGTTGGCTCGAAGAAAATAAACTACCGCATCAGCAGGTCTCGCGCCGAGAAGGTCAGAAGTTACCTCGTGCAGCAGGGCGTGGACAGGAGCCGCATCAGCCTCTTGGGCGAGGGCAGCCGGCATCCTCTCGTCCCCAACGCCAACGAAAAAAACCGGCGGCTAAACCGGCGAGTGGAGATTTTGGTTTTAGACGAATGAGGTTAAGCGCTTGACAAATCCTGCGTTGCGGATGGAGTTGCTCCTCGACCGGAATATTTCGTTTCGTATCCTGCGGTTGCTGCCGGAAAAATGAGTATAAAAAAGCAGGCAGCAGCAACATCGGAAAAAAAACATCTACGCCAACAACGATAAGGCCAAAGCGCTCAAGGAAACCGTCCGATAGCTGCCGGGAAAAGTTAAAAAACCAAAACAAAAAGACAATAGTTCTCCTTTTATATCTAAATTTGCTGCCAATAAATGAGGACGATAAGGAATGAGCAAAGGGATTAGAATTTTTGTGTTGATTTCTACCATGCTGTTTGTCGCTTCGGCTCAGGCTGCATACCGAATAGAGGCAACAGTTGCGGGAGCCGAAAAGGTAAAGGTGTATCTTGCCCGCTACACCGGGATGAGCCTTACGAGCATAGATTCCTCCATTTTCAGCGCAAAAGGTACGGTAGCTTTTGCCAACGCAAAGGAAACGCTGCCGGGTGGGCTATACGCTATGCGCTTCAGCGTGAAAGATGGCGACAGCGGAGAGGAGGCGCAGCAGCAAATGGAGTTTATTGTTTCGGGAGAGAGCAAGTTTGATTTGGGAATTGCTGCAAATACGCTCAGCATTGAGAAGTCGCTGAAGTACTCCCGATCGGCAGAAAACGAAGGATTTAAAAAATATATTGATGCCCAACGCCGCATGGGGCGAAAAATTCAGGAGCTGCAAGCGCGCTACCGGAATTCTCAAAGCGACCCCGACTCTGTTCTCCTCATTCAGGGTCAGTACGAGGCATTGATGAATATGCAAAAGCAGCAGGTGGACGCTTTACTGGCTGCATACAAGGGTACGATGGCGGCAACGCTGATAAAGTGTACGCAAGAGCCGGAAATGCCGGAAGCGCCGCTACCGCAAAATGTACCGAATGCCGACTCTGTACGCCGGCGGCAGTTTTTGGAGTTCGCCAAGGTGCACTTTTTCGACAACTTCGACCTTGCAGACGAGCGCATTGTCAACGCGCCGATGCTGGAAAATCGCATGATGATATTTTTTCAGCAAATGATGCGCCGTGAGCCGGTCGAGGACATCAACGCCTGCATAAACCGGCTGCTCGACAAAGCCGGGCAAAGCAAGCCGGTTTACCGCTACGTGCTCACGTGGCTCTACGACCGCTACACCGATTCGCCGATAGAGGGGCACCACGTCGTAGGCATGCATCTGTGCGGCATTATGTCCGACTCGGCAAAGGTGGACTGGCTCACAGACAAAGAGCAGGTTAAGCTCAAGCAGCATATAAGGGGATATACGCTCAACCCCATTGGCGCCGTAGCCACCGGCCTTACGCTGCAAACAGCCGACGGCGAGCACCGCTCGCTGCTCGCGCTCAGAGCGCCGGTTACGCTACTGTACTTTTTCAACCCGGACTGCGGCACCTGCCGCGCAACTACGCCAACGCTGCATGAGGTGTACGAAAAGCACAAGGATAAAGGTCTTGAGGTTTTTGCGGTATACCCCGACAAAGATACCGCTACATGGAAAAAATACGTGGAGGAAAATGGCTACACCGACTGGATAAACGTATGGGACGCCGAAGGTACGGCAGATATTTATGAAAAATACAACCTGCATGCAATTCCGCAGCTTTACGTCTTGGACGAGGAGAAAAAAGTACGCTACAAGGACGTTTATATAGACGAGCTGGAAAGGATACTGTACAAGCAGTTAACAATTAATAATTAACAATTAATAATTAACAATCAATAATTAGCCGATCAGCAATTATTAATTGTTAATTATTAATTGTTAATTATCAACAATCATTATTAACAACTAAAATTTTAAACAAAAAACAAGATGAAAAAATTTTCTTTATCAGCAATGCTGGTTACGTCGCTCGCCTTTGCAGGCTTTGCGCAGCAAACAGAGGCTCCGGATGAGGCGCTTCATGCCGAAATTTATTTTGAAAACCCAGTGCACGATTTTGGCGCGCTTGAGTACAAAGGGGATGGCACCCACGAGTTCCAATTCACGAATACCGGTACTGCGCCGCTGTTGATTAAGAGTGCTACCTCAATATGCGGCTGCACGGTGCCCAGCTATTCAAAAGCGCCAATTGCTCCGGGCGAAAAAGGCGCTATAACGGTAAGGTACGACACATCGAGGCAAGGCGGCATTGACAAACCAATAACCGTAACCTCCAACGCAAAAGCCAACCCAAGCGTGGTGCTTCACATCAAAGGCGAAGTGAAAGCTCCGGCTGCACCTGCACAGTAGCCGACGGTACGCTGAGACGGTACGCTGAGTATGAACCTGATTTTTGCAACCAACAATCTTCATAAGCTGGAGGAGGTAAGCACAATGCTGAACAAAAACATTGTGCTTACCTCTCCAATGCAGCGGGGTATCGCAGAGGATATTCCGGAGGAGCAGCTTACGCTTGAGGGTAATGCGCTGCAAAAGGTGCGCTACATTCATGAACGTCTGCACGAAAATTGCTTTGCCGACGATACGGGGCTGGAAGTTGAGGCGCTCAACGGGGCGCCCGGCGTTCATTCGGCCAGATACGCAGGGCAAGCAAAAAATATGCAGGACAACATGGAGAAGCTGCTGCGCGAGATGGAGGGCGCAGGCAACCGTAATGCCCGTTTTCGCACCGTTATTGCGCTTATTTTGGACGGAAAGGAGTATCTCTTTGAGGGCGAAGTAAAGGGCGAAATTATGCGCGAAAAAGCGGGCTGCAAAGGATTTGGCTACGACCCCGTTTTTCGTCCGTCAGGGTACGACGTTACCTTTGCCGAAATGGATTTGAACGAAAAAAACAGGATTAGCCACCGCGGAGAAGCTGTCCGGCAGCTGGTAACCTTCTTGAACCAATGCGCAGGTTAGTTTTTCTACTTTTTGCCGCTCTGCTTACAGCGCCGACGAGCGCGCTTGCAGCCGTCGGGGTAGGCGCGGAGCGCATGGCGGAGTATATTCCCCTTACGCATAACAAAAAGGTAGGGCTGGTGGCCAACCATACCTCGCTGGTCAACGGAGCGCACCTGCTGGATACGCTGCGCGCGCAGGGGGTAACCGTGCTTCGCGTGTATGCCCCGGAGCATGGATTCAGAGGAACGGTAGAGGCAGGCGAAAATGTAGCCGGATACGTGGACAAAAAAAGCGGCGTAGAGATAACCTCCATCTACGGAGCGTCAAAAAAGCCTTCCCGTGAACAGCTAAGCGGCGTACAGCTCATGATTTTCGACATGCAGGACGTTGGGGTGCGCTTTTACACCTACCTGTCAACGCTGCACTACGTAATGGAGTCGTGCGCCGAAAATGGCGTTCCGCTCATTGTTCTGGACCGGCCAAACCCCAACGGCCGCTACGTTGACGGGCCTGTACTGGAGCCAAAGTACCGTTCGTTTATCGGTATGCACCCCATACCCATTGTGCACGGAATGACGCTGGGCGAGCTGGCGCTGATGATAAACGGCGAAGGTTGGCTAAAAAATGGCGCGCAGTGCAACCTCACGGTGATAGCATGTGAGCGCTACAGCCGCGCCGTAGCATATCCGCTGCCGGTAAAGCCGTCGCCTAACCTGCCCAACATGCGCGCGGTTTACCTGTACCCGTCGCTTTGCCTGTTTGAGGGAACTATTATGAGCGTGGGGCGAGGCACCGACTTCCCGTTTCAAGCCTTTGGGCACCCCGAATGGAGCGAAAAGCAATTTCTGTTCAGGCCGCGCAGCATAAAAGGCGTATCAAAAAATTCACCTTACGAAAAAAGAACATGCCGCGGCGTAGATTTAAGGGAAATCGCCATTGACTCCCTGCTCAGCCAGCATCAGCTGAACTTGGAGTACCTGCTTGAGGCATATCGCTACTTCTCCAAAAAGAAAAAATTCTTCACCTCTTTTTTCTCAAATTTAGCCGGCAACAGCAAGCTGCAAAAGCAGGTGGAGCAAGGGATGAGCGCAGCGCAAATCCGAGCATCATGGCAGCAGGATTTGAAAAAATTCAGGCAGCAACGGGAGAAATACCTGCTGTACAAAGATTTTTAGAAAGTGAAATAAGGAATGACGAATAAACAAGATATAACAGTTAATAAAGTTGTCGTCCCTTCGGGTGGGGTGTCAAAATTAGGGGTGCAAATTTTTAAATTTACGTTCATTATTTGTTGTTCGTCATGTCTCTTATAGAGGACAATGTTGGCAGAAAATTGCATGTTGGTTGATGTCGGT
>JAISAC010000031.1 GCA_031266935.1 Prevotellaceae bacterium
AAGCCGCTAAAAAATTATGTGACATCCTTAATCAAACGGAATCCCGTTTTCCATCTACTAATCTTAAATTAATTTATGATTCTGTCGCTTTTTAGTTTGCGACCAGTATAGGAGTTCTGGAATTAGCTCATTCGTTTAAGCGCAGAGAATATCTGGAGCACAGAAAAAACACACAAGTTTCGGCTTGTGTGTTTTTTTGGCATCATGTTATGGCGTATAATTTGGTGGTGCAGTCCGCTATTAATGATAAAAATCTTTTTGGAGTGAGTATTTTTATGGTAAAATTTGTGCTACAATGGCTTAAAGAAAGTATTTTTTTTCGTCGTCTGAGCGCATCATTCAGCTCCATACCCGCATATCGCTTTTGATGCGTTTATATCCTCCGTGATGTATTCAATAAACCCCTCGTCGGAGCCTGCCTCGCGCATAATATCTTCAAGCGCTATTGCCCTGTTTCTTTTTGCGGCGTTCCACGCCTGCGCGTGAGAAATGCTCGTAAGCTGGTCAAACTGCATCGCGCCGTACCGACCTATGGATGCGCTCAACTTTTCCACATCCGACTGCGAAACAATGCGCGGCAGGTAGTCCCGTAGCGGCTTCAAAATGTAGGTATCTTTCTCGGCTTCGGCAGCGCTGTGGAACAGGCCGCCGGTTTTGCTGCGCAACGCTTTAAACCCGTCGTAAATGTGGGTAGGAACGGGACCTTTTTTCATTTTAATGTAGGTGTCGCCCGTGATAACCCTGCCGTATGTTACGAGGTGGTCGCGGTCGGCAAAGTAGAGTATCTTAAATATTTTGTGAAAATCCGGCGTTTCTAACCGGTTGGCAACAAACAATGTTGCCTCTACTGCTCTCTCCGGATCAAAAATTGGCGTTGTCATGGCTATTATTGTTTTACTAAGTGTGCGGGCGACCTCAATACGGCCTTTGGCAGGATTAAACAGCATTTAAGAAAAAAGGCGGTGAAAAAGGTGAAAGGAAATAGGATTTGAAGTTGACGAAAAAAAATGGCTAACCTCTTTTTCTCAATTCTCAGCGAAATTGCTACCTTTGCTGCTTGCCCCATAACCTGCTTAGGAATTTAGAGACGTAGCGCCTCTAAATTTCCAAACTACTAAACTTCTATAAGCTATGATGTACAAAAAAATTTCTCTTTCGCTGCTCCTTGCGGGCATGTCGCTATCGCTGGGCGCGCAGCGCTACGTTTCCGAAGTCTGGCTTCCGGACAGCGGCAAGGGCTACTACAAAAACCCGATACTCCACGCCGACTACAGCGACCCCGACGTGTGCCGCGCAGGCGACGACTACTACATGACCGCCTCAAGCTTCAGCTGCATACCGGGGCTACCCATACTGCACTCAAAAGACCTCGTCGGCTGGCAGCTCGTTGGCCACGCGGTGGCCGACGGGCTGCCGCAGGAAGCTTACAACCGGCCGCGCCACGGCGACGGCGTTTGGGCGCCGAGCATCCGCTTTCACAACGGCGAATTCTACATCTTTTTCGGAGACCCGGACTACGGCATTTACATGACCAAATCCGCAAAGGCCGAAGGCCCGTGGACGCCGCTCGCGCTGGTCAAAGAGGGCAAGGGGCTGATAGACCCCTGCCCGCTGTGGGACGACGACGGCAGCGTTTACTTAGTGCATGCCTACGCCGGAAGCCGCGCCGGCATCAAAAGCCTGCTGGCGCTATGCCGGCTTTCGCCCGACGCTACGAAAGCCGTTACGGAGGACGTCATCATCTTCGACGGGCACGACGCCGACGAAACCATTGAAGGCCCTAAATTTTACAAGCGCAACGGCTACTACTACATCTTTGCTCCGGCCGGCGGCGTTGCCACGGGATGGCAGCTGGCGCTACGCTCCAAAAGCGTACTTGGCCCTTACGAGCGAAAGGTGGCGATGGCACAGGGCAAGAGCGCCGTCAACGGCCCGCATCAGGGAGCGTGGGTTGATATTAAGAGCGGTGAGGATTGGTTTTTCCACTTTCAGGAGATACCCGCCGCCGGCCGCGTGGTGCACCTCCAGCCCATGAGGTGGGTCGGCGATTGGCCTGTGATAGGCGAGGATGAGGACGGCGACGGCTGCGGCAATCCGGTAGCGGCGTACAGAAAGCCCAACGTTGGCGCTACCTACCCCACCGCAACGCCGACAGAGAGCGACGAGTTCGACGGCGACAGGCTTGGGCTGCAGTGGCAGTGGCATGCCAACCCCCGCCCGTGGTGGGCGTTCCTCAACAGGGACAGGAAGCAGCTGCGGCTCTTTTCCGTCCCCCTGCCCGACAGCGCCGGAAACCTCTGGGAGGCGGGCAACCTCTTGCTGCAAAAATTTCCGGCGCCCGACTTCAAAGCTACCGTCAAGCTAAAACTGACGCCCAACAGCAGGCTCAGCGGCGAGCGCGCCGGGCTGGTCGTCATGGGAGCTGACTACGCAGCTGCCTACATCGAAAAAACGCCCAACGGGTTTGTGCTTGCGCAAAGCGATTGCGCCAAAGCCGACAGGAGAACCCCCGAGCGCGTAAACGCTACGGTGAAGCTGCCGGATGGAGAAGTTTTTCTGCGCGTACAGGTCAACGGCAACCGGCTGTGCACGTTTGCCTACAGCCGGGATGGAGTAAAGTACGCGCCGCTGGGGCAAGAGTTCACGGCGCAGTCCGGCCGGTGGATTGGCGCCAAGGTTGGGCTGTTCTGCCAACGTCCCAAACCTTTCAACGACGGCGGCTGGGCCGATGTTGAGTATTTCAGGGTAAGCAGGTAGCCGCCACGCAGCAGGCCACCACGCCGGCGGTTTCGGTGCGCAGCCGGCTGTCGCCCAAGCTGACCTCCACAAACCCGTGCTGCCGCGCCAGCGCCACCTCTGTCGGGCTAAAATCTCCCTCGGGGCCAACCAGCACCAGCGTATGCCCGTGGGGTTGTATGGCATCTTTCAGCGGCGTTTTTTGCGACGCCATGCAGTGGGCAATACACTTAACGCCGTCAAAAGGTTGCGCCGCAAAGGAGGCAAAATCCTGCATTGAGCGCAGCGCAGGGTGGTACGCCTTGAGCGATTGCTTCACAGCCGATGTTATCACCTTTTCCAGCCGCTCGGCTTTTACCACTTTCCGCTCGGAGCGCTCGCACAGCAGCGGCGTAATCTCGTCCACGCCAATTTCGGTCGCTTTTTCCAGAAACCACTCGTACCGCTCAATGTTTTTGGTTGGAGCGAGCGCCACGTGCAGGTAGTAGCTCCGCTTGCCTACCTCATGCTGCACGTCAGTTACGCGCACCGTACAGCGCTTACCGTGCGTGTCGGCAATGCGGGCGGCGTACAGCCCTCCGCGCCCGTCGGTGAGGTGTACGACGTCGCCTGCACCCAGCCGCAGCACGCGCGTACAGTGCTGCGATTCTTCCTCGCTGAGCGTATAAGCATCGCCGGATATGTCGGGGGTATAGAAAAGATACATGGCCGCGTGACGTTACGTAAGGAAACTCCTATCCATTACCCTGCCCGTAGTAAGCGCCCGCGCCGTGTTTGCGGTAGAAGTGCTTCTTGATGAGCTCGGGGTTCATTTCGAACTTGGGGTTAATGCCGTACGAAAGGCAGGCCATTTTGGCTACCTGCTCCAGCACCACAGCGTTGTGCACGGCGTCGGCGGCGTCCTTGCCCCACGCAAACGGGCCGTGGCTCTTTACCAGCGCCGCCGGCACGTGCGCCGGGTTGATGCCGGCAAAGCGCTCCACTATCACGTTACCCGTTTCGAGTTCATAGTCGCCGTTTACCTCCTCGTCGGTCATAGCGCGGGTGCAGGGGATAGCTTGGCTGAAGTAGTCGGCCTGCGTAGTGCCGATGTTGGGAATATCGCATCCCGCCTGTGCCCACGCCGTGGCATAGGTAGAGTGCGTATGCACAATGCCGCCCACCCCGGCAAACGCCCTGTACAGCGCAAGGTGCGTGGCGGTATCGCTCGACGGCTTATACCTTCCCTCCACCACCTTCCCCTCGAGGTTTACCAGCACCATATCGTCGGCAGCCATGCCGTCGTACTCCACCCCCGACGGCTTAATCGCCACAAGCCCGCAGCTGCGGTCAATGGCGCTCACGTTGCCCCACGTAAAAATTACTAACCCGTACTTCACCAAGTCGAGGTTGGCGCGAAAAACTTTTTGCTTAAGGTCTTCTAACATTGAGAATTTTGGAATTTAATTTTACGAAATGGCTACAAGCAATCAGGTGTAATTCAAATTGTCGCTTTTGCTCATTCCGTAGGAATGAATCGCTCGGTAGAAAAGAAAATGTTCCGATGGTTGTTGGCATCCTGTAAGGATGCATCCCTACGGGATGCCAAAGAGAGGCGCCATTCGTGTTTTCTACCGAGCGATAATCCCTACGGGATTATTTAAAGCGACAGTTTGAAATGCACCCTAAGCAATCTCCTGATTTATTCAGGAATATTTTACGGGAGCGTTAGGAAGTTATGGACTGAAATTCCCGCTCTATTATAACCATACGTAAAGGAAGATTTTTTATATACCTGAAAAATAGCCATATAACTTCTATACTAAATTTCTTTTTTCAAATAATATGGTTATAATTATAACCATATTATTTGTTTAAATGGAATGCAAATAACGCAACAATCACCAAATATACAGATACATAAATATGAACATGGTTACAAATGCACGGGATTTTCGGTTATGGAAACTCCTAAAAACTCTCCAAAATGAGGTAATGAGGTTAATGCACATCGCTATTCTCTTTGCTACTGAGGTTGTTTTGTTGAAAAAAATGAGGGTGAAAATGAGGTTGTACCCTCAAAAGAACCTCATTCCAACCTAATTTTTTCAACAAAACAACCTCAGTAGCCGATAGATTACTCCCCACATCCTACCTCATTACCTCATTGAGGTGGTTTTTAGAAGTTTCCTTGTTGTGGTTTTCCAAACTTGCCCTTTCCCTCTTTCTTTTATTACTTTAAAAGGTCAAATACAGACTTGTAAATATCTTCCTCCTCTTTTTTTCGAAAAGGAAGCTGAGCGTCGAAGTAGTCTTCGTAGTGTTTTAAACGGTCATAACCACCTGTTAATTTTATCTCGGCAACATCTCCATTTGTTGAGAATTTCATGCTAAATAAGTCACTGTTGCGATTCATTGCATTCAGCCACGCATCTCTTGTATTATCCACATAAACAAATTCATTTCTGCTGCTAAATCTATTTTCGAGCTTGGATTTATATTCATTTAAGGTTGAAAGAGCAACTTCTTTGTCTTCTTTATGGGTTAAAAAATAACTTGATATGATATTTTCGATTTCTACTACTTTGCACATGATATTAAAGTTTTATATTAGTAAATTAAGGAAGATTACGAATTACTCTATCTTGTTTGCCGACACAAATATAAAAGATTTTTGTTACTTATTGACGGTCAAAGGTACACAAAAAGCGCTGCAATAATCTCATCTTTATGTTACATTTGGTTAAATAGCACGGCAACCAACTATACCACACAAAAGAATATCTATTCATAATAGCGCCATACAAAACAGGAGAAAGCTTGTTTTGCCAAGCTCCCTCCTGTCGGATGTAAGCATTTTTGCGATTTTTCGGCTATTCCCCAACGTTCAGCTTCCTTGCGCCGTCCTTAATGGCTACGTTATATACAATGGGCTTGATGTTGAACGCTTTTTCGTATGCCTCGGTGGTTTTTGCGATGAAAGCATCGCAGAGCTCATCTTTTACGAGGTTTATGGTGCATCCGCCAAATCCGCCGCCCATGACGCGCGACCCTGCTACTCCGTACTCTTTGGCCTTTTCGTTGAGAAAATCAAGCTCCGGGCAGCTAACGGTGTACTTCAGGCTCAAGCCGGTGTGCGTTTCGTACATTTTACGCCCGGCGGCTTCGTAGTCGCCTTTTTTCAGCAGCTCGCAGGTGTCGAGCAGCCGCTGAATCTCCTCAACAACAAATTCGGCGCGAATGTAGTCAACGGCGCTCACCTGGTTGGCCACTTCCTTCAGCATACAGGGGTTGGCGTCGCGGAGCAGCGCAACCTCGGGATGTTTTTTGGCGATGGCGGCAACCACCCTTTCGCACGATTCGCGCCGCTCGTTGTACTCGCCTCCCAGCATGTGCGCTACGCAGGTGTTGATGAGCGCCAGCCTGTACCCTTTTGGGTCAAACGGGAAGTACTCGTATTCCAGCGAGCGGCAGTCTAAGCGGATGAGCGACCCCTCCTTTCCGAAGCAGGACGCAAACTGATCCATGATGCCGCACTTCACGCCCACGTAGTTATGCTCGGTAGCCTGACCTATCAGCGCGAGCTGCAGGCGGTCGAAGCTGAGCGCGAAGGTGTCGGTTAGCGCAAAGCCAACGCAGCTCTCCAGCGCAGCCGACGACGACATGCCTGCGCCGAGCGGAACGTCGCCGGAAATCAGGATGTCGAAGCCGGGAATTGTAGCCCCTCTTTTTACCATTTCCCTGCACACGCCAAAGATGTACTGCGCCCACCTGTCCTTTGGCCTGTCCGCTTCCTCCAAGCCGAACTCGCTGCTGAGCGACACCAGCTGCGGATTTTCGTCGGGAGCGTAGGCGCGAACTTTAGCCGTACCGTTCGGCTTAATGACGCAGTAAATGGCCTTGTCGATGGCGCCGGGCAGCACGAAGCCGCCGTTGTAGTCGGTATGCTCGCCAATCAGGTTGATGCGCCCGGGGGCAGCATATACAGCGCCTTCTGCGCCGTACAGCTCTTTGAATTTTGTTGTGATTTTTGAAGTATCCATTTTTTGTTTTGGGGTATAAAAAGTTAGATGTTATTCCGAACCAAAAAGCAGAATAGCCGCAGGGGCGCTACGGCTATTCCGTTTCTTTGCTTCAATTTGCTACGCAACGGCAATGTTTTTATTGACATTCTTGCATCCTGCCAGCGCATAGTAGAGCAGGTAGATGAGGGCTGCAACGATTACCCAGTAGCTTGTGAGGTAGTCTCCCGAGATGTCCACTACATAGTTTTGGAACAGCGGGAGTATTCCGCCGCCGCATACCAGCACCATGAAGTATCCCGACGCTTTTTCGGTATATTTTCCAAGTCCTTCGACGGCGAGGTTAAAAATCCCTCCCCACATGATAGACGTGCACAGGCCGCAGAGCACAAGCAGCGCCGCGCTGACGGGTACGTTGGCTAACCCGAAGAGGGCGTCCGGTGCGTTTTTAAATACGGGGAGATTTACGAAGCTGGTCGTGGGGCAGAAAATGGAGGTCGTAACAAGCACCAGCCCCAAAGCAGAAACGCCAATCATCATTAGCTTGGAGGATACCTTGCTGGCTATTGAGGCGCCAATTAAGCGGCCAACGAGCATCAGCAGCCAGTAGGTGCCGGTTACGGAGCCTGCTATTGCCTCGGCGTTGCCGCCGGCAAGCTTTATGTTGAGCACGTCCAAGCCGGGGTTTTGCAGCCATTTGTTTAGAATGTTGGGAATACCGACTTCAATGCCTACATACACAAAGATGGCCACCGCGCCAAGAATGAAGTGGCGGAACGAAAGAGGTCCATGCTGCGATTTTTCGCCCGTAACGACGCTGGCGGTTTTTCCCTTTTCGGGAATAGAGGCTACGGCAATGGCAACAAACGCAACCGCAAAAACGGCTAAGGCGGAGAACATGAGCGGGAATACGTGCTCAATTTTTGCCTCGCTAATGCTGGGCAGCAAAATTCCCGTAAGGATAATAACCGTTGTTCCGCACAGGGAGTTGAACGTACCTCCCACCTGTATCAGCTGGTTGCCGCGGTTACCGCCGCCGCCAAGCGTATTGAGCATGGGGTTGACAACAGTGTTGAGCAGGCACATGGAGAAGCCGGCCACAAACGCTCCGAGGAGGTAAACACCCATTGCGGAGGCGTTGTCGATAACCCCCGACAGCGTCTGTATCCCCACTCCGACAAAGCCGACTGCGATAGCTATCAGCGCTGTCCTTTTATAGCCCTGCCGCTGAAGCAGGAGGCCTGCCGGCACACCCATTATGGCGTAGGCAATAAAGTTGGCAAATACGCCCAGCGTTCCCATCCAGTTGGGCACGGCAAACTGGTTCTTCAGCACATCCCCCATTGGCGATGCAAGATTAGTAATAAATGAGATCATTCCAAACAGGAAGATCATCATGATGATGGCAACAATGTTGCTTTGTTTTTTTTGTTGGCTCATAAATAAAGAATTGTTAAAATAGCGAATGAAAAAATTTAAGTTTGATTATTTGTTGATTTTAAGTTATTGTCCGGTATTCAAGTTCATGACTTTTACCAAAAATATGCATAGAATGCTGCGCAAATTGCGACTATTCCCAACGAAGCCGCAACATCCACCCAAGTCCAGCTTGCGCGGGTTTCGGCTTTTTGCGCGGCGCTTTGCGTAGCGAAAGTAATACCCTTGAGCTTTTCTTCGCTTGCCTGCGAAGTAAAGAAGCTGGTAGCTATCATCAGCAGTACGATGAACAGCAGCAGGAATACCTCGAATACCAGCCAGTTGGTTTCCCAGAACCAGCTAAGCCCGCCAAGTCCCTCTATGCCGCTTAAATTCTCGGCGAATATATTGCAAACCAAGCGCACCATTCCGATAGTAAAGCCAACGATGAGGCCGGTTTCTCCCGCCTTTGGCGTTATTCTTTTTGAGAAAATGCCCAGCAGGAAAACGGCAACAATAGCGGGAGCAAGTAGCGATTGTACTTCCTGCAGGTACTTATACAAGCTGCCAAGCCCCATCATGATAGGAATCCAAACAAGCCCCAGCGCAACTACCACCCAGGTTGCAGCGCGCCCTATCCACACTAACTTTTTGTCGCCGGCGTCGGGATGTTTAGGTTTATAAAAATCGACTGTGTAAAGCGTTGCGCAGGAATTAAAGAATGCGGCAAGCGAGGCCACAAGCGCACAAATAAACCCGATGGTAACAATTCCTTTTACCCCTACAGGCAGCACAAACTTGACCATAGAGCCGAATGCCTCGTCGGTAGCGCCCATTACAAAGCCCGATTCGGGGCTGGCGGCCAGCGCTGCGGCAACCATTCCAGGAATAAGGAACATAAACACCGGCAATATTTTAAGATAACCGGCAAGGATAGTTCCTTTACGCATTTCATTTATATTTTTTCCACCAAGCACGCGCTGTACAATATGCTGGTCGGTGCACCAGTACCAAAAACCGATAATCGCCGCGCCGATAAACACCCATACTCCGGGAAATTTGTCGTACAGCGGGTCGTTTGTGTTGAAGTGCATCAGGTGATTTGTGCCGTAGCCTTCGTTTATTTGCCGGGCGTGGTCGAGCATATTCGTCCAGCCCTGGGCAATAGAACCGCCGCCTAAAGCCGACAAGCCCAAAAACAGCACAAGGAAAGAGCCTATAATGAGGATAGGAGTTTGAATTTTGGAAAGCGTCATTACTCCCTTCATTCCACCAAAGACAGTAAACACGCCGGTTAGCAGCACCAAGCCGACTGCCCCATACCAGAACGGCAAGCCAAGTAAGCTTTCCATGAAGATACCACCGGTAAATGCAGTAACGCTCACCTTTGTCAGCACATACGAAATAAGCGTAATGATGGACAGCCATGAGCTTGTATTGCGGGTATAGCGACGGTTCAAAAACTCGGGCATGGTAAAAACCCCGCTATGCTTGTAGAAAGGTACAAAAAGCCAGCCCAAAACCAAAATCATCCAGCCCTGCATTTCCCAGTGCGCCATTCCCATGCCGGTTTCGGCCCCGGCGCCGGCAAGGCCTACAAGATGCTCCGAGCCGATGTTGGCGGCAAAAATCGCGGCGCCCATTACATACCAAGGCTCGCCGCCTAAGAAGTATGCGCGGCTGGATTCGCCTCCCTGAAGCCGCTTCTGTTTTTGTATGGCGCGCCAAACAAGCCACGCGATAAGCACTACCCCAAAGGCTATAATGCCCCAGTCAAGAGGTTCAAACTGATGCGAATACCAATTCATAGTACAATCATGTTTTATTTACGTTGTGGAATTTTTCTTCGAGCATTTTTCCTGACTTTTGGGAGGTTTACCTGACGGAAAACTTATAGGTTGTTTCGCTCGTGTAGGTTTGTCCCGGTTGAAGCTCCGTGCTTGGGAAGTCAGGCCGGTTGGGCGTATCGGGGAAGTGCTGCGTTTCGAGGCAGAAGCCGGAACGCTTGCCGTACTGCACGTTGCCCACGCCAACAAGGGAGCCATCCAAAAAGTTGCCGGAGTAGAATTGTACACCCGGCTCGGTGGTATATGCCTCAAGCACCCGCCCGCTGAGCGGCTCGTAGGCCACCGCCGCCAAAGCCAGCTCGCCGCCGCCCGAGCTGAGTACAAAGTTGTGGTCGTATCCGCCGCCGTTTTTCAGCTGCTCGTTGTCGTCGTTGATGCGCTCGCCAATGGTGTGCGGCGCACGGAAGTCAAAGGGCGTCCCCTCAACCTCTGTCGGCTGGCCGGCAGGAATAAGCCCTGCGTCCACCGCCGTATATTTATCGGCCAAAATGGCGAGCTCGTGCTCCAGCACGTCGGGCGCCTTGCCTGCCGAGAGGTTAAAGTAGGTGTGGTTGGTAAGGTTACAGTGCGTGAGCTTGTCGGTGGTTGCCTTATACTTTATTTTCAGCTCGCTGTCTTTTGTCAGCAGGTAGGTAACCTCTACGTTCAGGTTGCCCGGATAGCTTTCTTCGCCATCCTTGCTCAGGTAGCTCAGCTTGACGCCTACTGCCTCCGCTTCGCGTACTTCTTCGGCGCTCCATACGGCCTTGTCAAATCCGTTAATGCCGCCGTGCAGGTGGTTAGCGCCGTTATTGACAGCAAGCGTGTACTCCACTCCGTCGAGCGTAAACTTGGCGTTGCCAATGCGGTTTCCGTAGCGGCCAATCAAAGCGCCAAAGTATGGCCCCGACTTCAGGAACGCCTCGCTACGGTAGCCGTCGAGCGACGGAAAGCCAAGCGCGATGTTGCCTGCAACGCCTTCTCTGTCGGGCGTCCACAGCTCTGTGATGGTGCCGCCATAGGTGGCTACTTTCACTTTCATACCCTGCCCGTTGGCGAGGGTGTAGAGGTCAACCTGCTGACCATTATGCTGGCCAAATGGTTCTTTTGTTATTTCCATTTTGTTGCTTGTTTTGTTGCCGCCGCATGAGCATATTCCTATTGCTGCTATGGCTGCGAGGTTTATAAATTTCCAATTCATGGTGTAGTGAGGATAAAAATAAAAATTTGTCAAAAATAAACATTTTTTTGTGCAAAAAAAATTTTGAACAAAAATATCAGGTATCTTTTATACAACTTCTAATCAATTTGCTAATAGTAAACCATTTGCAAATTGCCCCTCTATCCGCCATTCCAGTTTCCTCCTATTCGTAATTCCTAATTCGTAATTTAAGAATTGCTTATCACAAAACCGGATGGTAGTAGGATATAAAGCAGAGCGACACGAGCGCAGTTCCGTACTTTTTTTGCGGAATAATTGTTTCGTGGAGATATTTAATGTCTTCCAGCCTGTAATCTTCTTCAAATCCATTCACGTACAACTCGTTGAGGCTCGATAGCAGGAGCGTTTCCAGCTCGTCCGGGCTGTAGTCGCCGTAGTTTTCGCATACCAGCCCGCCGTACTTTTCGTTGGTTTTTCGGTTGTAGAGCCAGCCGTAAACTATGCCGGCCGTTCCCCGCTCTCCTTTGCTCACGGTACAGGTGCTCATGATAGTTTCCACCACGCATCCGTGCACCATATCCGCAGGCTGCGGCACTAAGGTAGCTATGCCGGGAAGCATAGAGGAGTAAGTCATAATGTTGTACTTTTCGATGTTGGCGTCCTTGAGGGCAAGGTGGTAAGAGCCTGCATGCACCGTAATATCGCTCTCGCCTTTCCCGTGCGTTTCAAAGTAGTCCTTGGGAATACGGCAACCCAGCGTAATGCCCTTTGCCGGCGCTCCGGATAAAACCTGTGAGCATATACCTATGGCTGCTATGGCTGTGAAGTTTATAAATTTCCAATTCATGGTGTAGTGAGGATAAAATAAGAATTTGTCAAAAATAGATGACCGCTTGGGGGTGCTATTTTAAAACATTGTATTTTAATTAATTAATCAAATTTTTACTTGGCCGAAAACAGCGTGGCGTAATTTTTTGGCTTGCGCTTTTGCCAAGCGCCCTTATGGTAGGCGTAGCTGACAATGAGGGGCGCTACGGTGGTGGCCTCGGCATACACCATCTGCTCATATACGGTATCAACTTTTCCCCAGCTGCTGGCCTCCTTGAGCGTAGAGCTGGAGCAGGCGCCGTCGCGCACATCGGCTACGGTGATTTGAACGGCGTACTTGTGCATGGGCACATCCCTGCCCAAACATTCGGCGCAAACCACCGTGTCCTGAGCAAAATTTTTGGGTGCGCCGCCGCCCACCATGAACAGCCCTGTTACTTCGGCGGCGATTTTCACGTCGGTCAGCTCGCGAAAATCGGCCACAGAGTCAATGGTAACGTAAGGCTGCCCTTTCCTTATGCGCTCCGTCTGGTGCATCACCAAGCCAAAGCCGGCGCTACAATCGGAGAACGCCGGCACAAAAATGGGTACGCCCTTTTCGTAGCAGGTCTGGATGAGCGACGCTTTTTTCTTTGCATTTTGGGTAAGCCACTTCCCTATTTCGCCGATAAACTCGCGCGACGAGTACGGGCGCGGCGCAAGCGTGTCGGCTATTGCCTTAATGGCAGCGTCGCATGCTTGCAGCTCTTCTTCGTCGATGTAGGTATCGTAAATGCGGTCGATGTAAAGGCTGCGCAGCTTTGCGTCGTCCACGTGCTGCGTACCTTTGTAGTGCCTGTAGCCGAGCGCTTCAAAAAAATCCATGTCGATAATGGAGGCGCCGGTGGCCACCACAGCGTCCACCATGCAGCACTGCACCATATCAACGTACACCTGCATGCAGCCGCCGGCGCTGGTGCTGCCGGCAAGCGTGAGGATGTTGCTGCACGAAGCATCTTTCACCATCATTTGCAGAATATCTGCGGCGCGAGCGGTTTCGCGCGAGGCAAACGACATGCTACGCATGGCGTCAACGATTTCAACGCTATTAATTTTTTTTATATCTACATGCTCCACCACCTCGTTAAGCAGCGAAGCCTTGGCTTGCTTGGACATTCGGATTTCAGATTTCAGATTTCAGATTCAAAGATTCAAAGATTCAAAGATTCAAAGATTCAAAGATTCCACATATTCGTAATTGTTAATTATTAGAGTTTACATTCAATAGATGCTTGCGCCGTCCCGTAGGGACGGAATGTTGGTAGAAAATCGGTTATCCCCCCGCCACGTCCCGTCCCGTAGGGACGGAACATCAAATTAACAACACGTTGCACGTCATTTTTTACCCATATTCCGTCCCTACGGGACGGGGGAGAGACGGGGGGTGCGCAGCATTTCTACCAATATTCCGTCCCGATGGGACGGCGCAAGCATCCCTCACCGTTGCAACACAATCATTTTTAGTACGCTAACCAGCAGTTGCATATAAACCCTATTAATTATTAATTATTAATTATTAATTATCACAAAACCGGATGGTAGTACGATATAAAGCAGAGCGACACGAGCGCCGTTCCGTACTTTTTTTGCGGAGTGATTGTTTCGTGGAGATATTTAATGCTTTCCAGCCTGTAATCCTCCTCAAATCCATTCACGTACAACTCGTTGAGGCTCGATAGCAGGAGCGTTTTCAGGTCATCCGGGCTGTAGTCGCCGTAGTTTTCGCATACCAGCCCGCCGTACTTTTCGTTGGTTTTGCGGTTGTAGAGCCAGCCGTAAACTATGCCGGCCGTTCCCCGCTCTCCTTTGCTCACGGTACAGGCGCTCATGATAGATTCCACCACGCATCCGTGCACCATATCCGCAGGCTGCGGCACTAAGGTAGCTATGCCGGGAAGTATGGAGGAGTAAGTCATAATGTTGTACTTTTCGATGTTGGCATCCTTGAGGGCAAGATGGTAGGAGCCTGCATGTACGGCAATATCGCTCTCGCCTTTCCCGTGCGTTTCAAAGTAGTCCTTGGGAATACGGCAACCCAGCATAATGCCCTTTGCCGGCTCTCCGGATAAAACCTGTACGCCCGCTCCCGACGCAACTCCTTGCGCCTCCCGCTCTGCACCCGCAGCAATCGGATTAGTGGTTTGATTCTTCATTTTCAGCTCATAAAGTATAAATTGGTGAATAATCTACTCTTGTGGCTGCTCCGGCGTACGCACGAAGCAGCCGCTAAACAATACGCCTCCTCCTAACCGGAGGCATAATCATTTGGTACCATAAAGCTACGCTTGTTTCAGGCGGCTTGTCAGATATTAAAGCGCACCGCTATGCTCGCCAAGAGGGAGCATAGTACAACATTCCTGTACACGGTCGGAATAAGCTTGCCGTTCAAAAGGAGGCAGCGTGAGTAAAGGCTTTTCATTTTAATTTATCCGTTCAAAAAAAACAGGCTTATAACCTGAAAAAACAAAAATTGACCTTTATTCTCGCACCTGATATTACTTGATTTAAACATCAGGTTTTGAGAATGTTGTATTTCTTTAGAGGAGTTCTCCTTTAGAAATCTTTGGTTGCAAAAGTAGCATAAAAAATCATTAATACAATACCCTGAAAAAAATTATTTATAAACGAGTAATGTTATTTCCCACAAAAATAATATTTACGGCTATCTATCAATGATGTAGAAATACTATGCAGCGAATGAAAAAACAGATGTAGAAATACTATGTGGCGGATGAGAAAACAAATGGAAAGTCGGTGCTTGGGGTAAAAGCTGAGCACTGAATTATTGTTGTAAGCGTCTATCAATAAGAAGCGGCAAAAATCAGGAAAGTTGTTGTAGCAATAAGCTTTTATAAAGCATATCAATTGAGAGGCAAATCAAACATAACCGACTCTCGATTTTTCGATTACAGATTTCCACTTGCGGTTAATTGCCTGCACTTCCTCCTTACTCTCGGAAATAGTAAAATTTTCTACTTTTTTCCAAAAATCCTTTGCTGCCTTGCCCCGCAACACAGGAATCGGCTTCGTTTCCAATGCCATAATATTTATTTTTTAATTATGGGTACAAAAATACAACTTCAATTTTAAACGACAAAATTAATTGGGGGGCAGGGTACATTTGGCTGCGCCGAACTTCGTTTCAATTTGTCGCTTTTGCTCATTTCACAGAAATGAATTGCTAACGTCATTCGGCATTCGGCTAAATCTTTTTTTGAGGTGCCATGAAAATTTCATTCTGAGTCTTTCCCTCCTCTCCCCACCGTCATTCTCGCGAAAGTTTGAAACCTCATTTTCACCTAATTTTTTAACAAAATAACCTCAGTAGCAATGAATTAATGCGTATATCAACAACCTCATTACCTCATTAAAACGATGAAATGGACACGAAAAAAATGAGGTAATGAGGTTTGGATACATTATGTAACTATGTGCTAATGAGGTTGTTTTGTTAAAAAATTAGGTGAAAATGAGGTTTTCCAGCTGCCCCACATTCTATCTATATTCTTACTACCGAGCTGCAAGCTACTTTCATAGCACCTCAAAAAAAAGATTTAGCCTGTCATTCTAAAATTTCGTGCGTTTGCCTTAGCAATGTTGCTAATTCGGTCAAATTGCTTACCTTTATGTCCAATTAAATTTAGAGATAGCATGAAAAAAAATTGGAAAAATATCTTTTTAAGAGGTGCCTGCTTGACTTCCGCTACGTTTGTATTCCAAGCATGTTACGGTGGGCCTCAAGATTTTGGATTAGATTTGCTGGTTGAAGGAGAGGTCAGCTCAAAAAACACCGGACTTCCCATAAAAGGGATAAAGGTTTCCGTTGCCAACAGCATCCAGCATACCTATACGGACGAAAAGGGAAGCTTTTCATTCTACACGGAAAGGCTTGACAGCGCCAAAATTCAATTCGAAGATACCGATTCGGTAGAAAACAAAAGCTTTACCGGCAAAGATACCCTGTTGAGCGTCAGCGGAGATAATATTTACCTGAAAATTGAGCTTGAAGAAAAGTAAATGAAACATTTGCTGCGCAGAATGGCTTTTCGCCAATTCAAGAAGCATGAAGCTTCGCTGCACGAGCTGAGCTACCTGTTTTGGGAGTGCACCACCCGGTGCAACCTGAGCTGTAAGCATTGCGGAAGCGACTGCTCAAAAAACAGCTACTGCAAAGACATGCCCTTAAATGATTTCCTGACGGCTCTTGATACGATTGAAAAAATCCCCGAAAGCTTTACCGTTGTTTTAACCGGAGGAGAGCCGTTGCTAAGAAAAGACATAGAGCTTTGCGGTAGAGAAATAAGAAAACGCGGCATGAGGTGGAGCATGGTAACCAACGGCTACCTGTACAGCAGAGAGAAACATATTTCGCTACTCAACGCCGGATTGGGTGCGCTCACAGTCAGCCTCGACGGGTTAAAAGAATCGCACAATTGGCTTAGAAACAACAGCAGCAGCTTCGATAGGGTTGACGCGGCAATCGAGTTGGCAGCAAGTTCATCCCGGATTAATTTTGACGTTGTAACGTGCGTGAATAAGAAAAATTTCCACGAGCTTGAACAGATAAAAAAATATCTGACCGGCAAAGGCGTAAAAGCGTGGCGACTTTTTACGATTATTCCCATCGGGCGGGCGAAAAATGACCCCGACATGTTCTTGGACAGCTGGGAATTTGAAGCGCTAATGGATTTTATACGCCAAGCAAGAAAAGACAGCAAAGTAGATGTAAAATTCAGCTGCGAGGGCTTTGTTGGGAAGTATGAATGGAAAGTGAGAGACGGCGGCTTTTTTTGCAGAGCAGGAATTAATATAGGCTCCGTTTTGGCCGACGGCGCTATTGCTGCATGCCCCAATATTGACAAAAGCTTTGCGCAGGGAAATATTTACAAAGATAACTTTTTCGAAATATGGAAAACCAAATACCAACCTTTCCGAGACCGCAGCTGGACAAGGACAGGACAATGCGAAAATTGTAAATCCTACAAAGACTGCCAGGGGAATGGCTTTCACAACTGGCACGGAGAAAAAAATAACGTTCTGGTATGCCACAAAGAAAAGCTAAAAACAACGAGCCGCTAACAAGCGAGTTGGCATCGGTTACAGCATACCAAAAAGGTGCAAGGCAAAGCGCCTTGCACCTTTCAGATAAATGAACATTTTTACAGGTTTTTACAGGTAGAAAACGTCTGAGTTCGCTTTATTTCTCATACAAAGAAAAGCTTTATTGCTGCGTTTTTGTTTTTATCACTGAATCTCCCGAACCTTGAGCGCTGAACGCTGAGCGCTGAACGCATAATTCAAAATTCAAAATTCAGAATTCAAAATTTTTATCACAAGTTTTTCCCTGCCAGCTCTGCCAGCTCGCTACGCTCGCCTTTTATGAGGTTTACGTGCGCAAAGATTTCCTCGCCAATCATGCGGTCGCTCAGGTGCGTGAGGCCGTTGGAGCGAATGTCTAAGTAGGGCGAATCTATTTGCTGAATGTCGCCCGTAAACACCATTTTTGTTCCCTCTCCGGCGCGGGTTACAATAGTTTTCACCTCGTGCGGCGTAAGGTTTTGCGCCTCGTCAATAATGAAAAAGGTATTGGTGAGGCTGCGCCCGCGTATGTAGGCAAGGGGGGTAATCATCAGCTTATTTTGCCGTTGCAGCTCCTCAATGTGCACCACCTCCCTGCTCGTTGGCTTGAGCTTGCTTTTTATCACCGCAAGGTTATCGTAAAGAGGGAGCATGTAGGGCATCAGCTTTTCGTTGATGGCGCCCGGCAAAAATCCCATATCCTGATTTTGCAGCGGGATCACAGGGCGCGAAAGCAGTATCTGGTCGTACTTGCCCTCCTGCGCCAGCGCTGCGGCCAGCGCCAGCAGGGTTTTGCCGGTGCCGGCAATGCCTGTAAGCGATACCAGCTGAATAGCGGTGCTCATGAGCACGTGCATGGCAAACGTCTGCTCGGCGTTGCGCGGCTCTATGCCGTAAGCGCGGACTTTGTCAACGCGCCTCAAGCGGCTGCTTTGCTTGCTGTAGCAAGCCAGCGCTCTCGCCTCGCCGCTCTTGAGCAGGAAGAGCTGGTTGGCGTGCGGCTTCAGGTTTAGCTTTGCGGCGTCTAAGCCTTCGCTGCCGGCGTACAAGGCGGCTATTTGCGCATCGCTAACCGACACCTCGCCAATATCTTTCTTCAGGTGGTCAACGTTCTTCACCTGCCCCGACAGGTAATCCTGAGCGTCGATGCCCAGCGACTTGGCCTTCATGCGCAGGTTGATGTCCTTGCTGACGAGCACCGTAACTTTTTGCGGGTTGCTCCTTTTTTCATCGCAGGCCACTGCCAGAATACGGTGGTCGGGCGTAACCTCGTCGAACGAGTCCAGCATCTCCTGGGTAAATGGCTTGCCCGTAGCGACGCGCAGCTTGCCCAAATTTTTCCCCAGCGCAACGCCGTCGCCAAAAACGCGGTCGCCGGCAATGCCGTCGAGGATACGCACAAACTCACGAGCGTTGTAGTTGATTTGCTCGTTGCCTTTCTTAAACTTATCCAACTCCTCCAGCACCACAATCGGTATTACAAGGTTGTTATCCTGAAAGTTGTAGATGCAGCGGTAGTCGTGCAAAATAACGTTGGTGTCCAGCACAAACGTTTTGGGCGGTTTGCTGATGGCAGCGGTCTTCTTCATAATACATAATTTTATTTAGGTTTGCGATCATAAAAGAAAGACGTAAAAGTAGTAATTTTATCCGAAAAACCACCAGGCAGAAATGATTAATTTTATCTTCATGCAATCCTTTTGCCGCTTTTTCCCCACCCTTGCTGCATAAAGCGCACGAGGGCGCAAATACCTACCTAATGGGGATTGATTTTAATCCGGATAATTTCTACATTTGTACAAAAACTAAAGCGTATAGACAGCTATGGAGCCATCATCATTCTCTTTTGCATTAACGCTCACGCTGCTTGCCGGATTGAGCACCGGCATCGGCAGCGCGCTGGCTTTTTTTGCAAAGAAGACCAACACAAAGTTCCTTTCAACAGCCTTGGGGCTTTCGGCAGGCGTAATGGTTTACGTTTCGTTTATGGAGCTGCTTCCGCAGGCGCAGGAGCTTCTGCTGGAGGCAAACAGCGCTTTTCCGAAAGCCGGCGTTGTTGCCGCATTTTTTGCCGGAATAGCGCTCATTTTTTTGATAGACATGCTCATTCCGGAGTCGGAAAATCCCCACGAGGTGCACATGGTGGAGGAAATGCGCCGGCGCGACCAAAGGCAGCTGAAGCAAACCGGAATCCTCATGGCGCTCGCCATCGGCATCCACAACTTTCCCGAGGGAGTAGCCACGTTCACCTCGGCATACCTCAGCCCCGACGTAGCCATCCCTGTCGCCATAGCCATTGCCATCCACAACATTCCGGAGGGGATAGCCGTATCCGTCCCCATCTACTACGCCACCGGAAACCGG
Source organism: Prevotellaceae bacterium (assembly GCA_031266935.1). Taxonomy (GTDB): domain Bacteria; phylum Bacteroidota; class Bacteroidia; order Bacteroidales; family UBA932; genus JAITMY01. The sequence continues at coordinate 19,452 of JAISAC010000031.1, forward strand.
AGGAAGGCCTTCTGGTACTCCTTCCTTTCGGGAATGGCAGAGCCAGTCGGCGGGCTGGCAGGATACTTTCTGCTCAGGCCTTTCCTCTCGCCGTTCTCGCTGGGGTTGGTAATGGCAGGGGTAGCAGGAATTATGGTCTTTGTTTCGGTTGACGAGCTGATACCCGCCGCCGAGCGCTACGGCAAGCACCACTACGCCATCTCCGGGTTTGTTGGCGGAATGGCTGTCATGGCGCTGAGCCTGCTGCTGCTGTAGCGCCAACGCCTTCCCGCCCCTACCATTTCGGCGCCCATGGGAATAAAATTTGCCATGTTAGCAATCCGTATAATCCGGCCTCATCTCTGTCAAATCCGTGCGCTATCCACGGATAAACACGGATGAAGCAAATCCGGCTAACGGGCATCTTGGGATTATGACATTTTGTCAGCATTTCACCATTGGCATAGTAGTTGATGTGTGTAGAGTTGAAATTTTTTGCGAAAGCATAGCAGCTAAGTGAACAACAAGTGAACAACATAAACACACACACTAACAAACACAAACACAATGGGAAAAGTTATAGGAATTGATTTAGGTACTACCAACTCCTGCGTAGCAGTGATGGAAGGCAACGAGCCGGTAGTGATTGCCAACAACGAGGGGCGCCGCACAACGCCCTCTATCGTGGCCTTTGCCGAAGGCGGTGAGCGCAAGGTGGGCGACCCCGCCAAGCGCCAGTCCATCACCAACCCACACAAGACGGTGTACTCCATAAAGAGATTTATGGGCGAAACGTTCGACAAGGTGCAGGCCGAAGTAAAGCGCATACCCTACGAGGTAACGCGCGGCGACGGAAACACGCCCCGCGTAAAAATTGACGACCGGCAGTTTACGCCGCAAGAAATTTCGGCCATTATCCTGCAAAAAATGAAGAAAACGGCCGAAGACTACCTGGGGCAAACGGTAACCGAAGCCGTCATCACCGTGCCGGCGTACTTTAGCGACAGCCAGCGGCAGGCAACCAAGGAGGCCGGCGAAATTGCAGGGCTTAAGGTGCTGCGCATCATCAACGAGCCTACGGCCGCCGCGCTGGCCTACGGCCTGGACAAAAAGCAAAAAGACCAAAAAATTGCCGTGTACGACCTCGGCGGCGGAACGTTCGACATCTCCATCCTCGAGGTGGGCGACGGCGTATTTGAGGTAAAATCCACCAACGGCGATACGCACCTCGGCGGCGACGACTTTGACCAGGTGGTGATGGACTGGCTGGCCGAAGAATTTAAAAGCGAAAACGGCATCGACCTGCGCAAAGACCCCATGGCGCTGCAGCGCCTCAAGGAAGCTGCCGAAAAGGCAAAAATAGAGCTCTCGAGCAGCGCGCAAACGGAGATCAACCTGCCCTACATCATGCCGGTGGACGGCATACCCAAGCACTTGGTAAAAACCCTGAGCCGCGCCAAGTTCGAGCAAATGATTGCGCCGCTCGTGGAGCGCTCCATTGCGCCGTGCCGCAAGGCCATGCAGGATGCCGGCCTCTCCAACAGCGACGTTGACGAAATTATTCTGGTGGGCGGCTCCACCCGCGTGCCGGCCGTGGTCGACGCCGTGGCAAAATTCTTTGGCAAAGCCCCCTCAAAAGGCGTAAACCCCGACGAGGTGGTGGCCGTAGGCGCCGCCATACAGGGTGGCGTGCTCACCGGCGAAGTAAAAGATGTGCTGCTGCTCGACGTTACCCCGCTATCGCTGGGCATCGAAACGCTGGGCGGAGTGATGACCAAGCTCATTGAGGCCAACACCACCATCCCCACCAAAAAGAGCGAAACGTTCAGCACGGCAAGCGACAACCAGCCGTCGGTAGAAATTCACGTGCTGCAAGGCGAGCGACCCATGGCGCGCGACAACAAAACCATCGGCCGCTTCCACCTCGACGGCATACCGCCCGCAATGCGCGGCATACCCCAAATTGAGGTTACGTTTGACATCGACGCCAACGGCATTCTGCACGTCTCGGCAAAGGACAAGGGAACGGGCAAAGAGCAGAACATACGCATTGAAGCCTCGAGCGGGCTGACCGACGAGGAAATTAAGCGTATGCGCAGCGAGGCCAAGGCCAACGAAGACGCCGACAAGAAAGAGCGCGAAAAGATAGACAAGCTCAACGCTGCCGACGGCCTGGTCTTCAACACCGAAAAGCAGCTCAAGGAATACGGCGACAAGCTGCCTGCCGACAAAAAAACCGCCATAGAGGCCGCGCTTGCAAAGCTGAAGGACGCGCACAAGGCGCAGGACATTGCCGCCATCGACACCGCCACCGCAGAGCTCAATACCGTATGGCAAGCCGCCTCGCAGGACTTGTACAGCGCCATGAACGCCCAAGGCGGCAACCCCTTCGGAGATGCTGCCAACCCGTTTGGAGATGCTGCCAACCCGTTTGGCGGAGCAGGCAACCCCTTTGGCGGAGCCGCCTCCGATGCCGGTAACACCAACACCAACGCCAACACCAACGGACAGGACGACAAAGATAAGGAGGTGACGGATGTGGATTTTGAGGAAGTGAAGTAGATAGCCGAATTATGAAAAAATAAAGTTCTCGTTTTGCAGAAATGTGGGGCGAGAACTAATATTTTTTAGTAATGTCATAGATTATCAGAATGAATGATTATCTTTGTGGCCAAAAAAAGTAAGCATGATACATACGACAGCGATTAAATGTCCACATTGCGAGAGCGCAAACGTGGTTAAGCAGGG
>JAISAC010000205.1 GCA_031266935.1 Prevotellaceae bacterium
GTATTGCTACCCGTGATGCCCCTCGACTTGCATGTGTTAGGCCTGCCGCTAGCGTTTATCCTGAGCCAGGATCAAACTCTTCATGGTAAAAAAATCTTTTACTAGTCATAGTTGTGAACTGCTGGCTTGATTTTTTATCAAATTTCTTTTTTCACAAAAAGAGAATTGACGCTTTCCTTAAATTTATTCCTGTTTTCAATACAATCAAAGAGCATTTTTTCTCTACTTTTTTCTACCCGCATTTTGCTTTACCTATTTCTTTTCTGTCAAAAATTCGCTAAACCAAAAATTGGGGCTACAAAGGTACAAACATTTTTCAAACTGACAAATTTTACGCAAAAAAATTTTTGTTTACCTTACTTGTCATTACTTTCACAGAGCGTACCTTTTGTCAAAAGCGGGTGCAAAGATACGGAAATTTTCTTACGCTCCAAATAATTTCTACATTTTTTTGTAACATTTTTTCTAACTATCACTGCTTCAAAATTGTTGTAGATAGATTTCCGACCTTAACGAGGTAAATTCCTGCCGGCAAATGTGCGATATTAAGGTTTTGCGAGCCGTTATTTGTATCTACCTCCTCGACATACACCAGCGTTCCGCTCAAGCTGTAAATCTCTACCCTATCGCCGGCGCTTAGCCCTTTGCTGCCAATGGTTAGCCAGCCGTCAACAACAGGGTTGGGGTGAGCAAATAGCGAGGCTGCGCCAACGGCATTGATACCTGTGGAAGAAGCGGGCGCGCCTGCGGTGAAGCGGAATACCGATGAAGAGGCGCGGCTGTGCTCCCCTGCGAGCGCCGTGACGTACCACGTATGGCTGCCCTCTGCCAGCTGCCCTACCCGGCAGGACGTTTGGGATATTTCGCCGAAAAGCGCGTCGTCGATGTAGAGGGCGTAGGTGAGCGAGAGAGCCGTGTCGAGCGTTGGGGTTTGCCATTCAAACACGGCGGAGCTTCCGCTAAAAGCGCTGCTGTCGGCGGGCGAAAGCAAGCCGAAAATCCCGATGGGATTGGCCTCTCCTACGGGTGGATTTTCGGAGCAGGTATCGCACGTTACGGGAGGATTTACGGGAGGATTCGGCTCTTCGCTACAGCCGTAGCACAGCCCAAAACCGTACTGGAACAGCGGGTCGCCGTATATGGGCGCAATGGGCAGGTCTTGCTCCATTGCGCTGCGAATAAGCGCTCGCTCCGTTTCCGACGCTCCTACGTCGTAGGGGAGTTCCCAGCGCTCAAGCTGGTCGTTTTCGTTGTCTGTGCCCAGCTGGGCTTGCGAGCGGGGCAGCTGAAAGGGCAGCTTGCCCGAAGGCGAGAAATCGCCAAAAATGCACTCCGCCGTGGCCTGCGCAATGCCGTTGCCGCCGCGGTACACAAGCATTACGGCGTCGGATATTTCTACGACTTCCGTGAGCACGTATGGTCGCGGCAAAATCACCACCGTGATAACCTTTAGCCCGGCATCCTTGAAGGCGCGAATGGCCTGCATTTGCGCTTCGGGGATGTTGGGATTTTTATTCTCCCACTCCGTGCCGTGCGTGTAGGCGTTCTCACCGATAACCACCACCGCAACTTTTGTCTGGCTTCCGATGGGCACATTTGCTCCGCCGTCGGGGGCAGAGGCAGCGTGGTTTTCGGTTTCCATACCGTCTTGCGCTGCACGGTCGGTGATGGCTTGCAGGTAAGTTTTTGCCTGCGGATTATCGTAGTAAATGCTTTGCCAGATTACGTTGGGGTCGTTGATTTGGCTGTGCTCACCCTGCTCGTTTACCCAGACGGCGCGTGGCCCTCCTACGGCGATTTTGCTTCCCTCTAAAGGTTGCAGGGGCAGAACGCCGTTGTTTTTTATCAGCGTAATCGACTTGCGGGCAGCCTCCAGCACAACGGCGTGGTGCGCCTCGCTTGTCCACGTGCAGGTGGTGTCGGCGTAAGGGTTGTCGAACATTCCGGTTCGGATTTTCACATCTAATATCCGGCGAACCGACTCATCAATCTTCTCCATTCCCACCGCCGCTACCAGCTCGTCAAAATCGGTGGGAGCAGAAGGCGCTCCCCCCAGCACGTTAATGCCTACGCTAAGGCTTTCGATAGACTGCGCCGTGTTTGCAGCCAGCCAGTCGGTAATTACAAAACCCTTGAAGCCGACTTCGTTTCTCAAGTAGTCAATAATGGGCTTGCTGGAGTTTGCGCCTTTTCCCGTTGGGTCGAGGTAGGGCGCGGTGTTGTAGCCCGGCATAACGGAGGCAACATTGGCCTCCATTGCGGCAAACCAGGGCTTGAGGTGGTAGCCAATGGTAGCGGCATCGTACTGCAAAGCGCTTTCGCCGCCCGCGCCCTGTGCCGGCCAATGCTTTACGGTGGTAACCATAGAGTGCGGGTTCAGCTCGGGGCCTCCCTGCATACCGCAAATCATAGCGCGTACGATAGCCGAGGCTTCGTCGGCATTTTCGCCGTTGCCCTCCTGAAAGCGCGGATAGAGCACCTTTGTGTTGACCTCCGCCAAAGGCGCAAGCGTTCCGGTAAACCCGAAACCCTTTTGCTCAACGCGGTGCAAGTTGCCACAGAGGTAGGCAAGATGCGGGTAGCGGGTAGCTGCCAACCCAAGCTGCGTAGGGTAAATCGTTTTCCAGCCGTGCACCTTGTCGCCAAAGAATCCCACAGGAATCCCCATTCGCGTTGTTTTGGCGGCGTTGCGCTGCACCTCCCGCATCCCGCCCTCTACGCCGTACGAAAACGCAAAGCCGTCGGTATGCGGGGTGTCGTTGCCGCCGTAGAAGAGCTGCGCAATTTTTTCGTCGCGGGTAAGGCGAGACATGACGTCCTCCAAGCGCTGCCCGGGCGTGAGATGCCAATCTTCAAAAGGCTCGATTGCGCCGTTTTTGTTCATGTCGCGGCAGCCGTTTACGATTTCTACGCCGTCATCTTCTGCCTCCAAGGCGGGGATGTAAAGCCCAAAGCTGCGGCGGTTGGAGAACTTTTGCCCCTGCGGTGTAGCGGCAATGACGTACCATCGGTACGTCCACCTGTCGGGTAAGTCGCTTTGCAGGGTGAAAGCGTTGACGGTAACTTCGCCGATTTTGGCGTAGCGGTCGAGCAGGTTGCCCGGGGCGTACCAGTCGTAGTCGTCGCGGGAGATGTTGAGGTAAACTTCGTACTTGGTAGCGCCCGGGCAGGCGTTCCACGTGAGCGTTGGGCGGCGCGTTGCCGTAACCATGCCGCTGTCGGCCGGCGAGGAGAGCAGAAAGTCCACCTGCTCGGGCGGCAGCACCCGCACCAGCACATTGTCGCTGCCGGTGGCGGCAGAGTCGTCGGTTACGGTGAGGCGAAAGCGGTAGTCGCCAAGCGCGAGGTTTTGTACCTGCGTAACGGCAGCGTTGGGCGCGGTTATCGTTGCCTCGCCGGGTCCGCTGAGCTGCTCCCAGCGGTAGCTAACGATTTCGCCCCCCACGTCGGCGCTGCCCGAGCCATCGAGCGTGGCGACGGAGGCGGGCGCGTAAATAATCCGGTCAACCCCCGCATTGGCAACAGGAGGTAAGTTTCCCGTAAAGATTTTTTCGGTGAGCTGCACGTGGATTACCATATTTTTGTACACGTCGGCGGTGAAAGGCTGCCCTTTTATCGTATCAGCCTTCTGCCCGCCGGACAGCGCCCAAAAGGTAACATCGTAATTTCCCCGAAAATCCAGCATCTCCAGCGAGAGCGAAGCGCCTTCGTAGTAGGTAAAATCGGCAGCGTAGGCGGCGTTCTGTACGGTGAGGCACGTAGCGCCGGGGGTATTGGAGGTTGCCAGCGTAAGGCCATCCGCCTGCTTGTAGGTGCGGTCTTTTCCCAGCGTATCGGCAGGCGAAAGCTTGAGCGCAAGGTACTGCACGTAGGGCACGTCAACGGTGATGGGTACGGCAGGCTGCTTTTTGAAGGTATAAGAGCACAGGTTAATCCCGCCGCCGGCCAGCATTACGCGGAGGACATGCCTTCCTGCGGGGAGCGGGAATACGCCCACCGTAACGTCCTTTTGCGTCCATCCGCCGGTGGGGCCTACGCGGCGCTCGCCGCTCACGTCGGCTTCGTCCACAAAAATGCGGAGGCTACCTTCGCCGCCCAGCCTTGCGCCCATTGCGTACACGCCCGGCTCGGCAACATCCACCGTATATTCCCACCATTCGCCGGGGTTTGTCCAGCCGATGTTGGAGGTGGAAATGTTGGCGGTGTTTTCGGTTTCCACGCCCGTGCCATTGCGGTAGCCATCTCCGCCCTCCATGTCGGGGGAGTTGTCGTGGCACGATATACCCTCGCCGCCGTTGTCGAACTGCACGGCGTAGATGGGTTGCGCGGGGAGCAGCCAGGGCGTACCCTTGAAGGGCGTTTGCGCAAAAACCTCAACGGCAACGGCGGCGGTATCGCTGCGCAGCCCTTCGCTGTCTATCGCTACGGCTTGCAGGATTTTTACGCCCGAAGCCGCAGGCGTAACGATCGCCTCGTAGGGTTCGGCGCAGTCGCACCCTACGCTGTCGCCGTCAAAGTAAAATTCGACGCAGGCAATAGCCCCATCCCTGTCGAAAGCCGCAGCAAGCACCTTGGAGGGATTATTCAGCTCCATCCTCGCATTATCGGCATGAGAGGTGATGGCAACAGAAGGCCTGTACCCGCCGGCAGCGCGGGAATTGTAGTACTTTCGCGCCGCAACGCTGACGGTTTCAATAACGCTTCCATTCTGATAAATATCCACGTCAACGGGGGCGTTGGTGGGGTTGTAGAGCAGGTAGGTAATTTCGCCCTTGCTGTTTTTATACACCGCGCCGGAGGCAATGCTCGTGTGGTATCCCTCTGCGGGCAAGCCGTAGGTGGCCATTGCGTTGCTCTGAAAGTAGGCCGTAAGGGAGTTGATGTGGCCGCGCCATTCGTCGCCGGCGGCGGCATCGCTGCAATACTCGTGCAGCCATTGCGCGGCGGTATCGGGGTTGATGTAGCTCAAAATGTTGAGATGGTATCCGCCCAGATAAGGCCCCATTGCCTTATAATTGTCGTAGGCGTCGGCACTGCCCGGATAATTTTCGGCATTCTGGGCGTTGCGCTCGCCGAGCATTGCGGCGCTAATGGCGGACATTTTGTCGGGATTTTTACCAAAGTCCGTGTAAAAGAAATCTACAGGGCAAGCCTGAATACCGAGCACCCACGCGGGGTCGCCGGAGAAGTAGGTAGCCCAGGCCACGTTGTCGGTGCGAACAATTCCGGCGTACTCGTGCGTGTAGGTATCCGGGAAATTCTCCTCGTGCAAATCGAGCCAGTACTCCTCGGCGGCGGCCAGCTCCAGCACGTATCCCGCGGCGGCCGCGTCGATAATCTCCTTATCGCCCAACTCCACGCCCAGCAGGTAGAGGCCAAACCACGAGTTTATCGCCTCGGAGGTCGATTCCTGATTGTTTCCGCCGCCGTCGCCCGTTCCGCCGGCAAAGGAGTGCCCCAGGTAGGGGTCGAAAGTTCGCAGAAAGGGCTGGTAGCTGCCGGCGCCTCCACCGCTACCGCCGCTGTACCGCTTCCAGCAGGCGTAGGTCTCGGCCACCTTTTTCACCATATCGCCGTAATCGCTTTTAAAGGCGTTGTCCACCATCATCAGCCGAGCAGCGCCCACGGCGAAGTAGCCGTAGTGAAAGTGCAAATCGTTGAAGCCCTGCGAGCCGTAGCCGGGCGGGAAGCCAATGAGCGCGCCGTAGTCGGGGTACTCGGCAAAGTAGTAGCCCTTTTGCGTACGCTCGGCGGTGGTGAAGGTGAGCCAATCGGTAAATTCATCCTTTAGCGCTGCCCTTATCCTGTCGAACCCCGAATGTCCCGCAGCGCGGGCAAACAGCATGGCGTTTGCCTGCTCGCCCAAGCCCTTAGCGTAGGTATTCCCGTTGCGGCCGCCCGCCTGCCCGGCGGTGCGGTCGAGCAAATCCTGCAGCATTGCGCTGCGCTCTTCCGTCAAGCCCAACGGTTCCGGCAGGTAGGGCGGCATCCCGCCAAAGCGGTAGCTGAACGTGAAGGTAGAGTCTGCGCCCGTGCGTAGCGCCCCCAAAAAGGTGGAGTAGCCGGCCCCGGCTGTCCACTCGAAATTTTTATCCGTATTGCGGTAGTGGTGGGGCAGGAAGCACATGAGCGTTTTTGCCGCCGCGCCGGTCTCCATGTCCTTTGGCTTGAGCGCAAAGCTCACCGCTACCCTACCCTCGCTCACCTTATACTCGTATCGGAACTCCGCGCTGCCGGGCTTGCTGCGGGCGTAGGCGTCGTAGGTGGCGAGCAGCGCGCGCTCGGGCAGCACGGATACGACAACGTAGGATTTTCCCGCGGGCGTCTCCACCTGAAAGTTTCCGCCGCGCGAGCGGTGCAGGCGGCTGCCCTCCGCCACGTGCACGCCAAATACTCGCCCGCCGCACTCCACCGCAAACGCGCTCAGCGCGGCGGGAAACTCCGTGATTTCGTCTCCGTCCGCGCCGTAAACCGTCGCCGCGCCGCCGGTGGGGGTGATGACGGGGTACAAGCCCTTCATCTCAAACCATGCAAACGGTACGCCGTGCACCAGCGTAGCGTCCACGTGCCTCTCGCCGCTCTCGCTGCGGAGCGTAAAGCCCAAGTCCGACCATGCGTAAACCTTTGCGGCGTCCGTCAGGAAATCGGCGGTGTAGCCTGCGCCGCCGAGCGGGCTGTCGGTAAGCACCACCTCGTCGCACATAATGAATCCCCACCCTGCGCCGGTGGCGTCCACGATGCGGATTTCGGCCTGCTGCCCGGCGTACGCGCCCACGTCCCACGTGCGCTGCGTGAGCGTAGCGCTGTTCTGCCCCGTTTCGCTGCGTACGCGCTCTCCGCCGATAAACAGGCCCACGTAGGCCGCGTCGGGGTGATTTCCGCCGCCCACGCGCAGGCGAATGTAGCGCCTGTCGATGGTAAACGCCGGCGACGTGAGGGTCAGCTGAGCATTATCGCCCTTGAAAGTATTCACAAATCGGTCGCCGGTGTAGCCCGCCGGACGGGGGTTTTGGGTGATTTCGGCGGTTGCCGCAGGCCCCGCAATGCCCTGCGTGTTGTTGGTCGCCGTCCAGCCGTCGGGAAAAGCGGCGCTCTCGAAATCGGCAAAGATGACGTTGGCGTCCGCCGCCTGCAGCTCCGCCGAGGCGCCGACGCTGATGGGGTTTCCGCGGTTCATTCCGCCGCCGTCGAAGCCCTTCGGGAAGTAAACGTCAAACCCGCCCGGCGTAGCGGTCATCATGGCGGGAAGCGCCCACGCCTCGCTGCCAAAGCGGCTGCCGTTGGCGGTTACGCTCACGGCGGTGGTTACGTCGCCGGCTTTGGTCTCCTCGCGCCCCAAGCCGCGAAAGAGAAACTCCGTCCACCAGCTGTTGGTGGGCAGAGGCTGACTCCGGGCGCTATCGTGGAGGTTGAGCAGCGGGTACGCCTGCCGAAACCAGCTGTAGGCGTTGGCAAAGTAGCCGTCGTCGAGCTCCACGGCGGCGGGCGGATAGGAGGCGTAGCTGCCTTTGCCGGCAGGGATAACGGATTGCGCGGTTGCGCCGGCGGCAAGCGCAAGGGCAAGGGCGAATGCGAAAAGAGGCTTTGTCATTTGAATTAAGAATTAAGAATTAAGAATTATGAATTACTAATTATGAATTGCTAATTATGGATTATGAATTGCTAATATGAAGGCTGGTTGGGAAAGTTTATTTATTAATCGCGAAGAATCTGGCGTGGCGAAGGCGCAATTGGAGGTGGAGTGATTTTTAATTCACCACGGAGGACACGGAGAGCACGGAGAAATGCCTTTGTCTCTGTGTTCTCCGTGCCCTCCGTGGTGAATTAACAACTGATGTTACGCAGCCGGTGGATTTTGCAGGGCCTGACCTTGTGTCAGGCCGCGCACGCGTGGGAAGCCACACAGATAATTCGCGGCCTGACCCACGGTCAGGCCCTACGGGTCGCGTAACATCAGTTATTAACCGCGAAGAATCTGGCGTGGCGAAGGCGCAATTGGAGGTGGATGCCGGCGGCAGGATATGCAGAAGGTTGTTTGAGGGGTTTGTTTTGTCACAGAGGGCACAGAGCGCGCCGCAGCGGCGCGGCACAGAGGTTTGGGGAGGCCCATCCGGCTGAAAGAATGCCAACACGCGGGGGGACGTGTGATGTCTTGACGGCCTCCGTGCCCTCTGTGTCGCGACTTGTCGCGCTCTGTGCCCTCTGTGTCTTTTCTGGAATTGGCGCGGCGTAGCCGCAATCGAAGGTGGAATGATTATTAATGCACCACGGAGGACACGGAGAGCACGGAGGGATGCCTTTGACTCCGTGCTACTAACCTTGAGAGTTGTTTTTTTTGCGTATGATTTCCCTATGACGCGGGCGTGTTTGGAATGGCCGCAAAGAGGCGCGAAAAAGCGCAACGACCTGATGATTATCCTGCTTCTTTTTTGTGCCTCTTGTGCCTTTTTGTGGCTATTCATTACTTTGGTTGCGGCTC
>JAISAC010000141.1 GCA_031266935.1 Prevotellaceae bacterium
GAGCGGAGATGCGCGGATGCTCGCTTGTTCGGGCAGTCCCGCAGAGCCTGCCCCGAGCGTAGCCGAGGGGGACGACAACTTTATTAACTGTTATATCTTGTTTATTCGTCATTCCTTAAAGCGACAATTTGAAATGCACCCTTCCGAATGTCCCTAATTCGCCAGCTTCCACAGGCTCAAAAAGGTAGCCTTGGCCACGTCGGTCAGCTTATCGAGGTTGACCTTTGCGGCCTCGTCGGCCGGCGTGTGGTATTCGGGGTGTATGCCGGTGAAGAACCACAGCACGGGAATAGCCCTGAGCGAAAAGGCAAGGTTGTCGCTCCCCTCCGATTTGTGCACCAGCAGGCTTGGCTTGAGCGCAATGTTCAGGTTGAGCAGCGCAGCCTCTCCTGCCGCCTGCTCGCCAAACGACGCGAGCTCCTCCGTGCGCAGGAGGTAAACATCCCTGCTGACCGCGGTATCGGGCTTATCCCAGCCCTGGGGCAGGCCAAAGCGCGGGTGGAGGACCGGCAGCACCCCCTGCCGCCCCACCATGTCGAGGTTTACGTAGGCTTTGATGGACGAGGGCTGGGCGAAGTCGGCAACAAAGTACTCCGACCCCAGATAGTTCACCTCCTCGCCATCCCAAAAGGCAAAAATAATGCTGCGCAGGGGCTTTTCGCCGGCTGCCGCAACGGCCTTTGCTACCTGCAGCGCGACGGCCACGCCGGAGGCGTTATCGTCGGCGCCGTTGTATATTTGGTCGCCAACCAGCAGCTCGTCAACGCCCACATGGTCGTAGTGCGCGCCAATGACCACGTACTCATCCTTTCGCTGCCCCTCAATGTACCCCAGCACATTTTGCAGGTTTAGCCTGCGGTAGGCCGACTCCTGCCGGTACAGGGCAACGGAGTCGGGGTGCACCGAAAACTCTACATGCCGCTCCCGCCGCGGGCTGTACGCTTCGAAGCGCTGAAAAAAGGAGCCGCCAAAAGGCGCTACGCCCAGCCCCCACAGGACGGACTTGATGTACTCGGCCGCCACCCGTCCGCCGGGTTTTCCGGCTTCGCGCCCCGCGAGGGCATCGCCGGCAAGGAAAAGCAGGTGCGCCTCCACGCCGCGCCGGCTTATCTGCTCCACACCGGCAACGGCAACCGGTGGATTAACCGGCTTCTTTCCTGACGCTTTTTGCGCATACGCCACCGGCAAAAACAGCCACGCGGCAACCACTACTGTAAATGAATAAAACCTCAACATTTTAATTAGGAATTACGAATTAGGAATTAGGAATTGTTAATTATTAATTATTAATTATTAATTATTTCACGCGGTAATCCAGCGCCGGAGGCCTGTTGCCGAGCAGGGCGCGGTACTTGAAGTCAGCGCCCCTGCGCTTTTCAAACTCGGCCTTTGCCTCTGCAACCAGCTTAGGATTTCGGTAAAGGTCTATGGCCGACAGCGCAAAGACCCTCGCAGCATTGAGGAGCGCTTTTGTGCCGATGGTAGTGCCTGCCGAAGCCACATTTTGCCAGCTGTGCCCTGCGCTTCCGGGGATGAATACGGCAGCGTTAAAGCTTACCGTCGGTACATTCCAGCTCACGTCGCCCACGTCGGTTGAGGTGCCTCCCTGCAGGGGCGCTTCTTCCTCTAACGGCGCTACGCTACTCGCGCTTTGCAGGATTGCGTCGCTGAGGTTTAATCCTTTCACAATCTCCAGCGCAAAGGTTCTCTCCCTTTCATCGTAATGTACGCCGCCCACCCGCTGGAGGTTTTGCTGCACCAGCTCCGCCAGCCTTCGGTTGTGCAGCAGCTCGTAAAAACCCGAAACGGTATCTGCCGTCACCGCTGTTTGCGTACCTTTTGCGGCGCCCTCGGCGGCTTGCCCTACCCACTCTACCAAGCTGTGCAGAATGTCTCTTTGCGGGCTTCGGATGTAGTAGGAAACCTTGGCGTAGTCGGGAACGACGTTGGGCGCTTCGCCGCCGTTGGCGATAACGTAGTGGATGCGCGACGAGGCGGGCACATGCTCGCGAAGCAGGTTGACCATATAGTTCATAGCCTCCACGCCGTCGAGCGCCGAGCGTCCCTTGTCGGGGTTACCCGCCGCATGAGCGGCCACGCCGCGGAAGGTATAATCTATCATCTGGATAGCCGTTCCGCTACCAACGCTCACAGCGTTGGCCACGCCGGGGTGCCAGTCCAGAATGACGTCCACCCCGTTGAAGACACCGTCGCGCACCAGAAACACCTTGCCGCCTCCCCCCTCCTCGGCAGGCGTACCAAAGAGCTTAATAGTTCCGCGGGAGCGATTTTCGCTTAGCCATTGCTTAATGGCAACGGCTCCGGCTACCGAGCCTGCGCCAAATGTGTTATGCCCGCAGCCGTGGCCGCTTCCTCCCTCCACAAGCGCTTTTTTGAACGGGACTGTATCCTGCGACAATCCGGGCAGCGCATCGTACTCGGCCAGTATGCCGATTACGGGGCTTCCCTCGCCGTAGGTCGCCACAAAAGCGGTGGGAATACCCGCCACGCCGGACGTTACGGTAAAGCCGTTTTCCCTCAGATGGCTTTGCAGGGCGTTAGCGCTTTGGACTTCGAGGAAGCCAAGCTCGGGGTTGCTCCAAATTTGCTTCTGTAGCTTGTCGTAAACGGCAAACGAGCCGCTCAAGTACCTGATAGCTGCATTATCGGGCAGGCTGTTTTTCTTCTGCTGTTGAGCAATAACGCTTGCCGTAGCGAGCAGCAGGGTTAGCGCAAAAGCGCAATTTTTTTTCATTCTCATAATCTTTTATTAGAGTTTAAGTCGATTTATTTTTATGCGATGATAACAAAACTATAAAAATTAAAATTCTAAGAGAACTCCTAAAAACTCAACTTCCTTAAAATGAGGTAATGAGGTTAGGGAGAGATTCGTAATATATTGCTACTGAGGTTGTTTTGTTATAAAAATTAGGTTGGAAATGAGGTTGGAACCGAGCGTAATGAGGCTCTTTTGAAGGTGCAACCTCATTTTTACCTAATTTTCTCAACAAAACAACCTCAGTAGCAACGAGAGTAACGATGTACATTAACCTCATTACCTCATTTGGGGGAGTTTTTAGGAGTTCCCCTAACCTGTAATTAAATTGACTTAATCTCTATAGCTTATTTTTTTGCAGGCCAAGCGGCAAGAAAAAGCCTTTCCTTACCTCCATCGTCAAACGTGTAGGTGTTGCTCCAGCTGTCAAAAAATCGCTCGGCGTTGATGGTGATGTAGCCATCCTGCCAGTGGTCGGAGGTGTCGTACGAATCGGCAAGAATTAGCACATCGTCCGACTTTGCCTCGGTGCCCATCGTATCGTAGCCAATGATTACCTGCCAGTGTCCGCCCCAGTCGCACCACTCAACGATGACCGGAATGCCCTGCTTCAGGAAGCCGTGCAGCAGCTCCAAAGTAATCTCGTTGAGGTCGGCATGGTTGTACGTAAAGTCCATCTCAAAGCCACCTATGCCGTCAAAAATGTTTTTTACGTGGGTGAGAGATGAGTATCCGGGCTCGTCTTTTCCGCGCAGGCGCACCAGCGATTGGTCGTCTTCGCGGCAGCGCAGGCCGTAGTACTCGAGCACCATAAGCGCAGCAGACGCTCCGCAAGTCCATCCGGTGGTTTGCTGCTGCGTTTTGAAGTTCTCCAGTATCGTCAGCGTACCGGATGACTTCATGCTGTAGTAATCGGGCGCACGAAAGTAGGGAGAATCCCTGTGGTCGGCCTGCCGCTCAACGGCTGCCGCTCCTTTAACGGCGAGTGCGCTGTTGTAGGGTATTTTGTGTCCTTCGTCGGAGGCGAACTCGGAGGTTTTTACCAAATCCTCCTTTACATGGAGCAGCAAAACCAACAACCACCCTGCTATCGCCACGAAAAGAAGGATAAGAAGAGCTGCTTCGCCACCCCGCAACCTCCCAAAGCCCTTGCTCCGGGAGGTCTTACTGCTTGTGATTTTTAACATTGCTATCAAGGGATGATAAATAAATAAATAACATATAACGGATATAAAAGTGTCGTCCCCCTCGGCTACGCTCGGGGCAGGCTCTGCGGGACTTAGCGGGAGCCTCCTGCTTGTCCCCGTATGCTGAAGCATACGGTTAATA
>JAISAC010000018.1 GCA_031266935.1 Prevotellaceae bacterium
TAGAAAAGGCAACGTTCCGGTGGTTGTTGGCATCCCGTAGGGATGCATCCCTACGGGATGCCAAAGAGGGACGCCATTCGTGTTTTCTACCGAGCGAATAATCCCTACGGGATTATTTAAAGCGACAATTTGAAATGCACCCCTTTGAATCCTCAGCTGCCGGGCTGCCCTGCGGCCTCCTCCTTTGCGGCCTTTACCATGAAGTAGAGGCGGTTGAATACGTTCACCTCGCTTGTGCCCGCGTCGAAGTCGAGGAAGAGCAGGTTGAGCTTGGGGTACTTGTCCTTCATTCGCTTTTCTACGCCCTTCGAGATGATTTGGTTGGCGATGCACCCAAAGGGTTGCAGGCTCACCACGTTGTGTATGCCCTCGTTGGCGAATGCGCTTATTTCGCCCGGGATGAGCCACCCCTCGCCGTACTGGTGCGCAAGGTTTACGATTTTTGAGGCCAGCCGCGCCAGCTCGTCAATGCTGTGCTTGGGGCGGTGAAAGCGGAAGCCGCGGCTTATGCGCTCGGCGTGGCGAAAGTAGCGGTTGAGGTACCGGCGCAGCACGTATCCGGCCAGCTTGCCCTGCAGGGTGCGCGTGTCGAGGTGGGCTGCTTTGTTCACGTCGAGGTTGATAAAATCCTGCACGAAGAAGTCCAGCAGCGACGGGACAACCACCTCTACGCCCTGGTTGTTGAGCCACTCCACGATGTTGAGGTTGGCAAAGGCGTTGTACTTGAGGTATATTTCGCCCACCACGCCCACCTTGGCAAAGCGTCCCTGCTGCACGGGCACCCTGTTGAAGTCGGCCACAGCCAGCTCCAGTATCCGGTAGATGTCGCTCGGCTTCCCCCGGTTTTCTATGGCTTTCTCCAGCTTATCGAGGTAGCTGTCGAGCAGCCGGCGCGATTCGCCCTTGTTAACCTCGCGAAATACGGTGGCGTAGTGCATTTTCGACAGTTCGTCGGCGCAGATGATGGAGGCCAGGAACGGGCGGATAATTTTTGTCCACGGTATGCTGAAGCCGGGCTGCTCGTGCAGCCCGGTGGCAACGGCCACCGAAACAACGGGGATGTCCTCAAACCCGGCGTTGACCATTGCCTTTTTTATCAGCGGCAGGTAGTTCGAGGCGCGGCACTGCCCGCCCGTTTGGGTGATGGCCACCGCCGTGTTGGCAAGGTCAAAGCTGCCCGACTTGAGCGCCTTTATCACGTCGCCTATCACGGTGATGGCGGGGTAGCATATTTCGTTGTTGGCGTGGCGCATTCCCTCGTCAACGGCCTGCCCGTCGGTTACGGGGAGCGTGTGCAGGTGGTAGCCGCTCAGCTTGAACAGCGGCGGGAACAGGCGGGAGTAGATGTCGGAAAAGAGCGGCGCGATGATGGTGCGCTTCTGGTCTTCCGGCGTGAAGAGCTTGGTGGTGCGGCGCTGCCTGCCGCTGGGGCGCAGCTTCTTGTCGCTGTACTTGGCAAACTCTACCACCGAGCGCAGGCGCAGGCGGATGGAGCCCGTGCTGCTGATTTCGTCCACGCGGATAAGGTTGTTGTTCTTGCCGGCGGTTTGCAGCACCTCCTTTACCTCGTCGGTGATGATGGCGTCGGGGCCGCAGCCAAAGGAGTTGAGCTGCACCATGCGCACGTTCGACGGCTGCGCGGCCACCCACTTCGAGGCGTTGGTAATGCGCGCCGGGTAGCCCCACTGCGACAGGTAGAGGTCGGTCTTTTCGTTCTCCACGTTGGGCAGCACGTCCTCGGTTACCACGTTGGCGCCCAACTCCGTCAGCATCTCCGCCGTTTGCTGGTTGATGAGCGGGTCAACGTGGTACGGCCTTCCGGCAACCACCATCAGCTGCCGGTCGTCGCGTATGGACTTGCTGATGATTTCGTCGCCCTTGGCCTTAACGGCCTCCCTGAAGCTGCGCTGCGCCGCGAGCGCTTCGCCGAATGCGCGGTTGAACTGCGAGGCGCGTACCTTGAGCCCGTGCTCCCTGAGCGACTCGATGTACTCGCGACATGCGTCTTTGAGCAACGCCTCGTCGCGAAAGCTTACGGTGGGGGTATCCACGCCGATGTTCCACCGCTTCTTGGGGTTAATGGCGCTCTTGACAACCTCGGCGTAGCCCGTTACAATGGGGCAGTTGAAGGTGTTGTGCGCCGGGGCCGTCTCCTTTTCGCGAAACACCATCGGCATAAAAATCCGGTCAACCTTCTTCTCGGCGAGGTCAAAGATGTGCCCGTGCACCAGCTTTGCCGGAAAGCAGATGTTGTCGCTCATTACCGTGCCCATACCCTTTTCGTACAGCGTCATGGTGGACGGGCTTGAGAGCACCACGCTGGCGCCGCACTGCGTGAGCAGCGCGCTCCAGAACGGGAAGTTTTCGTACGCGTTGAGCGCGCGGGGTATGCCAATGGTGAGCGTATCGAAGTCCGCCCGCGCCGTTACGGCGCTGCCAAACAGCAGGTCGTACTTGTAGCGCAGCAGGTTGAAGCCCTTTTCGCCGACTTTACCCTTGCTCGAAAAGATGCGCTCGCACTTGTTCCCGCCAAAGAACACGTTACCGTTGCCGAACTCAAACCGGCTGATGGTGCAGTGGTTTTCGCAGCCCTTGCAGATGAGCTGCTTTTTCTTGTGATTATCTACCTCGTTGATATTTTCTAATAAAAGCATGGCGTTAATAGGAATTTTGAATTCTGAATTTTGAATTTTGAATTTTGAATGATGAATGATGAATGACGTTGTTGCAACGGTGGGTGCGCATTTGCCGTCCCCCCTCCCCCATACACTTGGCGCCCGTCATTCCGAGCGCAGCGAGGAATCTCCTTTTTCACACAGCCTCACTTGGCGCCCGTCATTCCGAGCGCAGCGAGGAATCTCCCGCTATCAGGCTACCCAAGTGCGGTCGGTGCAGGAGGAGATTCCTCTCAGCGCTCGGAAGGACGAGCACGGCGGGCAGCAGGGGTGGGCGGTGGCGGCGCATCCGTAGAGACGCGGCGCGCCACGTCTCTACATGCCCTGCGCACCTACATGTTCTGCACCTGAACACCTACGTGTTCTGCATCACTTCTGAAATTCAGAATTCAAAATTCAGAATTCAAAATTTCACCACCACCTTAGCGGCTCTCTCTCCCCTATCCGATACGATAGCTGCCACGTAGGCGCCGCTTTCCCAGCCGGAGGTGTCGATGCTCAGCGCCGGTGCGCGTACGTTTTTCTGCTCGTAAACCATTGCTCCGCCGGCGCTGTATATGCGCACCTCGGCAATGTTGCCGGCGTCGCTTTCCACAAAGAGCGTTTGCCGCACGGGGTTGGGGTATAGCCTGATGCGCTTTTCGAAAGCATTTTTATCCGTAGCGGTGGGCAAGGTTGGGCAGCTGGTGTTCACGCACAGCGGCGCAGCCTGCGACGCTACGCTACCCGCATCGTTGCTCACCTCGCACGAGTAGTAGCCAATGTGAGGGTTGTTGGCGTGGTGAATGGCGTGGCGGAACGACGTTGCCCCCGAAATTTTCACCCCGTCTTTTTTCCACTGATAGCGCAGCGCTGTTCCGGCTGCCTGCACGGAAAAGGCTGCCGTTGCCCCCAGCGCCACGCTTTGCCCCGCAGGCTGGGCGGTAATTTGGGGAGCAACGCTGCGGTTGGTTACCCGGATGTAGAAAAACTTGGCGACAGGCGCAAACGAAACGTCCCCCGGCTGCCAGACCACCATGCGCACCATGCCCGTGTCGAAGAACGTTACCCTCCGGTTGCTGAGCGACGCCATAACGCCGCTGTCTATGGCGTAGCGCAGCGGCTGGCTTTCGGTGCTGTACGCAGGCATATCGAAGCTGGGCTCGCTGTCCCGCTTAACGATGTAGAGGTCGGGCACGGGTATCGCCTGCTCCGTCTTGCCAAAGGCAAAGGCGGCGATTACCGGAAGGTGGTCGGAGGTGGTGGACGCGTACCTGGGTATGATGTTTGCCGCATCGGTTTCCAGCCGGGCGCTGTGGGGTATGTAGTACGGAAGCAGCTTGCCGGAAATCATGATGTGGTCTATCATGGAGATGTCTTCGGTGATTGGGCTGGTAAGAAAGCAGTAGTTGAGGCTGTCGTCCGTAAAGTTTTTGTAGGGCGAAGCCAATTGCCAGTACGTTGCCACATCAATGTCGTCGTTAAAATCGCCCAGAACGATGAGGTGTTGCGCGCGGTAGTAACTGCTGCCGTCGAGCAGCGCCTTTAGCCCCTGCGAAGCCTCCACGCGGCGGTTGTAGCTTGCGAGGTCGCTGTAGGCTTTGGCATGCAGGTTTATGAGCGTAATGGGAACGGTATAGCCTCCGGTGTTTACGTCGAAGCTAAACTCCACCGGGTAGCGTCCGCTCGCCCATGCGCTGTAGCTGCCGGCGTTGCTCATGAGGAAGGGTGCGCCGGTGAGGGTAGCGCTGCTTTTCTTGTAAATAATTGCCTCGCTCTGGGCGCAGCTCGACGGGTTGTGAAGCTCAATATACCCACCCCACGCGCTGCCAAGGTGCGCCAGCACGGTGTCGAGGCTTTTCGTGGGGTTGTTGGTCACTTCTTGTAGCGCAACTATGTCTGCATCCATTGCCCTGATGACGGTAGCCACGTTGCGCATTTGCAGCGTTTTGTCCTCGGGGCCGTTGTCGGGGCAGCCAAGCCACTCCACGTTGAACGTCGCAACCTTGAAAGGCCGTCCGCCGCCCGCTGCGCTCTCCTGCCGCACAACGCCCGTTACGGACATGCTGCCGAGCAGCTCGCTGTGCTGGTTGAGAAAAATAACGGAAGTGCTGACGACGCTGTCGGAAAATCCGCTGCAGGCTGGGGCAAAGCGCACGTAAACAGCCTTGCCCTCCGCAAGCTCGCCGGCGGGTATGGTGATGGGGGTGCGGCTATACGTGCCGGCTGCGCCGGTTAGCGATATTTGCACCTGCGAGCCGGGCTGCATGATAACAGCGCTGCTGCCGAGGGTTGCTGCCGTAACGGTAACGCTTTGCGCCAATGACGTTTGCCCAACGGCAACGCTTGGAGTAAATGCTACCCGATTTGGCGAGCAGCTTACGCTTTGCGCTTCGGCAAAAAAACTTGCCGCAAGCGTCATGCATAAGAGCACGTATAGCTTATAGCTCAAAAGTTCAAAGTGAAACATTCCGGGCTGTATGGTATGCTGTATAGTATTTTGCTGTATAATTTTGCTGTGTAATATGCTGTGTAATATGCTGTGTAATATGCTGTATAATATTTTGCTGTATATTTTCTGACCGTAATTCAAATACCGTTTTTTCTTTTTCCGTTCATTGCAATCAGCGCCGCGCCATACGCTCCCATGAGCTCGGGTATTTTGCTGCACGTAACTTTTTTGCCGGTTACCACCTCCAAAGCGCGCTGTATAGAGGCATTTTTAAACGCGCCTCCCTGCACCACAATGTTATCTCCGAGCTCCTGCAAATCGTTAAACTTTAGCACCTTAAAGAGGCAGTTTTTGATTACCGAGTACGAAAGTCCGGCGGCAATATCGGCCGTCGTGGCGTTTTCGCGCAGCGATTGCTTCACCTTCGAGTTCATGAACACCGTGCAGCGCGTACCCAAGTCGCAAGGCTGAGAGGCGGTGCAGGCAAGGGCTGCGAACTCCGGAGCGCTGTAGCCGAGCGATTTGCCAAACGTTTCGACAAACGACCCGCAGCCCGACGAGCAGGCTTCGTTGAGCTCAACGCGGCTTATCTCGCCGTTTTTTATGAAGATAGCCTTCATATCCTGGCCGCCGATGTCGAGCACAAAGCTCAAGTCGGGGTTCAGGTAGTGCGCCGCGGTGTAGTGCGCAATGGTTTCCACCACGCCGTGGTCTATGCCAAAGGCTGCGCGGATAAGGTCTTCGCCGTAGCCGGTTACGGCGCTGCCGGCAATCTTTAGCTTCTTGCCCGCCGCCTGCAGCGCGTCGGCAAAGCCCTGCAGCCCGCGCTTCACCGCATGTAGCGGGTTGCCGTCGTTGTGCGCGTAATGCTTGTAGATAAGCTCCTTGTCCTCGCCAATGATGGCTATTTTGGTCGTTGTGGAGCCGCTGTCTATGCCCACGTAGCAGCTGCTTCCGCGGTAGCCGGCTATGGCTACCTTTTGCACAAGCTCCACCTCTTTTTCGTGCGTTAGCCAGTGCTCGCGCTCGGCGTCGTCGGCAAAGAGCATGGGGAGGGCATTTTTGCGCGGCGCTGCGGCGGTGCGCTCGGCGGCTACGCGCTTGCGCAGGCTGTCGATATCCACCTCAAGGCGGGCTGCCTCCATGAGCGCCGCGCCGCAGGCCGATACAATTTCGGGATGCTCGGCGTCAGCAACGTCGGACGGCGAAAGCCGCATGGCTTTCAGGAAAAAGTCTTTTAGCAGCGGCAAAAACGAGAATGGCCCTCCGCAAAACATTACCTTTGGGGCAATGTCGCAGGCGCGCGCCAGCGTATTCATGGTCTGCATGGCAACGGCGTGAAATACCGACGCCACAATGTCCGACTTGGGCACCTCCCTGCTGATAAGATTTTGTACATCCGTTTTGGCAAACACGCCGCAGCGCGAGGCAATGGCGTAAATGGTGTGGGTGGGCGCCACGTGCGCGCTGAGCTCCTCAATGGGGATGTTGAGCAGCATGGCCATTTGGTCAATAAACGCGCCCGTGCCCCCGGCGCAGTTGCCGTTCATCCGAATATCCGGCTGGTGGTCGGGGTGAAAAAAAATCATCTTAGAATCTTCGCCTCCCAAATCTACGAGCGTACGGACGCTGGGATATTTTTCAAAAATGAGGCGCGAGGCGGCAACAACCTCCTGAACAAACGGGATTCGCGCTGTTTCCGAAATGCCCATGCCTGCCGACCCCGTAACCATGGCGCTCACCTTGCAGCAGCCCAGCTTCTCCTTTATTTCGTCAAAAAAGGTGCATACCACCTCCGTTACTTTTGTGTTGTGCCGGCGGTACGCATGGTAAACCAGCTGCCCGTTGGCGTCCAAAACGGCTATCTTAGCGGTTGTTGACCCTACATCCAAACCCAATTTGTATATCATAAATTGATAAAATCCAATTAAATTGTACTGCTTCTTTTATGTAATTTGTCTTTTTAGTACACGACAAAATTTTATAGCGTTCTGGTATTTAGCATATTATATCAACATTAGGTGTATTTTTTTATTCGTAAAAATCTTTATAATCAGCAATATAGAGGAAAATTTCTGTCGTTTAAATTCTACGCTGTGATTACCAAGTTTGAGGGCAAAGGTACAAAATTGGCCGCAATATTAGCCGAACACCTCGCGGAAAAAATGGTTATTTCTTTTTTTTGGTGCTATAAAAAATAATCCACCGTCATTCCGAGCGCAGCGAGGAATCTCCCGCCACCAGGCTACCCAAGTGCGGTCGGTGTAAAGCGCGCCACCAAAATTTTTTTCAACGCTTAATTCCAATATGTTTATAAATAGTGCCGCAGGAATAGGTGGAATTTCCAAAATGTTTAGTAACATTGCACAACTATTTTTTTCAGCTATTTTTTTCAGCTGGTTTTTATTGCGGCTTAATAAAGAGCCGCTTAAAACCATAAGATAGGGCTGGAATTTACGAACCCGGGCAGCAGCGATACCTGAATTTCTATTTTTTTTGAAATGAATTTTGATTTTTTGTACGCCATTCAGTGGGATAAAATCCCTAACTACATATATGCCATATACGGTATTTTTTTGCTTTGTACGCTCATCCAGCTGCACTTCTACCTGGTGCAGCACCGCAAGGTTGCTTGCTTTAGCCTCAAGGAAGACCAAGTGCGCCGTAAGCAGCAGCCTGTGTCAATAGTTATATGCTCCAAGAACGAGCAGCATAACCTTGAAAAAAATTTGCCGCTGTTTTTGACGCAAAATTACCCGCAGTTTGAGGTGGTGGTGGTAAACAACTGCTCCACCGACGACAGCGAAATGCTGCTTTACGGCCTCAAGCAGGACTACACCAACCTGCAGGTTACCGCCATTGAGCAGGGGCAAAAGTTTATGCATGATAAGAAGCTGGCCATTACCGTTGGCATCAAGGCCGCCCGCTACGAAACCATTATCTTTACCGAGCCGGATTGCATCCCGAGTAGCGACAGGTGGCTCTCCGCCATGCAGCAGGCTTTTGGCGATACGGGCGAGGTGGTGATAAGCTACTGCCGCAGCAAGCGCCGTAGAGGTATTTTAGAGAAAATTATGCGCTGCGACAGCGTATTTTCGGCGCTCTTTTCGCTTCGCGCTGCCATAAAGGGCGCTCCCTACCGCAGCAGCGTCAAGAATATGGGCATAAGCCAGGAGCTCTTTTTCCGCAACAAAGGATTTGCGCACTACAACTCGTACCCGCAAAGCGAAGAAACCATTTTTTTGTGCCGCAACGCCAACCGGCAAAATACGCGGGTAACGCTTGAGCACGACGCCATTCTTTCGTCATCGCAGCGGCTCACCTTTGGCCAGTGGTTTCAGCAAAAGTGCACGTACGCCTCGCTGCTGGGCATGGGCAAGCGCGGCAAAAAGCGTATTCACGTAGAGATGGCTTCGCGCGCGCTGTTCTACCTTTGCGCCGCTGCGCTCGCCTGCATTGCTGCGCTGCTGCATGGGCACTTACTTTTTGCTGCTGCCGTCGCTCCGCTGCTGCTCTTCCGCTTTGCGGCGCAGGTGGCGATACTCATTAAGGCAACCGGAAAGCTGCAAGAGCGCGGCCTTGTTATCTGGCTGCTGCTGTACGATATTTTTTCGCCGCTGCTTGCTTTTATAGCCGGCATGGCGCAGCCCAACCTGCAAAAAATAAAAAAAATAAAGTAAAAAGAAACTAGTAAATGCAGAAAGAGGCAGAAAAAATTGGGCTGCAGCAGATAGAGCAAGCTCGAAAGGGAGATATGAACGCTTTCAACATCCTCATAGAAAGGTACTACGAAGGCGTTTTGCACCTCCTCAAGCAGCGCCTCGGAAACGTTGCCGACGCCGAAGATTTAGCCCAGCAAACATTTGCCAAAGCGTTTGAAAATATAGACAGCTACTCCAGCAAGTACGCTTTCAGCACGTGGGTGTACAGTATTGCCAACAACTGTTGCATTGATTTTATGCGCAAGCGCAGGACAGGCAGCACCATTTCCATTGACAAGCTGGTGGAGGACAAGGATTTTAACGCGAAAAACGTCCAGCTTAACCCGGAAGAAAATATGATTGCCGAGCAGGATATAGCAGAAACATCGCTGCTGCTGGACAAGCTCAAGCCGCAGTACCGCCATATCATTGAGCTGCGATACCTTAAAGAGTACGCCTACGAAGAAATTGCCGCAGAGCTGAACATCCCTATCGGCACCGTAAAAACGCACTTATTCCGAGCCAAAGAATTATTAGTGAGGATGGTCGTAGAAACGCAGAAGAAATTTTGAATTTTGAATTTTGAATTATGATTTTTTTGAATTTTTGAATTACGAATACAGCTAATGCAGGCGCTATTCGTAATTATTAATTGTTAATTGTTAATTATTAATTGTTAATTAATATGAACCCTTTTTATTACCGTCATGTTGGGCCAAACGAAGCAGAAATCTCCGAAATGCTTGACGCTGTTGGCGTTAAAAGCATAGACGAGCTGATGTCGCAGGTTATTCCTGCCGATATTTGCCTGCCGCAACCGCTCAAGCTAAGCGCCGCCATAGGCGAGCACGAGTACTTGCAAAAAATAAAGCAGCTTGCCGCCAAAAATAAGCCGCTACGCACTTTGATAGGAATGGGGTATTACGGCACGTACTTGCCTGCCGTCATCCAGCGCAACATTTTGGAAAATCCTGCATGGTACACCTCCTACACGCCCTATCAGGCCGAAATTTCGCAGGGACGGTTAGAGGCGCTGCTCAACTTCCAAACCGTGGTATGCAGCCTCACCGGTATGCAGGTGAGCTGCTGCTCGCTGCTCGACGAGGCCACCGCCGCCGCCGAAGCCATGCACATGATGCTTGAGCTGCGCCCGAGGGAAGCCGCAAAGCAGGGAAAAAACGAGCTGTTTGTTGACGAAAATATTTTCCCGCAAACGCTCGATGTTATCCGTACGCGCTCGACGCCGCTGGGCGTAAAGGTTGTTACCGGCCGCTTTGAGCAGTACGAGCCAAGCGAAAAATGCTTTGGCGCCGTGGTGCAGTACCCTGCCGCCAACGGTGAGGTGCGAAGCTACGCCGCTTTTGCGCAGAAGCTGCACGGCAAACAGATTTTGCTCACCGCCGCCTGCGATATTTTGAGCCTTGCGCTTTTGCAGGAACCCGCCGCATGGGGCGCCGATATTGCCGTGGGCAGCACGCAGCGCTTTGGTATTCCTATGGGATTCGGTGGGCCTCACGCCGGGTACATGGCCACCAAAAGCGAGTACAAGCGCTCCATGCCGGGGCGCATCATCGGTATTTCGGTAGACCGGACGGGCAAGCAGGCGCTGCGCATGTCGCTGCAAACGCGCGAGCAGCACATCAAGCGCGAAAAGGCAACCAGCAACATCTGCACGGCGCAGGCGCTGCTGGCCACCATGGCGGGCATGTATGCCGTGTACCACGGCGCAAAAGGAATAGCCGCCATAGCGCAAAGCGTACATCGCTGCGCTGCCGACCTTGCCGCCGCGCTGCTGCAGAAAAGTTATATGCAGAAAAGTTATACGCTGGCAAGCAGCAGCTTTTTTGATACGGTAGAAGTTCAAAATGTAAATGCCGACGAAATAAAGAAGAAGGCCGAAGCCGGCGGCTTCAACTTTTTTTACCCAACCTCAACCAGCGTACGCGTCAGCTTCGATGAGCTGTCCACGGCAGATGAGGTGGAAAAAGTTGCCGCTGTATTTGGCTGCCAAGTAAAACCTGCCGACAGGTGTTTTTTTGATAAAAATCAGCTTCGCAGCAGCGCCTTTATGACCGAGCGGATTTTCTCCAAGTACGGCAGCGAAACGGAGCTGATGCGCTACATCAAGAAGCTGGAACGCCGCGATGTATCGTTGGCCAACAGCATGATACCCTTAGGCTCGTGCACCATGAAGCTCAACGCCGCCGCCGAAATGCTGCCCATCAGCTGGCAGGAGTTCGGCGATGTTCACCCGTTTGTGCCGCGCGAGCAGGCGCAAGGCTACCTCGAGCTGGTGGATGAGCTGGCAAAAGACTTGGCCGAAATTACAGGCTTCGACGCGGTTTCGTTTCAGCCCAACTCCGGCGCCAACGGCGAGTACTCCGGCCTGATGGCTATTCGCCGGTACCACCTTTCGCGCGGAGAGGCTCACCGCAACGTGGCGCTAATTCCCGCCTCGGCGCACGGAACAAATCCGGCAAGCGCCGCCATGGCCGGCATGACCGTATCGGTGGTGGCGTGCGACGCGCAGGGCAACATCAGCGTGGACGACCTGAAGGCAAAGGCAGCGCTGCATGCGCAAAACCTGTCGTGCCTCATGATTACCTACCCCTCGACGCACGGCGTTTTTGAGAGTAAAATCCGCGAAATAGCGGATATTGTGCACGACAGCGGCGGGCAGGTTTACATGGATGGCGCCAACATGAACGCCCAGGTGGGGTACACCAGCCCCGGCTTCATTGGCGCCGATGTATGCCACCTCAACCTGCACAAAACGTTTGCCATACCGCACGGCGGCGGCGGGCCGGGCGTGGGGCCTGTATGCACGGCAAAGCACCTCACCCCGTTTTTGCCCTCGCACGGCATGGCAAAAGTAGGCGACGAAAAAGGCACAAACGCCGTTGCCGCAGCGCCGCTGGGCAGCGCAAGCATACTGCCCATCACCTACGGCTACATCAAAATGATGGGCGCCGACGGCTTGCGGCGCGCTACCGCCGTTGCTATCCTCAACGCCAACTACATCTCGTGCAAGCTGGCGCCGCACTACGCCACGCTCTACTCGGGCAGCAGCGGCCGCGTGGCGCACGAGTGCATCATTGACTGCCGCGAGTTTCGCAACGACTACGGAGTGGAAAGCAGCGATGTTGCCCGCCGCCTGATGGACTACGGCTTCCACGCGCCAACGCTCTCGTTCCCCGTCCACGAAACGCTCATGGTAGAGCCTACCGAAAGCGAAGATAAGGCAGAAATAGACCGGTTTATTGAGGCGCTGGTTGCCATAAAAGCCGAGTGTGAGGAAATCAGAAGCGGCGCTGCCGACAAAGCCGACAACCTGCTCAAAATGTCGCCCCACACGGCGCTCGAGCTGTGCGCCAACGAGTGGACGCACCCCTACAGCCGCGAGCGCGCCGCATTCCCGCTGGAGTGGGTAAAGGAAAATAAGTTTTTCCCCTACGTGAGCAAAATAGATAACGGATACGGCGATAGAAACCTAATATGTACCTGCGAAAATTAAGTAACGTATTATAAACCATAAAATTTTAAAAATTAAACGCGTATGAAAATTTTTCGACTTTCTGCTCTCGCTTTCCGGACAGCTGCTGTGCTTGCCTTGCTGCCGGCTGCGATGCCGGGCAAAGTGGCCTTGGCGCAAACGGCTGCCTACGACAGACCAACGGTAAACTTTATTCTGCTTACGCACGGCGATAGCTACGACGCGGTAACGCTACAGGAGTTTCAAAAAATTCCTGCCGAAGCAAAATTTTATACCAACAAGCTGGGTATAAACGAAGCGAGGCTCACTCAAATGCCCCGCAGCAACGCCTCGCCAACCGCGTGGCAGGTAGTGCTGGCGGAACTTACGCGACAAAATGTAGCCCGGCAGGAGGTGGAGGCATGGTACCTCCGCAAGCCCGACGGAAGCATGAGCATGGACTTAATTCACCGGCGCGGCGAGGTGAACGCCACCGACGATGCTTTCCTCATGGCCAACGCTACCAAGCGCGGCGCTGACGAGCTAAAGGATTTAGGAAGAAAGCTCATCTCCAAAACCTACGTAGTGGCGCTGGACTACAGCAGCATCATCTACTCGGCCAATATCGAAACGGACGTCCACTCGTGGAAATCTATGGTGCGCGCTATGGTATTCAAGCTCAAATTCGACAGCGAAGTAGAAAACAGCATCTACGAGACATGGCCGGACGAGCAGGATGCACCGGAAGCGCTGAGCGAAAAAAGCAGGCGCTTTGACCAAATTCCTTTTGAGCTGGAGTTTGTGCTGCAGTCGGGCGTAAACGTCAGCACCAGCGCGCTCATTACGGGTAAGCTCAAGAACGGCCAAAGCGGTAGCATGCAAGCCCTGGCAAGCCTCTCCCTCAAGCCGAAGTCAAAAGAGGCGCTGCTGAACGAAATGCTGGAGAAGGGGTACAGCAGCACGATAGACAACCTGGAGAAAAAAGTGGCGGCATTCAAGGTGCAGTCGGGCGTGTGGGAGCTCGACCCTATCCGCGCCAAGATTGGCAAAAAGGAAGGGCTGAAAACCGACCAGCGCTACTACGTGCTGGAGTACGAGCAAAACAGCAAAGGCCAGCTAAAGGCTGTGCGAAAAGGGGTTGTACGCGTTGCCGGCGGCGTTGCCGACAACCGTACGCTGGCAACCGGAAAAAGCGAGGCCAGCAAATTTTACCAGATTGCCGGACGAAAGGTAGAAAAGGGCATGACGCTGGAGCAGCGCAACGATGCCGGAATAGGCATGATGCTGGGCTACGACCCCGGAGTTGGAGGTTCCGAAAAATGGCTGCTGCGGGCAGAAGTGCTCACCAACAGGCTTATTAACCTGGGAATATGGCCGGGATTGTACGTGTACGTCGAAGGCGAAATGGAAACGGCAAGCTACGCGCTAACGGATGACTTTGCGAGGAGCTATGCTATGGAGAGCGGCAAGAAAAGCTACTCTTTCACGCGGGGTAACGTGGGGTTAGGCAAAGGAATTTACTTCTGGCGTAACTTCTCGCTTTCGCCGTATGTAGGGTTTGGGTGGGAAACCGTGAGCGCAGGGAGCATTTCGCTTGAGAGTTACTACTACAAGGCCGGAGCAAATTTAGCCATTAACCTTTACTACCCGTTTCAGCTGGTGGGCGGCGTGAGCGGCCTGATGTACGGTAAGCCATCCCTTAAGCTTAAAGATGACGACGGAAGCAGCACGGCAACAGATCTGCCAAGCAGATATGGCGATGTTTTCAGCGGGCGCCGCAGCGAAAACGTATCGGGATTTGTGGGGGTAAGGTTTAATTTTTAGGACTTTAATTTTTAGGACTTTAACTTTTAGAACAAATACATTCACTCATAAAAAAAATAGAAAAACGATGGGACAGCACACTTTTTTAGCATTCGATTTCGGCGCCACCAGCGGGCGCTGCTACGCAGGTACGCTGGAAAACGGCAAGCTGCACATGCAGGAGCTTACGCGATTTCCTAACGCGCCTGTACACAAGTTCAACCATTACTACTGGGATACCGGCGCGCTCTTTTCAAGCCTTACCGCAGGATTTGCCGCCGGTGTGGCCGCAAAAATCACCCCTACATCGGTAGGTATTGATACGTGGGGGGTGGACTTTGGGCTGTTTAGCGTGGAGGGCAGAATACTAAACCCGCCATACGCCTACCGAGACCCGCAAACCAACGGCATGCCCGAAAAATTCTTTGAACTCATCCCGCGCCGAGAGGTGTACGAGGCTACCGGTATTCAGGTGATGAACATCAACTCCCTATACCAACTTTTTGCTATCAAGCAAAACGAACCGGGTATGTTTGAGCGAGCGTACTCCCTGCTCTTTATGCCGGACTTGCTTGCATACCTCTTGACAAAGAAAAAGTGCACCGAGTTTACCTTTGCCACCACATCGCAGCTGTTCAACCCGCGCACAATGACGTGGGAAAAAAAGCTCTTCGACGCAATGGGCGTTTCGGCAGGCATTATGGAGGCTATAGTGATGCCCGGCGACGTGATAGGCGAAATAAAAGAGCGTATCATCCTGATAGAGGGCGTTCCTCCCATTCCGGTAGTTGCTGTAGGAACGCACGACACCGCCTCTGCTGTGCTGGCTGTGCCGGCGTCGGACAGGAACTTTGCCTACCTGAGCTCCGGCACGTGGTCGCTCATGGGCATTGAGAGTAAGGAGCCTATTATAAATGACAGCTCGTACCGCCAAAACTTCACCAATGAGGGCGGCGTTGGCGGAACTTTCCGCTTCCTGAAAAATATCACGGGCATGTGGCTGCTTGAGCGCTGCAAGGCGGAGTGGGAGCTCCGCGACGGCAAGAAGCTCGAGTACGCCGAGCTGGTGAGCATGGCCAAAGCCGAGCAGCCATTCCGCTTCCTGATAGACCCCGACGCCCCCGAATTTGCCAATCCGGAAAACATGACCAGCGCCATTACAGGCTACTGCGCCAGGCGGGGACAGGCAGCGCCGGCCACCGATGCCGAGCTGGTGCGCTGCATTTTCGACAGCTTAGCCATGAAGTACCGCTACACGCTGGACAAGCTCAAAGAATTTGCGCAGCACCCGATAGAAAAGCTGCACGTGATAGGCGGCGGCGCCAAAAACCCGCTGCTCAACCAGCTTACGGCAAACGCTATTGGATTGCCCGTAGTAGCAGGCCCGTCGGAAGCTACGGCCATTGGCAATATTATGGTGCAGGCTATGGCGGCCGGCTGCATAAAATCGGTGGACGAAGCCCGCGCAGTAGTGCGCAATTCTGTAGAGCTCGAAGTATATGATCCGCAGGATACTGCTATGTGGGACGAAGCCTTTGGAAAGTTTAAGGTCGAAACCTGAAAAATAGCAGCACCTCAATTGCCCATAGGGCATTCATCTCTTTATCTCTTAATCCCCGCTGCAGCGGAGAGAGGCGTTTGTGCCGTCCCGCAGAGCCTGCCCCGAGCGTAGCCGAGGGGGGACAGAATGTTGGTAGAATGTTGTGCCTCCCCCCTCTCGCAGGGACGGCATATCGCCTACCCGTATGCTAAGATGTCCGTATGCGCGCCCATCTGTTTGCTAAACCATACGATTAATAAAGTGTCACCCCTGCGGGTAGGGTAGGTTGATTTTTTCAGCAAAAATTAGCAGAAAAATTACGCAGCTTTGCACACCCCCCACCCTACGGGACGGTAAACGCACTTTTGAAATATCTAATTTGTAATTATTAATTCGCTCATTATTATTATAAAATTATATTTTTTATCTATCTTATAATCCTCTGTTATTATTATATTTAGCAAGGGTGGAAAGCTTCAATTTCTAATTTAAAATTCAAAATGGACCTGTCAACCTTAACCGCCATTTCGCCCATTGACGGGCGCTACCGCAGGCAAGCTCAGGAGCTGACGATGTACTTTTCGGAGCTTGCGCTCATTCGCTACCGCGTGCTGGTAGAGGTGGAGTACTTTATTGCCCTGTGCGAAATCCCGCTGCCGCAGCTCTCGGCGGTGGATAAAGGTGTCTATCCGCAGCTGCGCGCCATTTACCAAA
>JAISAC010000164.1 GCA_031266935.1 Prevotellaceae bacterium
TGAGAATGAGGTTTTTTTGAGGATGCAATTTCATTTACTCACTCGTGCTTATTTTTAAAGTGTTCGTGAACTCGCTACGCTCGGTTTTACCTAATTTTCTCAACAAAACAACCTCAGTACTAACGAGAGTAACGATGTATATTAACCTCATTACCTCATTTGGGGGAGTTTTTAGGACTTCCCCTAACCTGTAATTAAATTGACTTAATCTCTAATAATAAAAACAAAGATAACTATTATAGTTACCATTTGCAAACGCCAACAAAAAAAATTCCCCACCTTTGTACGTACAGTACCGGCGGGGAATTTTTCGTATAGAGAGAAAGAAAGATATGCTTTGCTATTCCTCTGCTTTAGGCTCCGGCTCGTTGGCCTCTTGCTCCGGTGCAGGCTCGTTGGCCTCTTGCTCCGGTGCAGGCTCGTTGGCCGGCTCCGGTGCAGGCTCGTTGGCCTCTTGCTCCGGTGCAGGCTCGTTGGCCTCTTGCTCTGGTGCAGGCTCGTTGGCCTCTTGCTCTGGTGCAGGCTCGTTGGCCGGCTCCGGTGCAGGAGTGGCTATCGGCTCCGGTGTCGGCGCTTCTTTCAGCGCTTCCTTCTTCTTTTCGTTGCTTTCCATTTCGGTTTTCAAGGCAGCCAGCCCGGAAATGTCGCCCAGGGTGGTTTTTTCCAGCGAAGCCTTTACTTTCTTTATGGCTTTTTGGGTGGTTTCGGCCTCCTCCTTGCGGGTTGCCTCGCTACCTTCGCGCCTGGCGTCTTCGTAGGTGCGGCTGTGCGAAAGGATAATGCGCTTGGAGTTTTTGTTGAACTCAATTACCTTGAACGGCAGCTTTTCGTCAACCTTAGCGGTGATGCCGTCTTGCTTGACGAGGTGCTTGGGCGTTACAAAACCTTCAACGCCGTAGGGCAAGGCTACGAGCGCGCCTTTCTCCATGGTTTCGGTAACGGTGCCTTCGTGTATGCTGTCGATGATAAAGATAGTTTCAAATACATCCCATGGATTTTCCTCTACCTGCTTGTGGCCAAGGCTCAGGCGGCGGTTTTCCTTATCCACCTCGAGCACTACTACCTCAAGCTCGGCGCCGATTTGGGTGAACTCGTTGGGGTGCTTGATTTTCTTAGTCCAGCTCAGGTCGCTGATGTGCACCAATCCGTCCACGCCCTCTTCTATTTCAACAAACACGCCAAAGTTGGTAAAGTTGCGCACCTTGGATTTGTGGTGTGAACCGACGGGGTATTTCACCTCAAAGTTTTCCCACGGGTCGGGTTTGAGCTGCTTGATGCCGAGCGACATTTTGCGCTCTCCCTTATCTAAGGTCAGGATAACCGCTTCTACCTCGTCGCCGACTTTCAGGAAGTCCTGAGCGCTTCGCAGGTGCTGCGACCACGACATTTCCGAGACGTGGATTAGGCCTTCTACTCCCGGTGCAATCTCAACAAAAGCGCCGTAGTCGGCCATTACGACTACCCTTCCGGTAACCTTGTCGCCTATTTTCAGCTCGGGGTTGAGCGAGTCCCACGGGTGGGGCGAGAGCTGCTTTAGGCCAAGCGCGATGCGCTTTTTTGCGTCGTCGAAGTCCAGGATAGCCACGTTGAGCTTTTGGTCTAACTCTACAATTTCGTCGGGGTGCGCTACGCGTCCCCAGCTCAGGTCGGTGATGTGGATAAGTCCGTCCACGCCGCCCAAGTCGATGAATACGCCGTAGGAGGTGATGTTCTTCACCGTACCTTCGAGCACTTGCCCTTTTTCGAGCTTTGCTATAATTTCTTTTTTCTGCGCCTCAATTTCGGCCTCAATGAGCACCTTGTGCGACACCACCACGTTGTGAAATTCGGGGTTGATTTTTACGACTTTGAACTCCATATTTTTGCCAACAAAAATATCGTAGTCGCGGATAGGTTTCACGTCAATTTGCGAGCCGGGCAGGAAGGCCTCAATGCCGAATATGTCGACAATCATGCCGCCTTTGGTACGGCACTTGATAAAGCCTTGGATGATTTCGTCGTTGTTCAGCGCTTCGTTGACCCTGTCCCACGAGCGCAGCGACCGCGCCTGCTTGTGCGAGAGCAGCAGCTGGCCTTTTTTATCCTCCGTATTTTCTACGTAAACTTCAACCTTATCGCCTTCTTTGAACTCCGGGTTGTAGCGAAATTCGCTGATGCTGATAACGCCCTCGCTTTTGTAGCCAATGTTTACTACTACTTCGCGCTTGTTGAGCGAGACTACGGTTCCTTCTACAATTTCGCCGGCGCCAACTTTTGAGAGGGTGTCTGCATACTTTTCGGTGATGGTTGTTTTGTCAACATCGTACAGGTCTTTTTCGCTTTCAAAGGCGTCCCAATCGAACGTCTCAATGTCGGCTGAGGCGTTGGTACCTCTAACGTTGGCGTGAAGCTCAACGGCTTCGTCTAAGAAATCCTGCGCAGATTCTTTTTCGACGGCCACAACGGGTTGCTCCAGGTCTTGCGCGTCGTCTTCTTGTTTCTCTATCATCATTCAAATGATTTTTATGGGTTAGACATTATGTTTAGCTATTCCCCCTCCCTGTCGGCAGAGGGGCAGCAAAGGTACAAAAATACTAAGCCAAAAAGTCATATATTGGCATTATGTTTGTTAACAAACACAATATTGGGGCTGTAAAATGTTCAGCCTTGAGAAAAAGGGCGGGGGAATATGGTTTTGATTGCTTGTATATCAGTAAATTATGTAGGAATAAAGGGTATGAGGTTGCCTTCGTCCACAAGGCCTACTACTTTTCCGTTTGCGTCAACCACCGGGGCATTGTCTATGTGCCGCCGGCTGATAATTTTTGCCGCCTCAGCCGCTTTCATGCTATTGGTCAGCGCAATAGGGTTTTTGGTCATTACATCGGCAACGCGCTTTTGAAGCAGCGCTTCGTCTTTTTGCAGGTTGCGGCGTAAATCGCCGTCGGTGAAAAATCCGACCAGCGTACCGTTGCTGTTGACCACCGACGTAGCGCCGCTTTTGGTTTTGGTCATTACCAGCAGCGCGTCCTCCACCGTGGCGTTGATGTCAACAACGGGGTTGCGGTCCCCGCTCTGCATGATGTCAACCACGCCGCAGGTGAGCAGCTTGCCCAGCATCCCCCCGGGGTGGAACTGCGCAAAATCGTTTTGCTCAAATTTTTTGATTTTCATCAGGCTGATGGCCAGCGCGTCGCCAACGCCGAGCATGGCGGTGGTGCTTGATGTGGGGGCGAGGTTGTAGGGGCAGGCTTCGCGCATTGGCGGCAGCGTGATGTGCACGCCGGACTTTTGCGCCAGCTCCGATTGCGCGTTGCCGCTCATGCCGATAATGGTAACCCCGCGCTGCCGCAGCATGGGCAGGATTTTGTTCAGCTCTTCGCTGTGGCCTGAGTACGATAGCGCAAAGATAACGTCGTGCAGGGTTACCATGCCTAAGTCGCCGTGCAGGGCTTCCGTGGCGTGTACAAACATTGCCGGCGTACCCGTTGAGGCCAGCGTTGCCGCAATCTTGCGCCCAATGATGCCGCTCTTGCCGATGCCTACTACCACCACGCGCCCCTTGCACCGGGCAATCACCTCAACGGCCTGCACAAAGGCTTGGTCTATTGCGGCCTCGCACGCTGCCAGCGACTGTACCTCAGTCCGTATTGCGGCAAGCGCAGCGTTTTTTACCTCCAGCGCATCTACGTTTATGCTTTCATCTACCATAATATTACCTCAGATTTTAGATTTCAAATTTTAGATTTCAGATTCCGGATTCCGGATTCCGGATTTTGGCCACGCGCATATTACGCCAATTCGGAATTTGGAGCTTGCTTTTGCGTTTTGTCAATCTGCGCTGTTTGCTGCATTAGCGCTGCCACTCCGCTATACGTAAGGGAGTTTGGCCCGTCGGAGAGCGCTTTTTCGGGCTGTGGGTGCGCCTCAAAGAA
This sequence comes from Prevotellaceae bacterium, assembly GCA_031266935.1. Taxonomy (GTDB): domain Bacteria; phylum Bacteroidota; class Bacteroidia; order Bacteroidales; family UBA932; genus JAITMY01. The sequence continues at coordinate 3,915 of JAISAC010000164.1, forward strand.
TATGCCGGCCACGCCCACGGCAGCAGCAGCGCGCGCCAGCACGGGCGCCAAGGTGCGGTCGCCTCCGGTAGCGTTGCCCAGCGCCCCCGGCTTCTGCACCGAGTGCGTAGCGTCGAAAATTACGGGGTATCCCAGCTGCTTCATGATGTGCAGCGCGCGCATGTCCACCACCAAATCGCCGTAGCCAAAGCTGCTGCCGCGCTCGGTGAGCAGTATGCTGTGGTTGCCGGTAGATTCTATTTTCCGGATGATATTCTCCATGCTTTGGGGCGCAAGGAACTGCCCTTTTTTTACGTTTACGGCTTTGCCCGTTTCGGCGCATGCCAGCAGCAAGTCTGTTTGCCGGCACAGGAAGGCGGGTATTTGCAGCACATCGGCCACGGCAGCGCAGCGGGCAGCCTGCCAAGGCTCGTGCACGTCCACCAGCACGGGTACTTGCAGCTCCGATTTGGCGGCGGCAAGGATGCGCAGGCCGCTCTCCAGCCCCGGCCCGCGGTAGGCGTCTATCGCGCTGCGGTTGGCCTTGTCGAACGATGCTTTGAGGATGAACGGCTGTCCGTGCTCAGCTGCTATTTTTTTCAGCGCGCGGGCAGTCGCCAAGTACCCGTCCTCGCTCTCAATGATGCAGGGGCCGCCGATGTACACCAGCGGCAGCGCGTTGGAGATGTCAACGCCGTGCAGGCTTACTGTGTTTTGTGCCATAGTTTTGTGCCATTAATTTCTTTTTTCGGATAGCTCAAAATCCAAACGCCATAGCTTAAGGTTTAGCCGGTGCAAAGTTAATCATTTTGCGCAAAAATGAACATTTGCAGCAAGGATTGAATGCCAGAAGTAAGTTACTGCATTGTATGATTGCCTGTTGCATTGATGTGCGGCGGGTGGAGGCGGCTTTTGCGCGAAATATTGAAAAGATTATTGCAGAATGGCTTTGTTGCAGCCGCTGAATATACTTACTTTTAACTTCCAAGCTATTTGCTTTTCGAAAGTAAATGGCTACCTTTACCAAAAATTTAATTTTTCACGAGTATGAACCCCCTTTTTTACATTGCTATTATCGCCGCCGAAATAACCGCCTGCAGTGTGAAAAAGAATTAGTTACACCTGCGAAAAAATGGGCCATCTTCAACGTAAATCGGAAACATCCGGCAAAGCGGCGGCGCTGCTGCACGAAAACAAGCTGTACTCCGCAGTGGCGCACAGCGCCTACTATAGCTGCTACCAGCTGATGATGCACATTTGGCTGCACGGCATGGAAAAATAAGGTGTGGGAGTTGGAGCTAAACCAGCAAGGATCGCACAACGCCTTAGCTAACGGGGTAGCGATGTACATCAAGCAATCCGGCAAAAGAAAATCCATTAATGAAAGCCGTAATTTTAGTAGAAAAATACTAAAAATCAAAAGATTAAGAACAAATGCAGACTACGCAGACGCGGAGTTTGGACACCCGGAAAGCGAAAGGTCAATTGCGCTTTCCAAAACCCTCGCTGCTACGCTAAAAAATTACTACACACCATGATAACATCAAAGCAATACATTTTTAAGGAGCTAAACGCTTTGGTAAAAGCCTTTGGCAACGTTTGCGTGCGCTACGAGCACGACGAGAGAACAGCTATTCACTTCGTAGAGGTAACGCCAAGCAGCATTTTCCACTACAACGAAGCCTACATCGCGAGGGAAAGCGAAATGTGGGACAGGTTTGTGGCGCAATATCCCTGCGAAGGTATTTGCTTTACCTCCGACGATGAGCCGGATGGCGTTGAGCATGCCGAGTACACGCTGCGGGGAGTTGGCTACGCCCGCAGCGAAAGCAAGGCGCAAAAGCCTGCGCCTGCCCGCCGGCAAGCCAAAGCGTCGGCAATAGAATACGCTTAATCTATGATTGTAGTCAAATGGGTAAATCTTTTTTTGAGGTGCTATTGATTTTTTCAATGTATTTTGAGAGTAAAAAAATCCGCAGAATTTCCTGTGGTTACTGTCAATAAGGTAAATAAGGTTGAATGTGCGCGCTATTTCTCCAAGGCTACCTTAGTAGCCAACAAGCATAGCAACCATTCCAAAAACCTTATTGACCTTATTTTTTGAGGCGCTGCTGCCATGTCATCCATCAAGTATCGGATAAATCCGGATGCCGAACCTGAAAGGTTGGATGTGAATAACCCCCAATGAAGCGCAGCGATTGGGGGGGGGAGAGGGGGGAGGGCATTATGCTGCATAGCTTTCTGTTCAACCCTGCGGGTTGTGAGTATAGGAGAGTCTCTTCGCGTAATCCCCCAATCGCTTCGCTTCATTGGGGGTTATTCATATTCAACCCTGCGGGTTGTGAGTATAGGAGAGTATCTTCGCGTAATCCCCCAATCGCTGCGCTTCATTGGGGGTTATTCATATTCAACCCTGCGGGTTGTGAGTACAGGGGAGTCTCTTCGCGTAATCCCCCAATCGCTTCGCTTCATTGGGGGTTAGTCATGTTCAACCCTGCGGGTTGTGTTTCCGGATTTTAAACATTTTTATTGCCTACTTTAGATAATTTAATATTTGTCCTCCGCTCGCTTGCCCAAAAGTTCTTAGAAAAAATATGTACCTTTACCGCTCAACGTTTGCTATTTATTGGTAAAGCTGGTAACCCGTTCAAAAAAGCGCATGTAATTTAATTTTATGCCGCAAGCCATACATACAATTAGGAATTACGAATTAGGAATTACGAATACCTCTCAACCCGCTGCCTGTAGCCTCTTGCCGGCAGCCGATGCGCCGTATGTGGCAGAATTCAAAAATTTAAGAATTCAAAAATTCAAAATTTTTTTCATTGCCAGCTCAATTCAAAATTCAGAATTCAAAATTTCCGCAGCACACACACACACACACACACACACACACACACACACACACACACACACACACACACACACACACACACACACACACACACACACACACACACA
>JAISAC010000183.1 GCA_031266935.1 Prevotellaceae bacterium
TTTTACGTTGTGAAATACCCCTATATTCAATTTCTTCTTTTAGTAATTCTCCCGGATGTACGGGACGAAATCCATATCCTAAATTTCCCATATTCATTTTATTTATAATGGCTTGACAAATCTAAAATATTGCATACAGTTACGGCTGTCTCTTTTTCTATTTGAAAATATGTGGCTTATATGTACACAAAGATAATATATTTTGTGCAATAGGCAATTGCCTGTTTTCGCCTGATAATGAAAAAGTGTTACCTTTGTAGGTATGAAATTTAGTAAATTGTTTAACTGATAAAATGAAATTCAAAGCCAATGATTTTGAACAACAAATCAATATGCAGCGAGAGTTGGTATTCGAAAGGGTTGAATAGAAACCCGGGCAATCCCTACAAAATACAACCTCGTTTTTCATTTTGTTTTAGTCCGACAGTTTGTAATTTTTAAAATATTCCTACCGTTTATTAGATTAAGAAATAATGAAGTTTATCAACATTTACTGCGAAAACAACGGAATAACGAAGGCCTACGAGCCGGGAGTATCGCTGCTGCAGGTAGCGCAAGACCAAAATATCCGGCTGGCATCGGCAATCCTTGCCGCGCTGGCCAACAACCAGCTCAAGGAGCTGTGGTACGAGGTGTCGGGGCCGCAAACGGTGCGCTTCATTGACTACGCGCACCCCGACGGAAAGCGGTGCTATCAGCGCTCGCTTACGTTCCTGCTGCAAAAAGCCATCAAAGATACCTTTCCGGAGTGTAGCCTTAGCGTGGAACATTCCGTTTCCAACGGCTTTTACTGCGAGCTGAAAAACGCTCCCGACTTCAGCGCGTCAATGGTGACGGCTATTGCCAAGCGTATGCGCGAGCTTGTTGCAGCCGACTTGCCCTTCGAGAAAACAAAAGCGCTGACGGAGGAAGCTATCGCCATTTTCCAAAAGCAGGGGTATGCTGAGAAAGCCCGCCTGCAGCAAACGCGCGGTAAGCTCTACACCTCCGTTTACTACCTCGACGGCTACGCCGACCACTTTTACGGGCCGCTGGCGCCGAGCACCGGCGCGCTGAGCAGCTTTGGCCTTACCCCGTACTACAACGGTATGCTCCTGATGTTTCCCAAAGCAGACAACCCTGCGGCGCTGGAGAACGTCATCATCCAGAAAAAGATGTTCGATATTTTTCAGGAGCACAAGCTTTGGGTGGATATTCTGCAGGCCGGCGCTGCAGGCCAAATCAACGAGCTGATACAGCACAACGGCGGCGACGAGCTGATTAAGGTGTCGGAGGCGCTGCACGAAAAGAAGTACGCGCAAATTGCCGACCATATTTCGCTGCGCCGCGGCGATATAAAGCTGGCGCTGATAGCAGGCCCCTCGTCGAGCGGAAAGACAACCACCTCCAAGCGCCTGTCCATACAGCTCAAGGTGGCGGGATTTATGCCCAAGGTACTCGAAATGGACAACTACTTTGTCAACCGCGACCAAACGCCGCTCGACGAGCACGGCGAGCACGATTTTGAGAGCGTCAACGCGGTTGACCTGGATCTCTTCAACGCCCACCTCGACCAGCTGCTGCACGGCAAGCGCGTGCTGCTCCCCAAGTTCAACTTCGACAGCGGTATGCGCTCCTACAACGGCGCGTACATGGAGCTGGGCGAAAAAGACATCCTCATTGTAGAGGGCATACATGCGCTCAATCCCAAGCTCACCGAAGCAATTAGCCTCAAAAACAAGCTCCGGATTTACGCTTCGGCGCTGACCTTTATCAACCTCGACGAGAACAACCGCATATCCACCACCGACAACCGGCTTGTGCGCCGCCTTGTGCGCGACGCGTTTTTTCGGGGCACCGGTGCGCAGGCAACGCTGCACCGCTGGGCAAGCGTACGGCGTGGAGAGGACAAAAATATTTTTCCGTTTCAGGAGAATGCCGATATTATGTTCAACTCATCGCTGCTGTACGAGCTCAACGTACTCCGCAAGTACGCCGAGCCAATGCTGTACAGGGTGCTCCCCAACGATGCGGCTTACGCAGAGGCCTGCCGGCTGCTCAAATTTCTCAGCTACTTTGAGCTTATCAACCCGGAGTGCGAGCGCGAGATCCCTTCCACCTCGGTTATTCGCGAATTTATTGGCGGCAGCAGCTTCTCCTACCAGTAGAACAGAACACAGCGCAAAGGGCAGGTGACGGAAAGGCGCTACAAGCCGTTGGCCGACGGCAGGTACAGCTTGGCCAGCTTGGCGATATACTTCCCCACAACGTCAAACTCCAGATTTACCACCGTACCCTGCCGGATGGCGTGAAAGTTGGTATGCTCGTACGTGTAGGGAATAATGGCCACCTGAAAGCTGCCGTGCTGCGAGTTTACCACCGTCAGGCTTACGCCGTTCACTGCGACAGAGCCTTTTTCTACCGTAATATTTCCGGCGGCAACGTCGTAGGCGAAGGTGAAGTACCAGCTGCCGTCGGCCTCCCTCGCCTCGCTGCACACAGCAGTCTGGTCAACGTGCCCCTGCACCAGGTGCCCGTCGAGAAGGCTGTCGATTTTCATGCTTCGCTCAACGTTCACCTCGTCGCCCAGCCCGAGCAGGCCAAGGTTTGACTTTTGCAGCGTTTCCAAAATAGCGGTTACGGTGTACGTCCTCTCGTCACGGCGCACTACGGTGAGGCATACGCCGTTGTGGGCAACGCTCTGGTCTATCTTCAGCTCCTTGGCAAAGGAACATTCGAGCGTGATGTGCAAGTTCTCCTTTTCGCGCTCCAGCGCGGTTACTCTTGCGGTGGTTTCTACAATGCCTGAAAACATAGTCTTATTCAAAGATTTAAAGATTCAAAGATTCAACGATTCAAAGATTTAAAGATTCAAAGATTCAAAAATTCAAAGATTTATTCAAGGCTAATTTTTTTTTTGAAAGGACTTTCATACGTTGAAAAGGTTGTCAATATGCTTATGCATACGCTCTTTTAGCTGCACTCCGGTGAGCGCTGTTTTTACATCATCATCAGCGATAAGTCGCTCTTTTTTTACAAGCTCATGCGCTTCATCCTGACCTCGCTGTATGATAACTTTTTCGGTTTGAGCAAGCTGTAAATATTCATTCGGGGTGCCGCTTAGCTCTGTTGGGGCTGATAACTACCATAGCTGCTACATTCTAATAGTTTAATAAGATAGCGCAAATATAGCAAATTAAATGTCGTATTCCAAAAATGCACTTTTCGGCTAATTATTAATTGTTAATTATTAATTATTAAGTTATTTCTTTCAAGTCAATTTCGGCGCCGTCGAAAATGGCTACCGGCACCTTTCCGGTTTCGTATAGCGTTCCCTTGTCGTACTTTCCGTCGGGTTGCAGGAGAAATACCTGCACAGCCACCTCCAACGGAAAAACTACCCAGTATTCGCGCACACCTGCGGCTTCGTAGAGGCCGAACTTCTCTCTCAGGTCGTACTTGGCGGTGGCAGGCGACTGTATTTCGGCTATAAAGTCCGGAGCGCCAAGGCATCCTCTCTCGTCCAGCAGCTTGGAGAGGTCGCACACAATGCAAATATCGGGCTGCACAACGGTGGTAATTTTGTTGTCCTCCCTTTCGCCGTTCTTGGGCAGGCGTACATCAAAAGGAGCATAGAAAAGCTTACATTTCCCTTTGTTTCGCTTGACAATGTGGTGCAGTTCCCTGCCCAAATTTGCGCTTACGTCTTGATGCTGCACTCTGGGAGCAGGCGACATCAGCCGGATAAAGCCGTCGAAAAGTTCGCGCCGCTTATCGTCTAACCATGTCAGGTAGTCGGCGTAGGTGTAACGCTTGTTGAGGTCTAATGAAAGTTCCATAGTTATAGTTGTGTAAATAAATTTGCCGTAAAGGTACGAATTTTTCGCAGCTCATTCAAAAAAAATCGGGATATTCTTCCGATACCCGGATTTCGATTTGCTACATGCCGGCGCACACAAAAATATATCGGGAGCTTCGCCGCTTTACTGCAACGGTTCTGCTTCCGCTTATGTTTTTAGAATATTCCCGGCAGCGTACAGCGGAACGACTTTTATTTTGTCATATTGCCCGAAATTTTCGAGCGAAGTGCGTATGCCGTATTCCGATTGTTTTTCTTTCAGAAACT
>JAISAC010000091.1 GCA_031266935.1 Prevotellaceae bacterium
GCGTTATAGCTGTGGATCAGGACTTGGACTATGCAGTAGTGCACAAAACGAGGGAGAACGGTAAAGTTACAAAAGTAGAGAAAAGGGTTGTCTTCGGCAGCGAAGAGCGGATTCGTCAAAGGCTGTCCCAATGCGTTAGCAACAACATCAATACGTCATACATAGAGCGCTCTAATGGTACATTCTTACGAAGGAAAAGCCTGACCTTCGCAAAGGAGATGGCATGCTTTACCGCTAAAGTTGGGCTGTCCGTTTATTTTTACAATTTTATCCGGCCACACCGTCCGCTGAGCAAAAATCCCGACAAAACACGAACGCCTCGAACACCAGCGCTCTGTGCCGGGATAACAGATAAAGTATGGGATATTAAGTATGCCTTTGCAAGACCCTACATTGATGACAATTGAAATAGGACACTACTTTTTTTTGAGGTGCTATGAAAATTTCATTTTGAGTCTTTCCCCCCTCCCTCCCACCGTCATTCCCGCGGCAGCTTGAAACCTCATTTTTGCGCCGTCATTCCTCGCTCATTCCCTCATTTGAGGGAATTTTTAGGAGTTCCCTACTGTATTTCCAAAACATCTCCGGCGTTCAGGCTCACCGTTACCACGCCGCTTTCGTCCGGCGCTACCTCCAGCCGCTGCTTGTTGATGAGCACTTTGCGCTGCTGACGGGGCGCGGGCAGCTTTACGGCGAACTCGTTGCCGACGGTTGCCCTGATGGTAGCCTTTTGCACTGCTCCCTGCTTCCACTGCAAATCGGCTTCGGCGCCGCCCTCAACGCACAGCCCCTTGAAGTAGCCCGTGCTCCACTGCTCCGGCAGGGCGGGCAGAAATTCGATGTAGCCGTCGAAGCTCTGCACCAGCATTTCGGCAATGCCTGCGGGGGCGGCCTCGTTGGCATCAAATTCAAATATGTCCCACTCGGCGCCCGCAACGCCGCCCGGCGCTACCGCAAACAGGTTATCCCTCGAAAACTCTACCAGCAGGCGGTTCAGGTTTTCGTACGCTTTTTGAGGATTTTTCAGCCGAGCGTAGTAGCAGAGCATGTTTGCCCTGCTCCACTCCGTATCCTCCCACCCCTCGGCGTTCAGGCGATTTTCTATGGTTTTTGCGGCGGCCTGCGCCAAGTCCGACGTTCTCTCTGCCGAGATTTGCGACAGCGGGTACAGCCCCAGCAGGTGCGTTGTATGCCGGTGGTTGGGCTGCGCCTCCTCGTAGTCCTCAAACCACTCCTGCAGGGCGCCGCTCCTGCCAACCTTCATTGGAGGGAGCTTTGAGATGGCGGCGCGCAGGCTGTCGGCAAAGTCGGCATCTACCCCCAGCGCTTCCGAAGCCTTTATGCAGGCGGTGAATATTTCAAAGGCCAGCTGCCTGTCGCCGGTGGGCGACATGGAGGCCGACAAGGTCCTGCCGCTGTGCCTGAAGCTGTTTTCGGGCGAAATGCTTGGCCCCGTCATCAGGTAGCCGCTGTCGGGGTGCTCCGCCATGTAGTCGAGCAGGAAGGTGGCGTTGCCCTTGAGCAGGGGGTAGGCCTCGCCGACCAAAAAATCTTTGTCCTGCGTGTAGCAGTACTGCCGCCACAGGTGGGAGGCCAGCCACGAGCCGGCGGCAGGAAACAGCCCCCACGAAATGCTCTGCGACGGGGCGGAGTAGCCCCACACGTTGGCCACGGTGTGGGCAGCCCAGCCGCGGCAGCCGTAAACCTGCCGCGCCGTCCGGGCACCGTGCACGGAAAGGTCTTTGATGTAGGCGAACAGCGGCTGGTGACATTCGGGCAGGTTGCCCGCGTTGGCAAGCCAGTAGTTCTGCTGCGTGTTAATATCCAAGTGGTAGTCGCACGTCCAGCCCATGTGGCATGCGCGGTTATCGTTCCATATACCCTGTAGGTTGGCGGGTAGGAGAGAGTTGGCGCGCGAGGAGGCAATCAGGAGGTAGCGCCCGTACTGAAAAAACAGCGCGTCTAACCCCACGTCGGTTTTTCCCTCCTTTACCTGCCGAATCCTCACGTCGGTGGGGAGGCGCTCGGCTCCGCTGCTGCCTAAGTGCAGCTCCGTGCGGCCAAACAAACTGCTGTGATCTTTTACGTGCTCGGCCTTCAGCGCCTCGTATTCTTTGGCCAGCGCCTCCTCGACGGCGGCGTCGCACAGCGCCCGGTACGCCTCGCCAACGTAGCTTGTGCGCACGTCAACGATAATGGTTACGGACGAGGCGTCCTTTATCGAGAGGGCGCTGTCCGTAGCCGTCAGGCTGCCGCCGTCAGCCGCCACCGCTACTTTTCCGGCAAAGTCAACCCCTCCAGGGCCGTGCATGTGGAAGGCTACTTTTCCGGAGAATGCTATTTGCCCGTCGTCGTCGGCGGTTATCGCTGCGCTGCGGAGCAGGTCTAAGGCCACGTCGAGCGTTATGGCGTTGGGCTTGCTGGCCGACAGCCGTATGGCTATAACGCCGGCGGGGTTGCTGGCAAAGTACTCCCGCCGGTACCGGACGCCGCCAACGCTGTAGGCAACTTCGCCCACCGCGCTGCTGAGGTTGAGCTCCCGCCGGTAACCCGACAGCTCGCCGGAGGGGTGCGTAAAGCTCAGCTTCAGCTCGCCCAGCGGCAAGTGCGTTCCAAAAGAGTTGTAGTTGCCCCGCAGATGTTCGGCGGCAACGTCGTTTCCCTCCGCCAGCTTGCCGTCGAAGAACAGCTTGCGGAGCGCCGCCAGCTTCTCCCTGCCGAAAGGCTTCTCCTGATGGCTGTCGAATTGCCCCGACCACAGGGTAGCCTCGTTCAGCGCGATGCGGTCGGTATCCACGCCGCCGTAGAGCATGGCCCCTAAGCGTCCGTTCCCCACGGGCGACGCCTCTAACCATTCGGTGGCCGGCTGGCTGTACCAAAGCAGCGGATCGTGCTGCCGGGGTTCTGTGGAGCACGCGCCGAGGGCAAACGCCGCGCTCAGCGCAAAAAAGGAAAGATGTTTCATAAAATTCAGGTTTTAGAGGGTTATTGTTACGATGCTTTTGCACTAAAGTTGCAAAGATACACGAAAATATTTAATTGCGTACAAACGGGTAAAAATAGCGCTACTAAGGTAGCCTTGTAAAAATACGGTTTTTGAAGAATTGCAGGTTGCAGGACAAATAGAGTGTCCGTGTAAATAGAGTTTCCGTGTAAAAAACCTTATTTGTCTTTAATAGCGCTACTAAGGTAGCCTTGTAAAAATAAGGTTTTTGAGGTATGAAAGCTGTACTGAGGAAAGTCCTGCGGAATTTTTGCTTTGACAAACAAATAATTGATAGCACTTCAAAAAAAGATTTAGCCCGAAAATATTTTTTCATCCTCCCTCCCGTCGCGCCCGCCGCGCTCGGAATGGGAGTTTTTTTTATTACATGATTTTTTTCTAACTTTGCCGGGGATAAAAAATTGCCCGATATGAATTATAAGGATTTACTTATAGCATTGGTTTTCAAACAAAAAGAAAATATGTGCGATGTTTTTGCAAAGAAATACCCGTAGGCTGATAGCTATTGCCTTGAAGTAGATTTTGAGAAAAAAAAATGAAACCGATTGATGAGAAAATAAAACGAGCGATAGCGCCAAATAAACTTAATCCTTAAATTCCGGAGGGTGTCCATGTCCTATGAAGTTCCTGCGGAGGCGGTTAACGTTGAGCAGGCACCTGAGGAGGTGTCTGCTGAAAAACGCGAGCTGGATAACAACGGCATTCCGTTTGTCAAGTCAAGCAACGGCATAGCTGTTTTTGGCGAGATTGGCGAGGAGCAGGCTAACGCTATGGGAACAAATGTAGCTGCGCCTATTAAGCTTTCGGAAGGAAACGAAGATTACGGCCGTGTACATATAGCAGAGAGAGAAAGCCAATTAAAACAAAATGGGTACAGCTCTGTGGAAGAATTTGTAGAAGATGTTTCACATAATTCAGAACTCCTATACTACCCCCTTACAACTGCTGCTTACAATGCGTTGTTCGCAAACAGAATAATGACAAGATTTAGGTTTATAGATTTAGGTTTATATTCATTTTTTTCTGATCGTA
>JAISAC010000168.1 GCA_031266935.1 Prevotellaceae bacterium
TCCGCTCCGTATGCTAAAGCATACGGTTAATAAAGTGTCGTCCCTGCGGGACTGCCCGGACAGGAGAGCATCCGCGCATCTCCGCTCCGTATGCTAAAGCATACGGTTAATAAAGTGTCGTCCCTGCGGGACTGCCAGGACAAGCGAGCATCCGTGCATCTCCGCTCCGTATGCTAAAGCATACGGTTAATAAAGTGTCACCCCTGCGGGGTTTGCAGCATACGGCTTGCAGCATACCTGCGTAGAGACACAGCGCGCCACGTCTCTACAACGGGCAGTCCCGCAGGGACGACCCCCGTATGCTAAAGCATACGGATAATAGAGTGTCACCCCTGCGGGGTTTTACGACAACTCCTGGCAAGTCCCGCAGGGACGACACTCTATTAACCGTATGCTTTAGCATACGGAGCGGAGATGCACGGATGCTCGCTTGTCCGGGCAGTCCCGCAGGGACGACACTTTATTAACCGTATGCTTTAGCATACGGAGCGGAGATGTGCGGATGCTCGCTTGTCCTGGCAAGTCCCGCAGAGCCTGCCCCGAGCGTAGCCGAGGGGGACGACACTTTTATATCCGTTATATGTTATTTGTTTCTTATCCCAAACCTGTTTCCCCCCCCCCGCCGACATTCGGAGCGAAGCGAACCCCCCCAACAAAAAGACTATGAGCGGGAGAATTTGAAAATCCCCCGCTCATAGCTTCTTCGGACAGTAGAGATGCTTTATATTACTTCCGAAAAGTTGAATAATTCAGCTTTCAGAACCTGAAGCCCGCTTTTTTTCAGCGGACAACTACCCTGACGGCGTATTTTCCTGCCTTTACGATGTAAAGACCCTGCGGCAGCTGCGAAACGTTGATAACCGTTTCGGAGCCGGCGGAGACCTCGTAGATGGCTAAAAGAACGCCGGACAGGCTGCAAACCCTTATCCGATCTCCGGCCCTCAACGCTCCATTTTCAACGGTCAGCGCTCCGTCGACAACAGGGTTGGGATATGCCCGCAGGACGCTTTTGGCTACCGCCGCTACCGCCGTAGGGGGTGTGGCCGCCGCGCGGGTTACCGTTACCGTATAGGTGGCGGCGGTGGCGCCATCCTCGGCGGTTACAACGACGCGCAATTCGTTTGCGCCTACCGCCAGCGAATGCGGTACGCCGCTGCCCTCAACGGTTGCGCCGGCGTGCGCCGCTTGCGCGGTCAGCGTAATGCTCGCTACGCTGTTGGCCACGGCTACCGTATAGCTGAGGGTGTCGGGGTTGAACGCGGGCGACAGCGATGCGCCGCCGCTTACCGTAAGGCTGCTCAGCTTGGAGTTGCTGCTCAGGTTGGCAGCAAAGCCGGCTATCAGCGCCGTATCCTGCGCAACAAGAATGCTCAGGGGGTTCGCTGTGCTCACCACATCTCCGGCGGCATTTTTCCAGCCCGTAAACTCGGAGTTGGCAGGCGTGGCCGTGAGCGTGGCGGTAGCGCCGTCAAAGTAAACGCCGCTGCCCGATACGCTGCCGTACGCTTCACTCTCAGCCGAAACCGAAGCCGTAACCGTGTATTTGGCCTTCAGCACAAAGTTGGCTGTGAGGGCGGTAGGCTGCCGGAGCGCAAAGCTAAGCGTAGCCTCCGTGCTCACCTCCTCTCCGCCGTTGGTATTTGTCCAGCTGACAAACAGCGCGGTATCGGCAGGCGTGGCCGTGAGCGCAACGGCGGCGCCATGCGCGTAAGTACCGCTGGCCGGAGTGGAGCTAACGCCGCCCAAGCTGCCGTCGTTCACCGCTACCGCAAAGCTGTAGGATTTGAGGGCAAAGTGCGCAACCAACGCAATATCCTGCGTAACAACAACGCTTAGCGTAGCGCTTTGGCTCACCGCATCTCCCGCTTCGGTTTTCCAGCCTGCAAATACGGTGGTGTCGGTGGGCGTGGCCGTGAGCTCAATGGCGGTACCGTGCGCGTAATCGCCGTTGGCCTCGGTGGAGGTTATGCTGCCCAAGCTGCCGTCGTTCACCGCTACCGCAAAGCTGTAGGTCTTGAGGGCAAAGTGCGCAACAAAGTTGCTATCCTGCGTAACATCAAAGCTTAGCGGATTTTCGCTGCTTACCACATCTGCACCGCCTGCGGTTGTCCAGCCCGTAAATACGGTAGAGTCGGTGGGCGTGGCCTCGAGCGCGGCGGTAAACCGGTCAAAGTAAACGCCGCTGCCCGTTACGCTGCCGTATTCCCCCTCATTCGCCGAAGCCGTAACCGTATATTTGTCCCTCAGCACAAAGTTGGCCGTAAGAGCGGTAGGCTGCCGGAGCGCAAAGCTAAGCGTAGCCGCTGCGCTCACCGCCTCTCCGCCGCCGGTATTTGTCCAATTTACAAACCAGGCGGTATCGGCAGGCGTGGCCGTAAGCTCAATGGCGGCGCCATGCTCGTAAGTACCGTTGCCCACGGCGCCGTAGGTAATGCTGCCCAAGTTGGCGTCGCTCACCGTTGCCGCAAAGCTGTAGGTCTTGAGGGCAAAGTGCGCAGCAAAGTTGCTATTCTGCGTAACAACAATGCTCAGCGGGTTGTCGGTGCCCATCTCAACGTCACCTGCGGTTGTCCACCTTACAAAGTCGGTGCTGTCGGTGGGCGTGGCCTCAAGCTTGGCGGTAGCGCCCTCGAGGTACTCGCCGCTGCCCGTTACGCTGCCATACGCCGGATTGGCAGGAGCTGCCGATACCTGATAGCTGGGAATATTCTCCTCCGAGAAAACGGCCTCCAAATGGGTATCCCGCACCAGCGCGAGGTAAAGCGTATCGCTCCTGCTCACTACGGCGTGGCTGCTTGTATCCCGCCAGGCTATAAAGTACATGCCGCCTTCGGGTGTAGCCACCAGCTTGATGGCGGTGCCGTGGTCGTAATCGCCGTCGACCTCGGTGGAGGTTATGCTGCCCATAGCGCCGTCGTTAACCTTTACCGAAAAGCTGTAGGTCTTGAGGGCAAAGTGCGCCTCCACAACGGTATCCTGCGTAACAACAACCTTCAGCGGGTTTTCGCTGCCGGCGTCGCCGTCCGAGGTTGTCCACCTTACAAAGTCGGTGCTGTCGGTGGGCGTGGCCTTGAGCGTGGCGGTAAACCGGTCAAAGTAAACGCCGCCGCCCGTTACGCTGCCGTAGTCATCCCTGTTTGCCGAAGCCGTAACCGTATATTTGTCCCTCAGCACAAAGTTGGCCGTAAGGGCGGTATCCTGCTTGAGCGCAAAGCTAAGCGCAGCGTCTGTGCTCACCTCTTTGTTGCCGCCAGCTGTCCAATTTACAAACCAGGCGGTGTCGGCAGGCGCGGCCGTGAGCGAAATAACAGTACCGTGCTCGTAGCTGCCGTCGGCCTTGGCGCCGTAGGTAATGCCGCCCAAACTGGCGTCGTTCACCGCCGTCGCAAGGCTGTAGATCTTGAGGGCAAAGTGCGCAACAAAGCTGCTATCCTGCGTAACAACAACCGGCAGCGGATTTTTGCTGCTTACTATATCGTCGCTGCCTGCAATTTTCCAGCCTTTAAAGTCGGTAGAGTCGGTGGGCGTGGCCTCGAGCGTTGCGGTATGCTGGTCAAAGTAGCTGCCGCCGCCCGTTACGCTGCCGTACTCCGAATTGTTGGCCAAAACATCAACGCCATATCTTTCCCTCAGCACAAAGTTGGCCGTAAGATCGGTCGCCTGCTTGAGCGCAAAGCTAAGCTCAGCATCTTCGCTCACCACCTCTTCGCTATTTGTAGTATTTGTCCAATTTACAAACCATGAGGTGTCGGTAGCTGTGGCCGTAAGCGAAATGGGAGTGCCGTGAGCGTAAGTATCGTTAGGCGTAGAGGCGGAGGTAATGCTGCCCAAGTCGGTATCGTCATCGTTCACCCTTGCCGCAAAGCTGTAGGAGTTGAGGGCAAAGTGCGCAACCACATCGGTGGCCTCCGTAACAAGAACCTGCAGCAGGTTTTCGTTGCCGGCGTCTTCGTCCGCGATTGTCCACTTTACAAAGTGGGTAGAGTCGGTGGCCGTGGCCTCCAGCTTGGCGGTATGCTTGTCAAAGTAGCTGCCGCCGCCCGTTACGCTGCCGTACTCCGGATTGTTGGCCGAAACACCAACGTCATATCTTTCTCTCAGCACAAAGTTGGCCGTAAGATCGGTCGCCTGCTTGAGCGCAAAGCTAATCGTAGGCTCTGTGCTCACCTCCCCTTCGTTATTTTTTGTCCAATTTACAAACCATGAGGTGTCGGTAGCCGTGGCCGTGAGCGAAATGAGGGTGCCGTGATCGTAATCGCCGTTAGCCGTAGAGGCGAGGTCAATGCTGCCCAAATCGGAGTTGTTCACCGCCGTCGTAAGGTTGTAAGTTTTGAGGGCAAAGTGCGCCACCAAAGCGGTATCCTGCTTAACAGCAACCTCCAGCGGATTGACTGTGCTTATTACGTCAACGTCGTTGCCTAGGGCTGTCCACTTTACAAATTTGGTAGTGTCGGTGGGCGTGGCCGTAAACGAAATGGAGGTGCCGTGCTCGTAATCGCCGTCACTCGGAGAGGTAATGCTGCCAAATTCGGCGTTGTTCACCGTTGCCGCAACGCTGTGGGTTACGAGGGCAAAGTGCGCCACCAAAGCGGTATCTCGCGTAACAACAATGCTCAGCGGGTTATCTGTGCTCACCTCAACGCCGCCTGTGGTTTGCCAGTTTACAAATTTGGTAGTGTCGGTGGCCGTGGCCGTGAGCTCGGCGGTAGCGCCGTCAGGGTAAGCTTTGCCACCCGTTACGCTGCCATACGTATCGTTATTGGCCGAAACCGTAACTACAGGAGGTGCTACCGCAAATCTAATCAACCAGATATTAGCTTGCCCTACCCATTTTACGTATATCGGCAGTAGTATGCCTGTGGTGGGCAGATTGGTAAATGTGGTTGTACGCAGTTCTGTCTTGCCTGTCCATGTAGGATTTGTTTTCGGTGCGGTAATCGTTGCAATTTTGTTGCTGGCATTATTGTAATCGCCCGCATAAATTTCAAAGCCCGTATTGATTTCATTGCCATAAACCATAACAATTGTGTCCAAGCCTTGCGAAAAGTCATAGTTGCCTACATGGAATACATCGCTGCCATTTGAACCGCCAATCAACTTTCCGAATTGCGAGTGATTTTGATACACAGCATTGCCTTCTTTTTTAGCTACCCACTTGTCAGCGGTTACGTCCACGTTTTTTCTGAAAGCGTAGGTTATCTCCAAAAGCCTGTTACATTTTTCGGAGATTGTTGCTGTGGGAGTATCGTACTTCCAAGGCCATATCTCCTTACTTTCAGCCAAAAGCGACGTAATTTCGTCATAATAGTAGTCTGCGTCAGTAAGGGTGGACAACTTTGCCTGCGCGGCGGTCATTGCTGCGTTTAAAGAGTATAATTCGTCGCCGGCATCCTCGCTGACAAGCGAGAAAAGAAAAAAACTCTCCGAAAGCGTATTATTATTGCCGCTGTTGTTCGTTTCATTACCCCCCTTATTATATATAAAACCACCATTGTTTACAAATTGAGCGGCATAAAAACCGGTCGAAATATCATAGTAAAACACAAGGCTGTCTGCGGCACTCGGGCTAGTTGTTGCCTGAGTGTTTTTTCCCAAATAGCGAACAGTACCGCTGTTGATTTCAGCAATATCTTTGTATTTTACCAGCACGGGGCCATTATCGTAACTTTGCAGGAAAGTAAAAACATGGTTGTCTTTTTGGGCTTTGTCGTAGGTGAAGTATCCACGAATGGTTGAACCCTTATTATTGTAAATACGGCCCCATAGAAATTTCAAATCAGCGCTATTTCGTAAGTAGTAATCGCCCGCGCTTATTGTTGGCGCTGCAAAGAGAGCGTTAAGCTGGGGTTGCAGCGCTGTAATTAATGGCCATACAGCGTGAATGGAAGATACTTTTTCTTGAAGTGAGGTTAACGTACTTTTCAGGGTTGTGTATAGCGCTTCCGCTTCTCCCTGATAGCGACCGCCTACGCCGAATACGGTAATGCCTGCTTCTTGCTGCGCAGTAATTTCATTTACAACGGCTTGCGCATGGGCAACTTCTTGCAAGTTATTGAGGTCAACAGTAGAGTAATCGGTAATTTTTTCGATACTGAAGAGGTAGTAGTCAGTTGGAGGCTCTCCCATTGTACCACCGGTTTTGGCTATTCGACTATTACCGCTATTAACAGCCCACATCTTTTGGGTGATGTTTTCTGATCCAGCCAGCCTTATGGCAAACTTATTGTCTTTATCTTTAAATACGCGAATAGCGTGCCACGTAGGGCTAGGTTCAACTATTGAAACTCCATTGTCGTTCAGATGCGCCAAATCGGCAATCGCCACGTCTTCGGTAGCGATTTTTGCCGCTACAATATAGTACTCTGTTGTAGTGTTGTTATTATTGCCCTCTACCTCTACAAAACGCCACGCCTGATTGAAGATATCGCTAGCATCGCTAAAAACAGAGTAGAGATTCTGTCCCGTTCCGGCGTAGGTCAGCAATTTGCTTGTGGAAATCTCGCGAATAAAGTACTCGGCGTTGAGGTCGGGTTCCCAAAGCGCCGCGTCTGTCTGCGCTTTTGCGTGTACTGTAAATCCTGCGATGCAGGATGCCAATACCATTGATTTGATGAGAGAAATGTTTTTCATGGCAGTACGTATTAATTTTGGTTTATAAAAATAAATTTTTACAAAGAAAGCGGCTGTCCGGCTACGAGCGTAGCAGAGTTTTGCAAAAACATGCAAGGAAATCACATTTTTTTATTTGCTTTCGGTCGGCGCTGCAGCTGCTTTGCCAAAAGATGCAATGCTTTTGCAGGGTTTAGGGGTTATCTGCGCCTATGCTAACAGCTTGCGCCGTCGGCGCGCTAAAAAAAATTACGCTGCCGGTTATCCAAAATAATTTTGCGTTTTGGGGAGGGGGGAGGGGGATGATTTTCCGTGCGCTGCCGCGCGCGCGCGGCTATAAACGCGCAGGGCATGTAGAGACGGGGCGCGCCCCGTCTCTACGGATGGGCGGCGGCGAAGCCGCTCTTAACGCCGGAGGCGTTGCCCGTGCATAACCCCCAGCTTTAACTGGGGGAGAGGTCGGCGCCGCTGCCGCTCAACCCCGTAGGGGTTGCCCTACATGCCGTGTATGCCTTTCTCTCCGGCTTCACGGGCAACCCCTACAGGGTTATCCGCAACGCCCTCATCTTCGCACCCCCAGATAAATCTGGGGGTTATGCACGGGGAACGCCTCCGGCGTTGGGAGCAGGCGACTTCTTTTTCACACAGCCTCCCGTAGAGCCTGCCCCGAGCGTAGCCGAGGGGAACGGAATATTGGTGGCATTAAGGGCTGAAAGCCCGAAATCAACAGCATAGGGCAACGCCCTATGAAACAGGAAACCCGCCATATTCGCTAAGCCCTGAAAGGGCGAAATCAAATGAAGTAAGGCAGCTTACGCCCCGTTGGGGCTTAGCGGACGAGGGAGATGTTCCCTTCCCCACACAGGGCGCTGCCCTGTGCTATTGATGTCGCTCTTTCAGAGCTTTTTGCCCTTAACTTAATGGCATTGCCCGTTAGGGACGAAATGTCGGTAGCAAATCGCATGTTGGTTGACGTTGATAAATCCCGTAGGGATGGCATGTTGGTAGCAAATCGCATGTTGGTTGACGTCGGTAAATCCCGTAGGGATGGCATGTTGGTAGAAGATGACATGTTGGTTAATGTCGGTAAATCTACCGACATGTCATCCCTACGGGATTTTTGTTGGGCGACACATTGATTTCTACCAACATGTCATCCCTACGGGATTTTTGTTGGACAACGAATTATTTTTCTACCGACATGTCATCCCCCTCGGCTACGCTCGGGGCAGGCTCTACGGGATTTTTCCGAACAGCGCATTGATTTCTACCAATATCTTGTGCCTAACGGCGTAAAAATAGAGCGAAAATATTTTTATGCGAATATCACATTTTTGACACCCCACCCGTAGAGCATTCACCTCTTAGCTGTTAATCTCCTACGGAGATAATAGAACGATACACGTTCGTCTATTATTGATATTGTTCCCCTAACAGGAAAAGCACAAAAATAGCCCGCGCGCAGTATAGCCAAATTCAAAATTCAAAATTCAAAATTTCTCCCGCCGGTAAAACCCGCTGCTCTCCTGTTTTCATGTTTTTGATGGCAACATTTTGCTGCGACATTTCATTCTCACCGGCAATCACCACGTATGGGATAGAGCGCTTGTCGGCGTACTCAAGCTGCTTTTGCAGCTTTTTGCGGTCGGGGTAAATCTCAACATTCACGCCGCTTTTGCGCAGCTGCGCGGCAAGCGGGATGGCGTACAGCTCCTCGCGCGCGCCGAGGTTGGCAAACATCACCTGCGTACCTACCTGCGTACTATCGGGAAAGAGGTTGAGCTGCGCCATTACATCGTAAATGCGGTCGGCGCCAAAGGAGATGCCCACGCCGGAAACGTTGGGCAGGCCAAATATGCCGGTGAGGTTATCGTAGCGGCCGCCGCCGGTGATGCTGCCCATCTCCGCATCGTTGGCTTTGACCTCGAAAATAGCCCCTGTATAGTAGCTCAGCCCGCGCGCCAGCGACAAGTCCAGCTCAACAGCGCACGTCGGGCGGAGATGCTCCAAATAGCCGAAAATAGCGCTAAGCTCCTGTATGCCGGCCATCCCAACCGCAGAATTTGCCAGCAGGCGGCTCAGCGCCTGTAGCTTTTCCTCCGGCGCTCCGCCAAGCAGGAGTATAGGCTCCAGCGTAGCAACAGCCTCGTCCGAAACGCCGTGCTCCCTCAGCTCCGACTTGACGCTGTCTAAGCCTGTCTTTTCAATTTTGTCAATGGCTACCGTTATCTCCGTCAGCTTATCGCTTGCGCCCATAAGCTCGGCAATTCCGCTCAGCAGCTTGCGGTTGTTGATTTTCAGCGTTACCGCAATGCCCAGCTTTTGGAAAACGGCATCCACAATTTGCACCAGCTCTACCTCGTTGAGGAGCGAAGTGGAGCCAACGACGTCCACATCGCACTGGTAAAATTCGCGGTAGCGGCCTTTTTGTGGCCTGTCGGCACGCCACACGGGCTGCAGCTGGTAGCGGCGAAACGGAAAGGCTATTTCGCCCTGGTGCTGCACCACGTAGCGGGCAAACGGTACGGTGAGGTCGTAGCGCAACCCTTTTTCGCACACCTTTGCCGACGCTGCGCCGGTGCCGGTGCCGGACAAATCTTCGGGCGTAAGCTTGGCGAAAGCGTCGCCGGAGTTGAGAATTTTGAACAGGAGCTTATCGCCCTCCTCGCCGTACTTGCCGAGCAGGGTTGAGAGGTTTTCCATGGCAGGTGTTTCAATCTGCTGAAAACCAAATATTTTGAAAACGCTCCTGATGGCGTCGAAAATGTAGGTGCGCTTAGCCGTTTCTACGGGCGAAAAATCGCGGGTGCCGGAGGGAATGGATGGCTTCATAGTGGATTAAATTATTTTTTAAATTATGTGCTTATTAGTGGTATTTATGCTTTATTGACACAACTTTTAATTAATGCGAACGAGGGTTGCAGCAGCCCACTTTCAACCCTTAATTCACATAAGTTTATGTACTTATTGCTTGCTCAAAACGGGTAGCCGATGGCCAGAAACAGCGAGTTTGTTTCGCTCAAAAACCACCTGTCGGGCGTTACAAAGTAGCTCTCGGTGAGCGCTGGGTCGTGCAGCCTGATGCCGTAGTCAATTCTTGCTACCAGCACGCCGAAGTTAAACCTCAAGCCTATCCCCCAGTTGAGCGCAACCTGCTCCGGAAAATCGCGCAGCGAGAAGCGCGCGCCCGCGCGGGAGTCTTCTGCCCGAATAGCCCAAATGTTGCCGGCGTCGGCAAAAATGGCGCCTTCCAGCTTCCCCAGCAGCTTGAAGCGGTATTCAACGTTCATCTCCAGCCGCATGTCGGCAAGATGGTTGAGCAGGTTGCCGGTTTCGCCGTACGAGCCGGGACCGAGTGTTCGTATTTGCCAACCTCTCAGGCTGTTGGCGCCTCCGCTGTAGTACATTTTATCGAACGGCAGCGAAAGGGAATTTCCGTAGGCAATGCCCACCCCCGCCAAAGCGCGAAACGCAATAGAGGAGGCCGTGCTGAAAGCTCTCAGGGAGGTATAGTTGGCGTCAAATTTTACAAACTGGGCAAACTTGGTACCCCCAACTTCATACACCATGCGCTCTGCTATGTCGTCCTCCTTGGGGGTAGCGCTAAATACTTTGTACCCAAGCCATAGCAAGTTCCCCTTGAGCTCCATGTCCAAGCGCAGGTGCCGCTGTAGCCTGCCGTTGTCGCTGCGCGTGCTGTAGATGGCCGACGACGAAGAGCCTAACAAAAAAGCGTCCTGATAGGAGTTGAGCATGTAGGGGTTGGGGCGTATGCTGTTCTCAAACGAAGAGGACATTTTAAGAATCTTTATGACGTTCATGTTCATCGTGAGGATGTATATCATGCTGCCTAAGTTGCGCCACGAGTAGCCAAAGGTTATATCGGCTAGCGCTCGCGTGTAGTCGGGGCGCTGCTGAAAGTTGCCCGAAAGCGCTACCTGCGTACGCGGGCTGTACACGTTGCGGTAAAAATCAAAGTGAAGGGGAAAGAGTATGCTGGGGATATTAAGCGAAACAGAGGCCCCCAGCTCATACGAGTTTTCGGGCAAGGCGTCGGCGTAGAGCTGCACCTTTTGGAATATTCCGGTGAGGCTCACGTCCAGGATTTCGGCGCCGCGAAACAGATTTTTATGCTGGTGGCGGCCGGTAATAGAAGCGCCAAAAAGCCCGTTGTCGCTAAGCGAAACTTCGCCGCCGTACTCGTAATTTTGCCGCATAGACGGCGATAGCGTAATGACGCCGCGCAGCGGACGGGGCAGCGTATCGGCATACGGCGGCGCAACGGGCACCTCGGCAAAGCGAACGTCTACTGACTTGAAAAGGCGAAGGTTGGCCAGGTTGCGGTACGTCCGGTCAACCTCCTGCGCGTTGTACAGGCTGTCGATTTTTATCCGGTTATTCATGTCGATAACCTCCGGACGAAGGCCGGGACGCTTGCCCTCGCCGGTGCACCCACGGCAAAACATTTCAAAAGATTCGTGGTGGATGGTATCCCAGCCGGCAACAGCAGCAGCGTCAGCGTCAGCCTGCGCTCTCTTGGGGCTGTTCTCCAGCGCAACCAGCAAGCTCTGCACGTAGAAGCGGTGGTGGTTGCCGGCCGAATTTTCCGGCGCAGCCTGCTCTTTTGCAACCAGCATGGTCAGGTCAACCTCGCGGTTGCCCGGCGTCGTATCGGCGCGGTAGGTAACGTAGGCATCGTAAAAGTTGTAGTAGCCGCAGGCGCGCATGTCGTTGGAGATACGGTTGCTTTCTCTTCTGAGCGCCTCGCCGTCAAATATATCCCCGACCTTAATAAGGCTTTTTTCCGGATCAATAACCAACGAAGTATCTATGCTCTCATCCATAATATCGTACGAAATGCTGCGAATGCGGTAGGGCTGCTCCAGGTTCACGCTGTAAGCTACTTCGGCTTTGCGCTTGCCGTAGGTAATTGACGCCTTTGCCGTGGAGCCATAGTAGCCCCGGTAGCTCACGTACTGCCCCATACGCTGCGCCGTATTGAGGGTCAACGTGCTGTCAAGAATAACGGGAGGCTCGCCGGCGTTGCGCATCAACCTGTTGATAAAATTATCTTTTTCCGAGGACAGGTTGTAGAAAATCAGGTACAGCGGAATGACCCTGAAAATCGTTTTGTTTGGCTGCTGCCGGACGAGCGGCTCAATATCGCTCTTGCTCAACCCTTTTCCCTCTATCTTGAGCTTGCTTTTGGTCAAGAGGTAGTCGCCTTGCGGAACATGCTTGGTGGTAGAGCATGACGTTAGCGCGTATCCCGACATCGCGAGCAAGAGGACTTTGCAAAGTCTATGGCGTATTAGTGGTGATGCTGACAAGGTCTGTTGCTGTCTAAGTTTACCTGTAATTAAAAAAAATATGGCGGAGCTATCACGCCAAATTTCGTTTGGCAAAGATAGAAATACAAATCGTTCCTGCCCCGTTTTTTGCAAAAAATAATTCAGCATACAGATTTTATTATGTAGATTTGCGGCATGATTAGCAAATCAACCATAAGCCTCATCGCTTCGCTGGAGCACAAAAAATACCGCGACCGGCACGGGCTGTTCGTTGCCGAAGGGGTAAAGCTGGTGGACGAGCTCTGCACACGGCTCACCCCATACGCCATCTTCGCTACCGCGGCCTCCGGCGGCAGCAACGACAGCAGCACGGTAGTATCCGAAGCGGAGATGAAAAAAATCAGCTTCCTCAAGACTCCTTCGCCCAGGCTCGGTATTTTTCGTATTCCGCAAAGCTCCACCTCTGCCCTGCCCTTGCCCGGCGAGCCAACGCTGGCGCTCGACGGCGTACAGGACCCCGGCAACATGGGCGCTATCATCAGGCTGTGCGGCTGGTTTGGCGTTGAAGCGCTGGTGTGCTCGCCCGCCACCGCCGACTGCTACAATCCCAAGGCTGTACAGGCCTCCATGGGCGCCATTGCGCACGTGGAGGTGCGCTATACCGATTTACCTGCTTTTTTGTGCGCGGCAACGGCAAAAAATATATCGGTGTACGGCACATTTCTGGAAGGAAAAAACATCTACCGCGAGCCGCTAAGCGCAAGCGGCATTGTAGTAATGGGAAGCGAAGGGAGGGGCATATCGCCCGAGGTGGCGCAGCACATTTCGCAAAAGCTCTACATTCCGTCTTTTGCTGCATGCTGCGGCGTAGAATCGCTAAACGTAGCTACAGCCTCGGCCATAGTATGCTCCGAGCTGCTAAGGCGAAGGATGGATAGCAAAAAATAGCGTGAAAAAATTCAGGGCAAACGCATCTAATTTTTGAGTAGTTTTATTAGGTAGTTGTTGTCCCATCCAGCTTTGAGTCTCTTTCCCTTTACGCCCACCTTAGCTGTTTTTTCGTTTTTCAGCAGGTTCAGCGCAATCCTGTTGAGCAGCAAATAGTGCTGTGCGGCAAATCCGGTTCTCTTGCGGCTGCTATCCTCATTAAATCCTACATCAAGTACCCAGTGCAAAGAGTTCTCAACTCTCCCAGTGGGCACGTACCGACCGGTTTATCAAGCCGGCATCGGCTTGAAGGCTGCTGATGTAAAGGCGGGTTTCATGTTCCGTATCGCCGGTACTTTTGATGTAACGTTCCGATTCTATTTTTACCAAGCTCTTCAATCCTGCCCATTCTTCTTTGGATGCTATCAGGGAAAGGTCGCTTATAACCGAACACTTGCGGGTTTCCACCCTGCCATGTCCGCAATCTAGCTCTTCATCAAAGGTGTTTACCGGCAGAAAACGAAAAGAATCTTCCACCTGCTCCACCAGATTGCCCTGGTTACCTTTGAGCGCCAACAGGTAATCTGCCTCTTTTTCTATGATCTTAGCGGCTATATTTTTCTGGCAGCCCATGGCATCTATCGTCACAATGCACCCTTTCACTACCAGCAAATCAAGCAACTTGGGGATGGCTGTTATTTCATTGCTCTTTTCTTCAACTTTTGTCTGACCCAGCACCATATGATTCTTTTCCGCCCATGCGCTGACCATGTGGACGATGCTCTTCTTGCCCGCGCTGCGGCTTCCACGCATGCTTTTACCGTCTATGGCTATCACTTCATTTTCGCATAAATCAGCAGCTGAGCGCGTCCAATCCATAAAGCAGCCTTCCAGCTCTTCCGGGTTCAAGGCGGAAAACACGCGGTTAAAGGTATCGTGGGAGGGAATACCTTCGGGAAGGCGAAGAAATGTTTTCAGCCAGCCTTCCTTAGCCTTGCCGAATTCTTCCATGGCATTCCAGCCTTCCGCCCCGCATATACCCGCATATAATGGACGCTATGGCTATAAATAAGATGTCTTCAAGGGAATGTGCCCGTGTCCTCTCTACGCGAGGATCTGTTAAGGACGAAAAATAGCTAATAGGACTTTCCATAAGCAGTTTTTTCCGCAAAGATACAACTTTTCTGCTAATTAACAATAAAATTAGATGCGTTTGCCCTGGGCGTTCTTGGCCCCCACCTACACCGGTAGCGCGGAGGGTGTGAAGCTGCTTATCTACTCGGTACAACCGGAACAGGTGACGGTTACAGTATATTCGTCC
This sequence comes from Prevotellaceae bacterium, assembly GCA_031266935.1. Lineage (GTDB taxonomy): Bacteria > Bacteroidota > Bacteroidia > Bacteroidales > UBA932 > JAITMY01. The sequence continues at coordinate 14,149 of JAISAC010000168.1, forward strand.
ATGGGTAGCAAAATAGCCACAAAGCAGCTAACATTATCCGGCGGCGGCATTACCGAATGTTGGTTAAGCGCACAGGAGAAACCACAAGTGGTCGGAATGTACTACGTTGTAGTAGAGTATGCTAACGGCATACGGGAAGCGCTAAAGGGAGTAGTGAAGTAGTATTAGTAATAATTAACGCGAAATACGCTCCGTGTCTTGCGTATGTGATATATGGAGCGTACTTTTGCGCGTTAACTTTAACTACTATTACCATGAACACAGAAACATCACCCAAAACCAAGATTATCAAAAAGGTAATCAACATTCCGTCTGGCGTAAAAACGACGTTAGGCATACAGGCAGCAGCGTTGGATATAAACTTAACCAAGTATATTGAGCAAATTTTGACGCAGCAGG
>JAISAC010000169.1 GCA_031266935.1 Prevotellaceae bacterium
CCGTATGCTGAAGCATACGGTTAATAGCGTGTCACCCCTGCGGGGTTTGCAGCATACGGATTGCAGCATACCTGCGTAGAGACGCGGCGCGCCACGTCTCTACAACGAGCAGTCCCGCAGGGACGACAACTTTATTAACTGTTATATCTTGTTTATTCGTCATTCCTAACTGTTATATCTTGTTTATTCGTCATTCCTTAATCGTTTAGTGTTTACTTAATTTTCGTTTTCCGGACGCTGTATAGAAAATTGGGAATAGCGTTTTTCCAGCATCAGCACCCTGTCGTTTCCATCTTTCACCTCGTCGCCCTTTATTTTGCCCATGTTTACCTCTACCTCGCGGTTGAGCTTGTGCAGCAACCATCCCATATCGCCGAACCACAGGAACGGCTTTCCGTCCTGAGTAACCAAAAAGCGGCGGTTATCCGAAAGCTTCAAAGGTTGTAACTCCGCTTTTTTCGGAGCAGGCGGTGTACATCCAAGCATTGCCGCAAGCGCTCCCGCCCCACCCCCGCAGCAAATTCCCAAATAGATTTTTAATCATTATAAATCAAGGGAAATGTATGTGACAATCTGAGCTGTGAGCTACCCCAGCGATGTAAAGCCTACTTCAAAATTCAAAATCCGGGAGCAAAAATAGATGAAAATCTCACGATTTCCAAGCACATGCAATGAAAAAAGGTTTTTTGCAGGGGAAAGATAAGAATTTCTAACGGATTTGATGCGCCAGCAACCTCACCCCCCCAGGTAAAGCTGGGGATTATTCACGGGCAACGCCTCCGGCGCTAAGAGCGTTGCCCTCCACGCTTCCCTCCCCCTCTATTGCGCCCGCGCTGCGCCGTCATTCCGAGCGCAGCGAGGAACCGGAGCGAAGCGGAGCTCGGCGAAGCCAATCTCCTCTAATGCGGCTACCACACTTGGGTGCTGGGGAAGAAGAGATTTCTCGCTATAGTTTATATTCAACAGTAGTGAAGGCGGGTGCGCTGCAACCGGAGCGTTAGCCTCCGCAAGCTTTGGGGCTGGTAGCAGCTCTGATTCATCGGGCAATAAAAAAAAATAAATACAGCATGGTTAGCGTATTAAAAAGTTTTTGTATCTTTGTCAATCAGGTTAAAAAGAAAAAAACAAAAACTTAAAAAGACAGAAGAATTATGCTAAACAAGGTAATGCTTATTGGTAACGTGGGCAGAGACCCCGAAATCCGTCATCTTGACACAGGCGTTGCGACTACTACTATTGCGCTTGCTACATCCGAAACCTACATCGACAAAACTACGGGGCAGCGCGTAACCAACACCGAGTGGCACAGCGTAGTGCTGTGGCGACAGTGGGCTGATATGGCCGAAAGGTACATTCGCAAAGGTACGCAGCTATACGTTGAAGGTAGAATCCGCACCCGCACGTGGGACGACAGAGACGGGCAAAGACGCTCCACTACCGAAATTATAGCAGACACCGTGCGCCTGCTCAGCCGTCGCGAGGACAACAGCAACGCCGGTGCGCAACCTGTGGCATCGGCATCTCCTGCCGGATATTCGCACCATGCAGCGCCGGCACACCATGCCGCTGCACCCGCCGGTATGCCAAACGGTAACAGCAACAACGGCATGATGTACTAAAAATGTACTGAAAAAAAGTATTATCCCAACAAGCTTACGGCAGGAGCGAAGAAATTCCATCTAAATTTTGGGGAGTTTCTTCGCTTCGTTTTTTAAAAAAGCGCTACTTGCTTATGAAATACTTCTACCTGCTGACTTTTGCTTTGCTAACAGCCGCTGCGCCCTGCTACGCCGACGCAAACGTCTTCCCCCACGGTAGCCGCGCCGCGGCGCTGGGCGATATTGGAGTAGTCAATGCCGATATTTTTGCGGTTTACAACAACCAGGCAGCGCTGGGCTTTGTTTCTGCGCCGCTGGCGGCGGTGCACTACGAGAACCGATATTTTACCGAGGCGCTCAACCTTAGCGCCGCCGCCTTTGCCACGCCGGTCTCGGTGGCCGGAACGCTGGGCGTTGACGTCTGCTCGTTTGGCTATGCAAGCTACCGCGAAACGCGCGTGGGCGTTGCCTGGGGCAGGCTCCTGTCCCGGCGGATTGCCGTAGGAACGCAGCTCTGCTACCACCTGACGCAGGTAGCAGGATACGGCTCAACGGGCGCCATTACAGCCGAGCTGGGGCTGCTTGCCGAGCCGGTGGACAACCTGTGGCTGGGCGCGCACATTTTCAACTTCACCAGCTCGCGCTACTTTAGCAACGCCTACCACGAGCGGCTACCCGTAATTTTTGACGCCGGCATGGCCTACCGCTTTGCTCGGCACGCCAGCCTGCTGGTGGCTGCAAAAATTGAGTCGGAGCAGGCGGCGCAGGTCAAGGCGGGGCTGGAGGTGGTGGTTGCAAAGGTGCTCGCGCTGCGCTTGGGGGCGCTGGTAAAGCCGGTAGCGCTCCATGCCGGATTTGGCTACACCTACCGCAAGCTGCAAATCGACATGTCATTCTCCCGGCACGAAACGCTCGGCTACACGCCGCAGATTTCGCTTACCTACAACCTCCCGAAAATGCAGAAAAAGCAATGAAACGTAACGTTTACGCGCTGTACGCCGTTGCCTCCCTGGCGGCTATGCTGCTTGCGGGCGCCATGCCTGCTTTTTCGCAGGACGACGCCGTGCAAAAAGCCATTGAGAGCATTGTAGAGGAAGTGTCGTCGCTGGAGGATGCCGATGTTACGCTTGAGGTGATGTACGAGCGCCTCACCGGCTACGCCGCCAACCCGCTAAACCTGAATACGGCAAGCGAAGCAGCGCTGCTGCAGCTGTATGCGCTCAACGAATTTCAGGCGGCAAGCATACGCGAGTACATTGCGCAGTACGGCGAAATGCAGTCTCCCTACGAGCTGCAGTACGTGCACGGCATCACGCAGGAGCTGATGGCAAAGCTGCTGCCTTTTGTTACTACCCTCCCGGACGAGCAGCAGCAGAGCATCACGCTGCGGCAGGCGCTCGGAAGCGGACAGCACCAGCTCATAACCCGCGTTCAGCAAACGGTAGAGGAGCAGGAGGGGTACAAAAATGGCGGCTACTCAGGCAGCCCGCAAGCCGTGTACGCCCGCTACCGCTACACCTTTCGCGACAAGCTGCAGTGGGGGCTTACGGCCGATAAGGACGCCGGCGAGCCGTTTGGCAAGCAGGGCAACAAAGCCGGCTTTGACTTCTACTCGGGGCATGTGCAGGTAAGCAACGTCGGCATTTTGCGTACGCTGGTGCTAGGCGACTTCTACGCGCAGTTTGGGCAGGGCTTGTCGCTGTGGAAGGGCGGGGCAATGGGAAAATCGAGCGACGCGTTCAGCATAGCCAAGCAGGGCGACGGCGTGAAGGCATACGGCGGTACCAACGAAAATCTGTTTTTTCGGGGCGTTGCGGCAAGCGTAAACATCTCCAAAAGGGTTACGGCAACGGCCTTCTTCTCCTACAAAACCGTTGACGCCAACGCCGACACGCTGGGCGCTTTCTCCACGCTGCAAACAACCGGCCTGCACGCCACGCCAAAGGCAATGGCAGAAAAAGATGCCGTGAGCGAGATGGCGGCAGGAGCAAACGTATCCTGCCGCATGGAAAAATTGCGAATTGGCCTCACCGGCCTGTGGTACAAGTTTGGCGGAGATTACCAAAGGAATGTACGCCCGTACACCCTCTTTGAGCTGAATAGGAACGAAAGCTCCAACCTTAGCGCCGACTACCGCTGGTACGCCAAAAAAGTGCGCCTGTTTGGCGAATTTGGCGTAAGCCAAAACGGCGGGCTGGCCGTTCTCAACGGCGGGCTGGCCGACGTAGCGCCGCGCATGCAGCTGGCGCTGCTGCACCGCTACTACCAGCCGCAGTATCAGGCGTACTACGCCGCCGGCTTTGCCGAAGGCGGAAAAACAGCAAACGAAAACGGACTTTACATCGGCGCAAATATTTTTCCCCACCCCAAGGTGAAAACCTCGCTGTACTTTGACGCCTATGCGTTCCCGTGGCTCCGGTACAGGGCTATGGCGCCGTCGAAGGGTTTCGATTTTATGCTTCAGATAGGCTACACGCCGCAGCAATTCTGCAAAATGCACCTGCGCCTGCGCTACGACACAAAGGAAGAAAACGTTACCGACGAGCTGCTATCAACAAAAACAATTGCCGCCGTAGAAAAAATAAATTTGCGGTATAATATTGATTACGAGCTGCTCGCAGGGTTTCGCTGTGAAACGCGCGTAGAGCTTGCCTCGTACAAGGCGGGCAGGCAGGCGCGCGAGCAGGGAGCAATGGTTTTTCAGGATGTGCACTACAGCTTGCGGCAGCTGCCTTTGTCGGTATCGCTGCGGTACGCTATGTTCAGCACCGACAGCTACGCCACGCGCATATACGCCTACGAAAGCGATGTGCTGCACGCTTTTTCCGTACCCGCCTACTACGGCCAGGGATCGCGCTGGTTTGTCAACCTGCACTGGAAGCCGACGGACAGAGTATCCGTATGGCTGCGGTGCGCGCAAACCTACTACTACGACCGCAGCTCAACGGGTAGCGGCCTTGCACAAATCAACTCAAACCACCGCACGGACGCAAAGCTGCAGCTGGTGATAAAACTGTGAGAATTAAGAATTAGAAATTAAGAATTAGGAATACCACTTTTGCTAATCTTTCAGGGGAACTCCAAAAAAACTCCCCAAATGAGGTAATGTACATCGTTACTCTCTTTGCTGCTACTGAGGTTGTTTTGTTAGATAAATTAGGTAAAAATGAGGTTTCGCCAACTTTCTTTTTGTCATAATCGGTTGATTTATATTTATTTGTTACTGAAAAGCAAGGAGCCGAAAGCGGGCGGCTGGTCGCCGCTGAAACCTTCGGGGCGGATTTTTTCCAATACTTTTCCGGTATAAATCATTTTTAGCTTCTTGCGATTCACGTAATGATTGTAAGCGATTTCGTAAATCGGGCGAAGCTGTCCGCGGGCTTTATCCGAGATGGCTGCCCATTGATTATAGCGGCCTGTAATGTCTGTCCATTGGCGGAACGGGACGTCGTCGTAACCGAGATTATATTTGGCAACGTATTCGTATCCTTTTAATAACCGGTTGTCTAATAATGCATACAAATCGTCGCCCTGCTTCCATGCAAGTTCGCAAACAACCGCCATGGCGCCAATGCCAAGCTGCGAATGCGCCTGGTCGCGTCCGCTTTCCTGAATCTGTCCGGTTTCGCCGTCAATGTAGTGCTTGATTGTGCCGTTATCATTCCCGTTGAGGTAAAAATGTTTGGCTTTTTCGTACATCAAGTAATCGTCGAAGTAAATCCCTGTCGCGAGGTAAGTCTTTGTCACGATAGGCCCCCAATTCCCGTTGGTATAGGGCGGACGGCCATAGAATTTTTCCAGAACGGGGAGAAAAATATTGCGGAACATGGCTTCTATTTTTTGCATTTGTCGAGCAACGTCCTGTTCGGCTGCCACGGGACAATAAGTGTGCTTCAAGATTTCCATTGCGTAGATAATTTTAAAACCTTCCAAGCCGGCCAGTAGCGGTGCGTCGTTTGTTTCCGGGATTGTTTGGAGCGAGTCGGCATAAGCAGCCAGGATTTGGAGCGATTTCCGAGCATGGGCTTTTTCACCCGTTAAAACCCACATCTGCGCATTTTGGTAAGCAGCGTGAAAATCATTCTCCATTTTCTGCTTGGTGTGGCGAAATTCGCCGTCGCGTGAAATGACGCGGAAAGGGCCTTCCATCGAATAGGCGGCTTGCGAAAACGGATGCTCTTTCAGCAACAGATAAGAACCGTAAGCGTGTTCGGATGAATTCCGGATGAGCTTTCGCATAGCTTCAAAGTCTTTCTGCGTATGAAGAATACCGGGAT
>JAISAC010000187.1 GCA_031266935.1 Prevotellaceae bacterium
TGAAGTAAATGAGCTCTCCCGCGATGCAAGCGGTATTCGCGAAATTGAGTTTATCGCCTCCGGGCAAAGCGAAGCAGGCATTGAGTTTTACAGCTGGGATTTTGATTACAACGCCGAAAATGGCTTTAAGGCAGGCGTTATGATTGACAGAAGCGGACATCAAACAGCCAAATTTAAAGCAGGACTTCATGCTATAGCCGTAAAAGTAGTCGATAACAATGGCTTGGAAAACGTTGAAGCTATCAAGCTGAAGGTGAACGGAACGGTGGAACGAACGGTTTAATAATTAACTACAATGAAATGAAAATGAAAAAATTGACAACGCTATTTTTTGTTGCTACAGCATTTACCATGAGCTGTAGCGAAGGCAATCGTAAAAATGTACGGCAGGGAGTTGAAAAGCATACCGTTTTGAGCCGTGAAGAAATTCAATCGCGCTCGTTTCAGGAGCTGTTTCAGCCAATTGAAGCGAAGGACATACCGGGAGATGTTTTCACGCATGTAGGGTCAGATTTTACGGTAATTACAGCGGGCAACCCGTCGCGCTACAACTCAATGGTTGCAAGTTGGGGAGGCTGGGGAATACTGTTCGGCAAGCCGGCCACGTGGTGCTACCTTCGCTCGAACCGCTATACGCTTGAGATGATGCGCAAAGAGCAAACTTATACGATGGCTTACTTTAATCAGGAGTATAAGGACGATATCATGCTTTTCGGGGCAAAATCCGGCCGTAATACCGACAAAATGAAGGAGAGCAAGCTCACATCGGTACAAACACCTTCCGGCAGCATGGCGTACAAAGAAGCCCGGCTCATTATAGAGTGTAAGCTGTTTGAGGTAACAACCGTCGCGCCGGACGATTTTTACACGGAAGAAGGGCGTAAATTCATCGTTGATGCCCACGCGGAAACCGGCGAATACCATAAAGTAGTATTCGGTGAAATAGCTTCCGTTTGGCTCCGTAAGCAGTAAGCCTTTATGAAGGACAAAGTTTACATATTTGACACCACCCTGCGCGACGGCGAGCAAGTTCCCGGCTGCCAGCTGAACACCGTTGAAAAGATTGAGGTAGCCCGTATGCTCGAGTCGCTGGGAGTTGACGTTATTGAGGCGGGGTTTCCGGTGAGCAGCCCGGGCGATTTCAGCTCGGTGGTCGAAATATCCAAGGCGGTGGCTAACCCCACCATTTGCGCCCTCACGCGCGCCGTCGAAAAGGACATTGAGGTAGCGGCGGCGGCTCTCGAGTTTGCTAAGCAGGGGCGTATCCATACGGGCATTGGCACCTCCGATTTTCACATAAAGTATAAATTCAACTCAACGCCGGAAGAAATTATAGAGCGCGCTGTTAAGGCCGTTAAGTTTGCCCGTAACTTGATAGGCGAGGTGGAGTTTTACGCCGAAGATGCCGGACGAACCGACAACAAGTACCTTGCCCGCGTGGTGGAGGCTGTTATTGCCGCCGGCGCTACCGTCATCAACATCCCCGACACCACAGGCTACACGCTGCCGCACGAGTACGGCGCCAAAATCAAGTACCTTGCCGAGCACGTGCCCAACATCCATAAGGCCATACTCAGCACCCATTGCCACAACGATTTGGGAATGGCCACGGCGAATACCATCTCGGGCGTCCTCAGCGGGGCGCGGCAGGTGGAGGTAACCATAAACGGTATTGGCGAGCGCGCCGGAAACACCGCGCTCGAGGAGGTGGTTATGATTTTGAAAAGCCACAAAAAGCAGGGCCTATACACCGACGTCAACAGCAAAAAAATTATTACTGCCAGCCGCTTGGTTTCCACGCTCATGCGTATGCCCGTGCAGCCCAACAAGGCTATTGTAGGGCGCAACGCTTTTGCGCACTCCTCCGGCATCCACCAGGACGGATTTTTGAAAAAGCGCGAAACCTACGAAATTATCAACCCCAAGGACGTGGGGCTTAACCAATCGTCCATCATCCTCACCGCCCGCAGCGGACGCGCAGCCTTGAAGCATCGGTTAGAGTCAATAGGTGTAAAACTTACTAAATCAGAACTTGATGAAACTTACCTACGCTTTTTGGAATTGGCGGACAGGAAGAAGGAAATTAACGACGACGACTTGATGGTGCTGGTAGCTCGCGATAGAAGCGTTGACAAGAGCATTCGCCTCGTTGGGCTACAGGTGTTCTGCGGGAAAAATCTGCAAGCCACCGCCACCGTAACGCTTTGCTACAATGGGCAGGAGCTCACCGAAGCAGGCTTGGGCAACGGGCCTGTTGACGCCTCGCTCAACGCCGTGCGCAGCATTGTTAAACAAAAAATTCACCTCGAAGATTTTGTCATACAAACAATTACGCGCGGCAGCAGCGATATTGGCAAGGTGCACATGTCGATAGACTACAAAGGCATACTATACTATGGCTTTGGTGCTAACACAGATATAGTTCAAGCCTCGGTTGAAGCATTTTTGGATGCCGCAGGGAAAGCGCTGAAGGCGTAAACTTCAAGCTAACCATCAAGTTAGGAAATGGAATATTTTTTATATCTTTGCAGAAAATGCTACGTAATGATTGTGATACTATTGTGATACTATATATATTAATGCTATTATGATGCCCTACTTGGAAGAAATAAAAGTTGGTTTAAGAACGCTCAAGCCGGAGTTGTCTGCACGGTTTCACGTTAGCGCTATCGGCATATTCGGGTCTGTTGTCCGCAGCGATTTTTCACCGTTTGCCAGCGATATTGATATTATTGTTGATTTTTCGCAGCCGATAGGTGTGGAATTTATTGACCTTGCCTATTATCTGGAAGACAAACTCCATAGAAAAATAGACCTCGTTTCAAAAAGAGGAATAAAACCTCAGTACTACTACGAAATAGAAAAGGATATTATTTATGTCTAAGGGGATTTCGTAATAGAATAGTACATCATTACTTCGGTATAGATTATAGCATACTTTGGCAAATCAAAGAAATCTTTTTGCCGGAAATGCTATCGAAAATCAAACAAATTATATACTCCACGCGGGATAATTTTACACAATAAATAAATTATCAACAAAAATCTATAAATTGCAAAATAATAAGATATTTTACTTACATTTTTCATTTAAATGGCTAAAACTCTTTTTGACAAAATTTGGGAGCGGCATGTCGTCGAGTCTATTGCCGGCGGCCCCGACGTGCTGTACGTTGACCGGCAGCTCATCCATGAAGTTACCAGCCCGCAAGCTTTTGACAGCCTGCGCAGGCGGGGCGTTGAGGTGTTTCGTCCGCAGCAGATAACCGCCACCCCCGACCACAACACCCCTACACTCAACCAGCACCTCCCCGTCAAGGAGGAGGCCTCGCGGAAAGCGCTTGAAGCGTTGCGTAAAAATTGTAAAGATAACGGCATCACTATATTTGATTTAAATACAGAGTACAACGGCATAGTGCACATCGTTGGGCCTGAGCTTGGACTTACCCGCCCGGGGATGACCATTATTTGCGGCGATAGCCACACTGCTACGCACGGAGCGTTTGGCTGCATTGCCTTTGGCGTTGGCACAAGCGAGGTGGAGATGGCGCTGGCTACGCAATGCTTACTTCAAAGCAAGCCAAAGCAAATGCGAATTACGCTTAACGGAAAACTTCAACGTGGCGTCGGCGCAAAGGATGCCATTTTGTACATCATAGCGCGGCTTGGCGCAAGCGGCGGCACTGGCTGCTTTGTTGAGTACGCAGGCGAAGTTTTTCGCAGCATGAGCATGGAGGAGCGCATGACCGTTTGCAACATGAGCATTGAAATGGGAGCGCGCGGCGGGCTGATTGCGCCGGACGAAGCAACGTTTTGCTACGTAAAAGGCCGCAAGTTTGCCCCGCAGGGCGCTGAATGGGATAAAAAGCTGAGCGAGTGGAAGCAGCTGTTTACCGATAGCGATGCTTCATTTGATAAAGAGTATCGCTTTGATGCAGATTATATTAAGCCATATATTACCTACGGCACAAATCCAGGTATGGGCATGGCCATTGACGAGGCCATCCCTCAGGATGAGGCTAATGTCAAAGCGTTGGAGTACATGGGCTTCAAAGCCGGAGAAAAGTTGCTGGGCAAGCCGGTAAGCTACGTGTTCATCGGGAGCTGCACTAACGGGCGCATAGAAGATTTTCGCGCTGCGGCGCAAATTATCAAAGGGCGCAAAAAAGCCGACAACGTTTTTGCCTACCTTGTTCCAGGCTCAAAGTCGGTGGAGCGGCAGGCGCGCGAGGAAGGTCTGGCGGCAATTTTCGAGGAGGCCGGCTTTACTTTCCGGCAGCCCGGCTGCTCGGCCTGCCTTGCTATGAACGAGGATAAGGTGCCTGCCGGCGAGTATTGCGCCTCAACCTCCAACCGCAACTTTGAGGGGCGGCAGGGCGCCGGCGCGCGTACGCTGTTAGTAAGCCCCCTCACTGCAGCGGCAGCAGCCGTTACCGGAAAAATCACCGACCCGAGAGAATTGATGTAAAAAGTTATATGACTTATTATAATATACTATTTATGAAGATTTTAAATGTATTGACCACAACTTGCGTTCCGCTTAACGTGGAGAGCATAGACACCGACCAAATAATCCCCGCACGTTTTCTCAAAACTACAGACCAAGCGGGGTTTGGCAAAAATCTTTTTCGCGATTGGCGCTACGACGCCAACGGCAATCCCATTTCGGGCTTTGTTCTGAACAATAAAGCGTACAGCGGGCTGGCGCTGGTGGCCGGCAAAAACTTTGGCTGCGGATCAAGCCGCGAGCACGCTGCCTGGGCTATTGCCGATTACGGTTTTCGCGTGGTGATTTCTCCCTTGTTTGCCGACATTTTCAAGGGCAACGCGCTCAACAACGGAGTGCTGCCCGTGCAGGCAGGTGAGGCCTTTGTAGCTGCCCTGTTTACTGAAATAGAGAAAAATCCGAAAGTAGAGATAACCGTTGACTTGCCGGAGCAAAAAATCACCATCAACAGCACCGGGCAAAGCGAGCATTTCGATATAAACTCCTACAAGAAGCATTGCTTTATAAATGGCTATGATGATATTGATTATTTGTTGTCAATTAAAGAAAAAATTGAGGCATACGAGCGTAATGAATTTTGGATGTCTGCATAGCCAACGTATTCTCTGTGAAAATCTCTGTGAAAATCTCTGTAAAATCTCTGTGAAAATCTCTGTGAAAATCTCTCAAATCTGTGTCATCTGTGTGCTAAAAAAATTAAGTATATCCACATGAAAAAAATAGCTATTCTTGCCGGCGACGGGGTTGGCCCGGAGGTAACCGCCGAAGCAGTAAAGGTGCTACAGGCCGTTGATAAAAAACATGCTATAGGTTTCGTATTTGAGCGTGAGCTGATAGGCGCCTGCGCCATCGACGCAACGGGCGACCCGCTGCCCGCCGCCACGGTTGAGCGCTGCCAAAATTCCGACGCCGTACTTCTCGGCGCTGTCGGGCATCCCCGCTTTGATAACGACCCTGCGGCAACGGTGCGGCCGGAGCAAGGCTTGCTCAAAATTCGCAAGGCGTTAGGGTTGTACGCAAATATCCGACCGATAAAATCTTACAAATCGCTGCATAGCGTATCGCCGCTTAAAGAATCGCTTGTGGCCGACGTAGATTTTGTGGTGTTTCGCGAGCTGACGGGCGGGATATACTTTGGCGAGAAGGGGCGCAGGAACGGCGGCAGCGAAGCTTTTGACCTTTGCGCTTACAGCGTTGAGGAGGTAGAGCGCATAGCCCTGCTGGCCTTTGCGGCAGCCCAAAGCCGACACAAACATTTAACGCTGGTAGATAAGGCTAACGTTTTGGAAACATCACGGCTATGGAGAGATACCGTAAGTAAAATTTCAAATAATTTCCCTGATGTGCAGCTTGACTGCATGTTTGTGGATAACGCCGCCATGAAAATTGTTCAGCAGCCGGCATTTTTTGACGTGATACTCACCGAAAACATGTTTGGCGACATCCTCACCGACGAGGCATCGGCCATTACCGGCTCTATCGGTATGCTGCCGTCGGCGTCGGTTGGCAGCAAGGTGGCGCTGTTTGAGCCTGTCCACGGCTCTTTCCCCGAGGGAGCGGGCAGGGGAATTGCCAACCCAATGGCGGCTATCCTATCGGCTGCTATGATGCTGGAGCATTTGGGCTACCCGGAGGCGGCGCAGGAGGTGCTGGCAGCGGTAGAACTTGCGCTGGAAAAAGGAATAGCTACAAGCGAAATCAATAAGGATAATCCAGCATCAACCAGCGAAGTAGGTGATTTTATTGCAAGTAATATTTACGTTCGGTAATTGGAAATAAGGCTTTTTGAGGGTGCAACCTCATTTTTACCTAATTTTCTCAACAAAACAACCTCAGCAAAGAGCATAACCCTCCAAGTATGATAACCTCATTACCCTATTTTATTATATCAATAAAACATGGACACCATACAAAAACGCCGCCGCCTGCAAATTTGCAGGCGGCGGCGTTCATTAATTATTAATCATTATCTTCACCTTCACGCCGACCAGCAGCAGGCTTATGCTTTCGACGTCTTGAAGGGTGTCGTGGCCGTAGAGAGCGATGTCTGAGAGGCCGTAGGCGGCGTACGCGCCGGCGTAAAGCCCCCAGCGCCTGGCGAGCGACCAGCGCCAGCCGGCTTCGGCGGCGAGCGACGCGCCGTGGCCAAAGGGCAGCGACCCGGATGTTACACCCGTTTGAATATCGCTGCCGGTGCGCGTTGTCTCCTCCGTGCGGTAGCGGCCGCTAAGGGTGAGGTCGAGCGAGGCGCCGAGAGCGGCGTAGAACCGGTGGCGTTGCGCGGGTGTGCAGAAGCGCAGCCACAGCGGTACGCGCAGGTAGACGGCGTCGACACGGGTGGCGCGCTTGCGCAGGGACAGCGCGGCGCCCGCCGCCGCCGCCTCAATGCCGGTGGAGGAGAGGAGCACAGCGGGAAAGGCGGCCTCCACGCCGACGGCAACGCCCCAGCGCGGCGCAAAGCACCACGAAAAGTCAACCCCCACGCCCGGCGCCGGGGCGGCAGGCTGCATAGACCCGGCAGCCATCTTGCCGGACAACTCCGCCATCCCATACGTACCGTACACGCCCACCTCGTAGCGGAAAGGTTTTGCGAGGGCGGGGGGCGCGGCGTTAGCCGCGCCGGAGGTGTCGCTGTCGGCAGCAAACTGTTCGCTGCCGGCGGGTACCGACACGCTATCGGGCAGCGCTGCTACGATGCCGGCGGCTGTTGCGCCGCTGTTGCTGTCACTGTCTCCGCCGTCGTCGTCGCTGTCGCTGTCGTCGCTTGCGGATGTGGATGTGACGGCGGAACTTGCGGACGCGCTCACTGCTGTGGGACTTGCGAACATGGGCGCTGCATCGCTTTCGGCGGGCTGCGGGGCGCTCGCTGCTGCCTGCTGCTTACCTGCCGTTTTGGCCTTGCCCCCGGCGTTTTTCTTGGCGAGGTGAGGAGCATTGCCTGACTGAGGCGCAGCATTTTCGGGTATCGGCGCGGCGCTACGGGGCATTTTTGCGGT
>JAISAC010000193.1 GCA_031266935.1 Prevotellaceae bacterium
AGCAGCTTTTGGTCGGCATTGAATTTAATAGATTGAATTTTTGTGTTCATAAAGCAATTAGATTTTTGGATTTTAAATTTCAAATTTTGGATTTCAGATTTACCATCCCATCCCACCCCGTCACCCGTAACCGTAAGCTGAAGCATACGGTTAATAAAGTGTCGTCCCTGCGGGACTGCCCGGACAAGCGAGCATCCGTGCATCTCCGCTCCGTATGCTAAAGCATACGGTTAATAAAGTGTCGTCCCTGCGGGACTTGCCAGTTTTTAGTTCTTAGTTTTTAGTTTTTAGTTTTTAGTTCATCCCGCGTGTGGGTGCGCGTTGTGGTACGACTTTAGCAGCTTCTCAACGCTGTTGTGCGTGTAAACTTGCGTTGCGCGGAGGCTGCTGTGCCCCAGCAGGTCTTTGATGCTGTTGAGGTTGGCGCCGTTGTTGAGCATGTGCGTAGCAAACGAATGGCGCAGCACATGCGGACTTTTTTTACCCTTTACCCCTTGCATTTCCAAGCTGCTGTGCACCACGCGGTACACCAGACCGGGATATACAGGCTCTCCCTTGGCCGTGCGAAAAAATGCGCTGTCGGGCAGCACGGCGAAGTGGCTGCTTAGCGTTTCTGCGTAAAGCCCGAGCTCTTGGCAGAGGCTGGGGCAAAGCGGGATAATGCGCTCCTTGTTACCCTTTCCCAGCACCTTCACGGTTTGCGCGTCGAGGCTTACGTCGCTGCAGCGCAAGCCCACCAGCTCCGAAAGCCGCATACCCGTTTCGTAAAGCAGCTCAATCATGGCGTGGTTGCGCTGCTCCTCGTAGCTGCTGACATCGCGCTCGCCGTCGAGCAGCGCATGCAGCTCCTCCTCCTTGTAGAAGAACGGAAGACGCTTGGCGTTTTTGGGAGTAATTACTTTTTCTATTGGATTTTGTGCAAGCAGCCTTTCTCTGACGAGGTAGCTGTAAAATGCACTTGCTGATGAGATTTTTCGGTTGACCGAACGCGCGCTCACCCCTTGCGCCATGAGCTCCGAAAACCACAGGCGCAGCTGCCTGTGGCTAAGGTTAATCAGCTCATTGTCCGCAATATCAAAATAGGCAACCAGCTGCTGCATATCGCTTTTATATGCGCGTAGCGTATGCTCCGAGTAGCGCTTTTCGCTCCTGAGGTATTGTATAAAACGGGCAACCATAGGCGCAATTTACAAAAATCTTTTTATCCCCTAAGTTGTTCCCAAAGCAGCAGCCGACCTTTTTTGGGGGCTATTCTTCGGTGCGCTGCAGCAGCAGCCGGTAGGCGGCGCGCTTAATTTGGTCACGGCGAACTACCGACGGCTTCACAAAGAATTGACGTGAGCGCAGCTCGCGCACAACGCCGGTTTTTTCGAATTTCCTTTTAAATTTCTTTAGGGCTCTTTCGATATTTTCGCCCTCCTTAATGGGAACAATAATCATAATTTTTTTTGGGTAATTTTAATAACTTATTTTTAATTAAAAAGATTCCAATTTATTCCGTAAAATGCTGCAATAACGCCGCTTTATCAGGCTGCTGTGCGCAACGAGCCGCAAAGGTACAAAAAAAATTCAACTTTCAAAACAGGCGCTTACGAATTTGCAGGTTGCAGCTTTAAATTACGCTACTAAAGCCTCCCTGTTTTGCCGAGACGCCACCGATTGGTGAAGCTTTGATTTTTGTGTACCTTTTCTCTCCGTAAAAAAAAATTTCATTGCTTGCACTTGGAAATCGTAAGATTTTCATCTATTTTTATACGCAAATAAAACGGAGAGCGAGAATTGTATCGCATAAGAAGCTGAAAGATTTTTATGAAACGAAAGGACGTGAGGATTCTCGCGTTGCCCTTGAACGTTGGTATCATACCGTGTTAAAAGCCGAATGGATTGTTCAACAATCCGAAAAAGTGTTGTTATAGAGTAGTTTTATGTCCGAAAAAATGTATAGAGTTGCTATTAATCAGTTAATACAATGGAAATTATGCGAGCAAAAAAAACCGCTCGTATTTTTAGGTGCAAGGCGCAGATTTTAGGCGAAAAACTTTGGGATATGCTGCCCCGCTATTTCCGAAAAGAGGTTTGGATGACCAACGCGCCGCCCATCAATTCTTAATTCTTAATTCTTAATTCTTAACTCTCTTCCATGTAGCTTAGCACCACGCCGCAGAGCTGCATGATGTATATTTCGGATAGCTTTGCTTGGAACATAGCGTTCAGGAGGCGGTCTTGAGCGTCGAGGTGCGTACGCTGGTGCTCCCTCAGCTCGAGGCTGGTGATTTGCCCTAAGCGGTACTGCTCCATAGCCAGCGATACTTTTCGCGCGGACAGCACGCGGTTGCTTCGCTCCAAGCCCAGCAGGTTCATGTATGAGCTGTACGAAGAGTAGAGCAGGTACAGGTCGGCAAGTATCTGCTGCTTCTGCTGCTCGTACTCCAGCTCGCGGTTGCGCTGCTCCACCTCAATGTTTTTTTCCATGCGGCGCTGGTTTTGGCCATCGTATATTTTGAAGCCGACGCTCACCCCGTAGCTCAAGCCCAGCGCGTTGCTGTTGGAGGCGTTGTAAGAGGTGTGGGCGTTGTTGTAGCCGTATGAGGCGTTGAGGTTGACGTAGGGGTAGCGCGCCGCTTCTATCTGCTTTCGCTCAAGGTCGGTGATGGCGCGATTTTTGTCGAACATCTTTAGCGAAGTGTTATTTTGCAGCATCACCGCTTTGATATCCTCCAGCAGGAGGTGCTCGTTGAGGTTGAAAGAGGTATCGGTAAAAACGACCTCGTTGGCGTCAAAGGGTATCAGCAGCTGCTTCTTAAATCGAATAAGCTGCTCGTAGGTGCCCTGCCGGTAGGTAACCAGCTGCGAGCTGTCGGCGTTGAAGTCCACCTGCGCTTGCAGCAGCTCGAGCTGCGAGTGCGCCCCCACCAAATATTTTTCGGTAGCCATGCGGAGGCGCTCGCGCGAGAGCGATAGCATAATGGAGAGATTTTCGAGCCTGAGCCTTCGCTGGAGCAGCTCGTAGTACATGGCGGTAGTTTGCGCCACGCTGCTCTCAATTTCGAACTTGGTGCTCAGCTCGCCGTTTTTTTTCATTTCCTGCAGGCGGCTGTACGAGGCTTGCATTCCCCATCCGTCAAACAGCGTCCACGTGCCGGCAACGCCGAGGTTGTAGCTGTTGTTGAAAGTGTTGGTGTAGCGCTGTCCGCCGGCTTTTTGGAGCTGGTTGGCGGCGCCGCTGTACCCTGCGGCTGCGTTGACGTTGGGGAGCATCCCCGCATTGCCGCGCGTGGCGTTGTTGGAGAGCACCTCCTCGCGGTTGCGCGAAAATTTGATGGAGTATCCATTATTCAGCAACGTTTCCAGGGTTGTGGAAAGCGAATACAAAACGGTGTCCTGCGCGCTTGCGGCGGCGGCAGCGGTGGCGGCAAAGAGCGAAGACAGCAGCAAAAACGAAGTTCGAAAATTCATACTTAATAAACCGATATTACCAATCCGATGTTACCAATCCAATTCCATGTTTAATGTTTACTTAAACTTTAGCTCCAGCGGATTGCTCAACTTTTGCGCTTCAAAGGCAATGTATTCTTGCCACAGCGCCTCCGTAGGGAAGCGTAGCGTACCCTCTTCGGTGATAGCTTTGCTCCATCCGCCGCCGCTGTAGTAGGTAAAAGGCTCGTTGGCCTTGTAGCTGCCTGTGGCAAGCAGGTGATTTCCTTCGAGCTTGGCGTTGCTCATTACGCTTGGAGGGAATATGATTGCCGTATGTATAACGCCGTTGTTTGTTGTATCTGTACTTAAGGCGTCGGCTTGCTCGGCATAGGTAACGTAGCCCTTGTCGGGGTCAAGCAGCGGCTTGTAGGCGGGGTCTGCGGTGGCAACGGTTGCCGGAATTTTGTTGTTTTTCAGCACAATGCCCGCTGCAACTTCCATGTCGCCTGCATTTATGAACATTTCGCTAATGCAGTTCAGCTGGCTGTTTGCGTCTAATGAAATGCGGCGCACCTCTACCACCGGCGTTCCTGCCACGTCTAACGGTGCATAGGTAAGCTCAAACGAGGTGCGTATGGGGCCGCTGTCCACTATTTTTGATGTTACAAAGTTGTTGCCCAGCACCAGCTGCCCGTTTACGTACGGCGCCAGCGCTCCGCACCCCAGCGTACGGCCAACCTTGTAGCCGTCAAGCCCTTCGCCGTGGTCCTGGTGGTACGAGGCTTTGCCCGACAGGTCGGCGGCATACCACTTGTCAACTATCAAATCTTCGGTACGCTTGCACCACATGTCGATACCGTTGCTTGGCCCGTCCACTTTCATGAGCGCCGGCCCGTATATCCGGTAGGCAATGCGGTTGTTTTCCCACGCAAAATCGTCCATGCGCTCCGGTACCAGCCGCGCCGCCGTTTTCTTGTACTCCGAAAGACCGGTAGCCGCCTCGCTTTGCTTGTCAAATTCCTTCATTATTTGGTAGGTTGCGCTACCCTGCGCCGGCGCTTCTACCTGAAAAATAACGGACTGCGGTTGAGGTTGGCCTTTGTACAGCGCCTGCACCGGCAGCCTCTGCCCAAGCTCGTTGAACACGGCAACCTCCTGCGGACTTACCGCGCCAATACGCTCCTGCACCAAGCCCCACGGAACTTCTACCGTTTCGTTGGAGCGATTTGCGTCAAGCGCATTTACTACATCTACCGTAAGAACGGCATGGTTCTGGCAGGAGCTCACCAGCCCTGCAAACAGCAACGGAAAAAACATCTTTTTCATTTTAATACAATAATTTAAAGGTTAGTACACATTGAATTCATTTGGATTTCATTCAATTTTTGTTCTATTGTTCTATTTGTTCTCTTGTTCTCTTGTTCTATTTGTTCTCTTGTTCTATTTGTTCTCTTGTTCTATTTGTTCTCTTGTTCTATTGTTCTATTTGTTCTCTTGTTCTATTTGTTCTCTTGTTCTATTGTTCTATTATTCTCAACATATCTAATAAATGCCTCACATACAAACTTATACCCTCCCGGTGTGGGGTAATTTCCCGAAAAATACCAGTCGCCGGTGTGGTTGGGGCAGGCTTTTCGCAGCCCTTCCTGCGTTTGGTAAACCAGCTCCACCTGCGCGTTAACGCCCTGCGGGGTGAGCATTTCGGCTATCTTGCGGGAGATTTCGACGTCGGAGAATGGCGAGTAGATGCCCTTCACCGGATTTGTCATTTCGCTTTTGGGTAGCCGCAGCTGCTCTTTGCACTGCCCGTAAACCTCCTGCACAGCGCCGCCTCTGCCGCTTGCCTGCAGCAGCGCCACGGCGGCGCGAAACGCAATGAGCTCATCCATGCTTGCCATGTCAATGCCGTAGCAGTCGGGGTAGCGCACCTGCGGAGAGGACGAGACCACCACTATTTTTTTAGGCTCAAGCCTGTCTAAAATTTTTATGATGCTTTGCCGCAGCGTTGTGCCGCGCACTATGCTGTCGTCTATCACCACAAGGTTGTCGGTGCGCGGATGTATCGTTCCGTAGGTTACATCGTACACGTGCGTTGCCATGTCGTTGCGGCTGGTATCCTGCTCGATGAACGTGCGCAGCTTGATGTCTTTTAGCGCAACCTTCTCCGAGCGAATACGCTGCGACAAAATTCGGTCGAGCGCGCTCGACGACAGCAGCTTTCCGCCCTCGCGAATCATTCGCTTTTTTTGCTCGTTAAGGTAGCAGTTCAGCCCGTCGAGCAGGCCGTAAAAGGCCACCTCGGCGGTGTTGGGGATGAATGAAAATACGGTGTTGTCAACGTCGTAGCCTACCATTTGCAGCACGTTGTCGGTGAGCTGCTCGCCCAGCTTTTTGCGCTCGCGGTAGATGTCGCTGTCGCTGCCGCGCGAAAAGTAAATGCGCTCAAACGAGCACGAGCGCCGCTCGGCGGGCGGCAGCACCTGCTCAAAGTCAAATATGCCGCTTCGCTTAAGCACCATTGCCTGTCCCGGTTGCAGCTCCTCTACCTGCTCTACCGTAACGTTCATCACCGTTTGGATAACGGGGCGCTCTGAGGCTACCACAACAATTTCGTCGTCGGCGTAGTAGAAGCACGGGCGAATGCCGGCGGGGTCGCGCACCACAAAGGCGTCGCCGTTGCCTATCATGCCGCACACCACGTACCCGCCATCCCACTGTGGGCATGTGCGCTGGAGCAAGTTCGAAACGTCTAACTTTTGCTCTATCTGCTTGTGCAGCTCCGCTCCCTGCAAGCCTCTTTCCCTGTACTTGTCGTACTGAAACTGCACCTCCCGGTCGAGGTGGTGGCCAAGCGATTCGAGCAGGAAAAAGGTATCGCCGTAGTAGCGCGGGTGCTGCCCCGTTGCAACGAGCTGCTGAAAAAGTTCGTCGGCGTTGGTGATGTTAAAGTTGCCCGCCATGATGAGGTTGCGCGCAGGCCAGTTGTTGCGCCGCAAAAACGGGTGGGCGTAGGATAGCCCCGACCGGCCGGTGGTGCGGTAGCGCAGGTGCCCCAAAAAGAGCGAGGCGCCACTCCACGTGCCGGCGTACCCCTCGGCCTGCTGCTGCCTGGCGATGCGCTCAAAAATTTCCTTGATGGCGCTGGCGCCCAGCGCCCGATCGCGCATGATGTACTCCTCACCGGGCTTGGCGCAGAGATTTATTACGCCTACCCCCGCCGCCTCCTGGCCGCGGTTGTGCTGCTTCTCCATGAGCAGGTACAGCTTGTTGAGGCCGTACTGTTCGGTCCCATACTTTTGCGCGTAAAATTTTGCGGGCTTCAGCAGCCGAATCATAGCAATGCCGCACTCATGCTTCACCAAGTCGCTCATAGAGGTAATGAATTATGCGCACAAAGATATAGCTTTTTTTCGTAAGTTGGCAAATTAATTGCGAGCAGGGTGTATTTGGAATGTACTTTCGGGGTTTTTGTTTTGGAAAAATGGGAATATTTTGACTATATTTGCGGGAGAATAAATCAGGGATATGCCAAAAATTTTTGAATACTTCGGTTTTGTGTTTTATTTTTACTCTAATGAGCATGAACCTATACATGTACATGTCATACATAATGCGTGTGAAAGTATTTTCGACATGATAATAAGTGATGGTACGCTAGTAGAAATAAAACAACGTGCAAAAAAAGGCGTTGATCCGCTTTCGCCCAAAGATGCAAAGACAGCAGAACGGTTTATTCAGGCATACGCAAGTAATATTGTCCGGAAATGGATTAAATTTTTTGTATTGAAACAACAGGTCAGGAGCACCGTTATTAAAAGGAGGTTTTGATTATGGCACGGGAAATATACATTACAGAGGCAACATACATAAAAGACCTGACTCTGAATATCGTATTTAATGACGGCACTGCACAGGAAATAAACTTTCGTTATTTTTTGCAGCGCTATCCCCACCCGCAGTACAATAAGTACGGAAATCCCGACAAGTTTAAAGATTTTCAGCTCGCAGAAGGTAATATAGTATGGGGTAAAAATTGGGATTTAATTTTTCCCATAGAGCAGCTCTATCAGGGGAAAATATAAGAGTTTCTGAAGGGCTAATTCTTTTTTTGCATTTTATAAATCTTTCATTTACCTTTGTTTCCGTAAAAAAAACAAAAATATGGAAGCAATAGCCTTGGAAGCACAAAAAGCAGAGCTTGCCCGGAAAGTACTTAACCTTTCGGACGAACGGATAGTGAATCGCTTAGCGGCATTTTTTACCCAAGCGACAGCGTCTGCTAAAAAAGAACAAAGCCCTCTTTATCATGAAATAGACGCAGGATTAAGTGAATTGAGAGAGGTATTGAACGGACAAAAGCAAGCAAAACCATTTCAACAGTTTTTAGATGAAATATAACCTTCATGTCCTCTTAAAGCAATGAACGGAATAAATTTTGTGACTAATGCCTCCGGCGCCAAAACGGCTATTATGATAGACCTCGCTACGTTACGGCAACATTCCACTTCAGGGCGCGAGGTGGTGCAATATCTGTCAGAACTTGAAAATATCGAAGATATTATTGACGTGGAGCTGTCCCGTACAGAGCCGTCGGAAAGTTGGCACGTCGTAAAGCACCGCCTCAAAAGTCGGCACAAGTTGAGTGATCATGTATAGCATACTGATCAAGAAAAGGGCAGAAAAACAATTGGCGGCATTACCATTAGATATTGCAGACCGCATAGCCATTGCCATTGATGAATTAGCAATCAATCCCCGCCCTGCGAATAACAAAAAACTACAGGGTTACACCAATGTTTACCGCGTTCGCGTGGGTAATTATCGTATCATTTATAGCGTAGAAGATGCTATCTTAACGGTTGAAGTTATTAAAATCGGGCATCGAAAAGACGTGTATAATCACTTGTAATATTCTTGAAACAGCAAGTCAGGAACATCGTTATTAAAAGGAGGTAATGTACCCTCGTAAAAAAATTGAGGAACTGCTGCGAAAACTGCTGTAAAATAAAAGCGGCGATCCTTTACGGGACGGCCGCTTCTCACTCCGGCTAAGCTTATCGGCGCTGAACGCCTAACGCGCCGCCTTACGGGTATTGCTACCTGCAACCCCTTGCGGGGTTACCTGAATGTAAAGGTAAAAAAAAATTTCTTACCTCCAAAATTTGGCTAAGGGATAAAAAATAAATAATATATAAATGTTCTATGTCGTCTTTGCATCCCAGCGGGATGCGTCGCTCGGTAGAAAACACGAATGGCGTCCCTCTTTGGCATCCCGTAGGGATGCATCC
>JAISAC010000027.1 GCA_031266935.1 Prevotellaceae bacterium
TAAGGGGCTTAAATCAAGGGTTGGGAGGTGTTGCTATGGCAAACCTTTAAAAATGTTAAACGCAAAAAGTTAAGCAACTGTAAAAGAAGATGTTGCGTTTAAGTTATATGAAAGGTTGTGGGGATATTCATAACATATTGCTACTGAGGTTGCTTTGTTATAAAAATGAGGTTTGAAATGAGGTTCTTTTGAAGGTGTAAACCTCATTTTTACCTAATTTTCTCAACAAAACAACCTCAGTAGCAAAGAGAGTTAAAACGATGTACATCAACCTCATTACCTCATTTGGGCGTTTTTTAGTAACTCCCTAAAGCATAAATGCCACCGCAATTTACGGCACAAAAGGATATTGGTATTTCACTTTCGCGCCAATAATGCCACCGGAAGTGTTTACAATGGATTCAACCACATACAAGCGTAAATATTCGGGATCGCCTCCATTTACCTCGAATTTTACAACATACCCATGACCTGCTTCACATGCGACAGAGCTGTTGCTGCTACTTGTTGGAGCAGTAAACCCGGATGCAGGTATTTTGGTTATATTTCCCAATCCGGACATGGCGCCAAGATTACAAATAGAAATAGAAGCAAAAATAGTATAATTACCCCAATAACCGGACAAATAAAAATTATCAGGAGCAGTCCAACCAATAAGACCACGCTCAACAATATTTATCCTCGTACTCGAACTTTCTGCGATATTCGCAGTTATCGTCCCAGCCGGATCGGGAACGGCATTATCGGGGTTATTAGGGTCGGCTTTATCTTCGCACCCAACCGCTAAACACATACACGTCGCTAAAAAGCAACTAACCAAAAAGAAGTTAAACCTTTTCATGATACAAAATTATTTGTCGCTTTCCGTCCCAAGTCGGCAGATTAAAATTGATTTTAATTTAAAATAGAAAAGCGTGGGACTATAACTATATTTGGATTCGAGGTCTTAGACTACCTGTGCCACAAATAAGTAAGCCCACGCCGGAAGGCGTGAGCGTCGACTACTTACTCTTGTGGCTTTGAAATTGTCTAAGTTTCGAATCCAAGAATAAAAGCTAACGCTTTTTCTTTTATATATCCTGTTTTATGCGACTTAACGCATTGTGTTCTATACCATATTCAAAGTATTTCTCGTTTATATTCTGAAAGCAAAAGTAATGGATATTTTTGGTTGTGCAAAAAAAAATAACAATTCGGCTAAATCTTTTCGACTTTTGTTTTTTCGTTGAGCCGAAACCGTACATACGTTTCCCAAAATTTCATTACAATTCTCCTGCAATTCGGTTTCTGTATTCGGCTTCAATTTTCTTGAACCCTTCTCTTGCCTCCTGTGAAATTTTATATGTACCGCGCCGGTTTTCGTTTCTTTTGATGTCTCGCAAAAACTTGCGCGCTACATCTCCTTCCAATACCGGAATACTTCTAATAGGTGTTGCCATAATAAAATTGTTGTTTAATAATAAAATTGTTGTTTATCAATCGTAGCAACAAAGATAAGGTAAAATTACTTAGTACGTGACAAAAAAAATTATAATGTTCTGATATTTAACGCATTATAATAATGTTAAGCACATTTTTTTTGCTTGTAAAAACTTTAATAATCAGCAACTTATAAGAAAAAATCACTTTTGTGATTACTAAGCGCACTGTCAAGCAATATTAAATGGCGTACTCAGTAGTCGATATAAAACCCATATCAATAAACATAGATGCCACCCTACATTGTTAATTGCACAGTTACTGTCTCTCCGCTTTTTCCCGTGTAGGTTTTAGTAAGCTTTCCCGCCGAATATATTTCCGTTTTCACGCCTTTTGGGCATCTTGAAATCTTAATGTCGAAGGGAGTATCCCCAAATGCATGCACATTTCGCAGCGCCATTTCGTTCCACGCTTCCGGCAGCCTGGGCGTGATGGTAAAAGACCTCAGCCCGGTGGGGCGAATGCCAAAAAGTCCCTCCGTGATAATCCTGCAGTACAGCCCGCTCTCCGCCGAAAGGTGGCGCTGGCTGCCTTCCGGCCATGCCTCGATGGCGTAGGGCACATGCTCGCCCAAAAGCCGCCGGTTGGAGTAAAATCTCAGGTAATCCATCGCCTTCCTGGTTTCCCCGCAGGCCAATACGCCGCGCAGCGCGTAGAGGGTAGAGCGATCCCAGAACGTTTCGCTGCCCGCCTGCGTCAGCAGCCCGTTTTCCGTCCACAGGCGGGGCGAAAACAGCGCCTTGACGGTTTCGCCTTGACGGTCGTCAATTCCCATTGTCAGCGGGATGCAAATCCACGAGCGCAAAACGTCGTTTTCCTTGTAGTACCTGTAGGTATCGAAGCCCTCTACAGCGCCTCCAAAGTAGCGGTCGATAGCGGCGCGCAGGTTTTTCGCTTGCCGGGCGTACGTTGCCGTCAAAGAAGCCGGCTTATGGAGATTTTTTCCCAGGTAGGCGGCGGATAGCAGCGCATCGTAGTAGAGCGAAGAGGTGCACAGGTTGGCTTTTCCGGCGGGAAAGCGCCCCTCCAGCTCGTCCGAGTCGGACGTAACAACGCCGTCTTCGTTAACGTGGCGGCGGCAGTATTCAAGGCACCATTCAATCAGCGGCCACAGCGCTTCTGCCTCCTCGCGGCTGCCGCGCGCCAGGGCGTAGCGCACGGCGCCGTATGCAATCATAGCGCCGTCGCCGCGGTCGCCAGCCCCATGCCAAACGTCAGCGCCTTCTGCAATGATGGAGCTGGGAATGGGCTTATACGCATCGTTCATAAACCGGGCGAAGTGGCGGAAGGCATTTACGGCGGAAAGGTTACCCTTGTCGTATCCCAGAAAAGGGAAAAAGGGGTTGATGTACTCCGCCTGATCATTTGCCCAGATAGCCGCGTAGTAGGACTCGCCTCCGGGGCCATGCATGTAGCCGCCTTTTGTTTTGTAGATGCTTTCGGCCGCGCGTATTTTGGCAAAAGCAAACATCCTGTCGATTGCTTTATCGGGTGTCTCCAGCGCTAAGCTATTCCACAGCAGGGCAACCAGGGCGCGCCGTTCGCTCAGCTCCTGCTCAACATCTACCGGCGCATTTCTCTCGCTCCCTTTGCAGGCTTGATAGCTTGCGTAGAACACGACGGAATCGCCCGGCTCTACAGGCCGACCCTGCGCACCGCCAACGTAAGCTTCTATCAGGTATTCGCCGTCAACGCCTTGCGCCGCGGCTGTCTTCGTTGCCGAGTGGGCGTCGGGAATTTCAACATTCATCCGCTCCTGTCCGGTATTGCGCAAGATGTACTTCTCGCAGAATGCAGCTTTTGCGGTAGAGGGAAACAGGTAGCGCGTTAGCTCCAGCTTCCGGTTCCGCGAGTAGGCATGCTCGCTGACAATGGTCATTACGCCATCCAAGGTGATGGCCTTCACCGTTGCCGGCGCAATTCGCTTGCCGTTGACGACCAGCATGTCGGCCGCTACATTCCAGCCAAACCGGCGCATCAGGCTGGCATGCGTATCGTTGGGGATGGTGCGCAGCGCAGGCCATACAAAGCTGCGTTCGAGCTGGAATGCACCCTGCCCGTCAACGCCGTAGCGCAGCACAACAGAAATCTGCTCGCCGCTCATCTCAATGTGGTCCGAGTGAGGAAGCCGCTCGTCTATCGTCCAGGTGATACCTCCGGACGGGTTGATTGACCAGCGGTTATATAAGCGATTATCTGCCGGAATATCGTTTGCTGCGCAAAGAAAAACCGGCGTAAAAGAAAGTAGCATTAGAGCTTTTAAATGCATTGTCATGGCGTGAAGATTTAGCGTTACAAAAATTTTACCGGCGGTTCAACTTGAGAGCAGCCGCCGGCAAAGTTAATACAATTTGTGATTACCGCTTTGTGCGGGTGCTTAAAAATGCAGCGTACAGGTAAACGTGCTGCTGTTTCCCGCAACATCGGAGGCGGTGAATATGATGCTGTGCTGCGCGTCGCTTTTTACGCGCGAGCGGTCAATGTAGTAGTGCACGAGGCTGTTTTTTTCGTCGTGCTCAAACAGCGCCCAGCGGTCATCTACGTAACCCGCGTAGGATTTTATTTCGCTAAGGTTATCTTTTACCTTGAGCGTGATGCGCTGCTGCGTACCGCCAAGCTGCGCGCCGCGGGTAAAGTTGACGGGCGTAATTTGCGGAGGAACGGTATCAATTTCCACAAAAAAGCATCCCCAGCTGCGGCTGCCGGCGGTGAAGTAGGGCATCCGGAGGGTGGTGGCAAGGGCGCTCTTGTTGCCGTCGACATCCATGCACACCACCACCGCCTTTGCCCACAGGGCTTCGGGTATGCTTGCCCTGATGCCTACGCTCACGGCGCGGTGCGGCGGCGCTACGGGTTGCTTGACGCAAAACACGGACGAAGCGCTGTTGTGGCTTGGCGGCGTGGCTTGCACCTCAAAAAGGCTCGACTCGTAGAGCGCTCCCGTGGGGATGTTTACCTTGAAGCCGCCAACCTCGCAGGTGTTATTTTTGAACCACAGCAAGACCTTTTGCGTATCGGCAGCCGGTTTTTCGGCAGCCGACTTTTCGGTGGCGGCGGCGGCGACAGCGGCGGCCTGCTTCACCCAGAACGCTAGCTGCGTGTTGTTGCCGGCATCGTCGGTGAGGGTAATGCAGACCTTGGCTTTTTCGTGGGGTTTAAGCGCCACGATGCCCCGATTTTTTACCTGCCGGTAAATGCTCAGGCGGTTGCCCTGCGCCACGTACAGCCGGATGATTTTGGCCTTGGAGCGCTGCTTCTCCGCAAAGTCAACCATAGCGTTGCTGTACCGCGTTTCGTCGAAGCCAAAGGCGCTTACGTTGTAGGCAAAGGCAAGGGTATCGTTGAGGTGCAGCGTACAGCGGTTTACGCCGAAGGTATACGCAGAGCCGTCCATTTTATCCAGCATGTCCAGCCCAAAGTAGCAGGCGCCGTCAACCGCTACCGTATCGCCTCCGGCAAGCTTGTACGCGCCTTGCGCCGCCGGCTTCACGCCAAGCGCTTTGTGCTTTCTGGGGAGCGGCGTACCCTGCACCGTATCAAAGCTGTAAACAACCAGCTGGCGGATTGCCGGAGGGATCTTATCCGCCATTTTGTAAATGCCCAGCTGCATAATGTTGAGAGGTTGCTGCTTGTGGTTGCGGATTTCAAAGTGCAGGTGCGGCCCGGAGGAGCTGCCGCTGTTGCCCGCAAAGCCGATTTGATCGCCCTGCCGGAGCGGAAAAGCAAGCGAATCGAGCGCTGCGTCGAGAAAAAACGACTCTTCGGCGTACTGCTTTTCGTGCGCCCATGCCGCAATTGCCGGAGCAAACCGCTGCAGGTGTCCGTACACGGAGGTTGCGCCGTTGGGGTGCGCAACGTACAGCGCGTTGCCGTAGCCGTTAGGCCTGACTACGATGCGCGATACGTACCCTTTTGCAGCGGCGTACACCGGCTCGCCCTCCACGCCCCCAACTCTGAGGTCTATGCCGGAGTGCAGGTGGTTGGCGCGCAGCTCGCCAAAGCTGCCCGACAGCGACATGGCGTTTTTCATGGGCGGAGCGTAGGTGATAACATTTTGCGGCATTGCGGCTTGGCTAGCTGCTATGAGCGCTGCTGTCGCAGCGTGCACCGGTAGGCGTCGAATGAGGGTGTACATGGTTTTTGTGTGTTATAAAATACAAAATTGTAATATTTGGTATGATATGGTTATGTATAAATTGCATACCGCCCGTTGGGTATCCTAACAGCAAATATTACCAGCCTGTTTTTTTACACAAAAGTACGCTTTTCTTCGCTGTTTGCGCTTTGGGTTGATATTGTTTTATGAAAAAAAGATAAAGACGTACTTGAAATTATCGTAAGATTTGCTACCTTTGTGAGGTTAACTTCAAAATTCGTCAAAAAAATCGTACAGCGCAAAAATGAATGTGGTAGTAAATGGTGTTTTGGATAGCTTGAACGATAAATTCGAACAGCTGGTATCGCTATACGAAAAGGCTCGTGTGGAGTGTGATACGATGCAGCATGATTGCAAGGTGCTGACAGAGCGAGGGTGTGAGCAGGAGGCCAAATTGACGGAGCTGGAAGAACGGAATAAGAGTTTGCTGGTTACTCAAGCATTTGCGGTAGCTAACGGGAGTACAGAGGAAGCCAAGGAAAAAATCAGCAAGATTGTGCGGGAAATTGATAAGTGTATCACGCTTTTAACGAAGTGAAAATTAGTATTTTGCAATGGAAAAGTTCTCAATACGGGTGAACATTGCCGAGCGCTACTATCCGCTCAAAATTGAGCGGAGCGATGAAGAAAAAGTACGGCGGGCGGTGAAGTTGATTAACGAAAAGGTGTTGAGCTATAAGCAGCACTATGGCGACAAGGATGCGCAAGATTGGCTTGCTATGGTGTGCATGTTTTTTGCGATGAAGGAGGTAGCAGAGGACGAGCAAAATCAATCTTTCTCCAAAGCGATTAACGGGTTGCAGGACTTGGATAAAAAGCTGTCCGAGTACCTTGATTATGTGACCGAAAAGTGAACAATACGCTATATGACGCTCTTTACATAGGTATTAAACATCCGCACAAGCTTTCAATTTACTTTGCGAAAACTAACATTATTACCATTGGAGTAAAACTCGGGTAACACCAAGAACAGGCCTCAACCACTTGATGGTCGCCGTTTCGGCGCAGTGGACGTTCGACCTTATCCGGTACTCCTTCTATACTATTTTGGGTTTTCGTCAAACCTTTTTTGAAGGCTTGTGCTTTTTTTGGCGCCAAAGGGTTTCGCGCCAATTTTGGGATGTTTTGGCGCAGCCATTTTTGAGGCATTGCCTTCTTTGGTTTGGCTGCTGTAGCCGGAACGCAACGTAGCATAATATTTTGTCGGAAAAAATTATTTACATATAACATTAAAACTACAACACATATAACTTATATTTAGATTATGGCTACACTACCCGTTTTGGCGACATTTGCAGGTGCATTGCTTATTGGAGGATTACTGTCGTTCTTTATAATGAACTCTTTGACAAAGAAAAAGCGAAGAAAAATTGTTCAGGACGCCGAAGTTGAGGGCGAATTGGTGAAAAAGGAGAAGATGTTTCATGCCAAAGAAAAGTTTCAGGAGCTAAAGGTAGAGCACGAGCGCACCATCAACGAGCGCAACAGCAAGGTAGCGCAAGCCGAGCACAGAATTCAGCAGAAAGAAACATCGCTCAACCAGCGTATGGAGGAGGTGTCGCGCAAGAAAAACGAGCTGGAGGTGCAGCGCGAAAACCTTATGCAGCAAATGGAGGCCGTGAAGGTGCGCATGGAAGACCTGGAAAGGGTGCGCCGCCAGCATATCGAAAGGCTGGAAAACATCGCAAACCTGTCGGCCACAGAAGCCCGAAACATGATTATGGAGAGCATGAAGGACGAGGCCAAAACCCAGGCGCTGTCGTACATCAACGAAATGGTGGACGAAGCCAAGATGACCGCCGGAAAGGAAGCCAAGCGTATTGTGCTGCAAACCATTCAGCGGGTGGCAACCGAGGCGGCGATAGAAAATTCTGTTACCGTATTTCACATTGATAGCGACGAAGTCAAGGGGCGCATTATTGGCCGCGAAGGGCGCAACATCCGCGCGCTCGAAGCCGCCACCGGCATGGAAATTGTGGTGGACGATACGCCGGAGGCAATCCTCATATCGGGCTTCGACCCGGTGCGCCGCGAAATTGCGCGCCTGTCGCTGCACCAGCTGGTAATTGACGGACGTATTCACCCTGCACGTATCGAGGAGGTGGTGGCAAAGGTTACCAAGCAGGTTGACGAGGAAATCATAGAAACGGGCAAGCGAACGACCATCGACATGGGGCTGCACGGCCTGCACCCGGAGCTGGTAAAGCTCATTGGCAGCATGCGCTACCGCTCGTCGTACGGGCAAAATCTGCTCCAGCATTCCCGCGAGGTGGCCAACCTCTGCTCCATCATGGCATCGGAGCTGGGGCTGAACGCCAAGCTCGCCAAGCGCGCCGGACTGCTGCACGACATCGGAAAGGTGTCGATGGAAGACCCCGAGCAGCCCCACGCCATTTTGGGAATGTACCTGGCCGAAAAGTACAAAGAAAAACCGGAGGTGTGCAACGCCATTGGAGCGCACCACGAGGAGGTAGAAATGACCTCCATTATTTCGCCCATAGTGCAGGTGTGCGACGCCATTTCCGGCGCCCGCCCCGGCGCCCGACGAGAGGTGGTTGACTCCTACATTAAGCGCCTCAAGGATATGGAAGACCTTGCCCTGTCGTACCCCGGCGTAGTGAAAACCTACGCTATACAGGCCGGACGGGAGCTGCGCGTGATTGTGGGCAGCGAAAAGGTGAGCGACCATGAGGCCGAAAAAATCTCAATGGAGGTTGCTAAAAGAATTCAGGACGAAATGACCTACCCGGGGCAGGTCAAAATCACGGTAATTCGCGAAACCCGCGCGGTAAACTACGCCAAGTAGCGCCTCGAGATTTACACGAAATTTTACACGAGATTTTATACGATAGTTTTTATACGATAGTTTTTATACGATAGATAGACTGTACAAAAGATGCTGGACTTTGTGTTTTCTGATAGCCTACTGCTAATGATAGCCATTCTTTTGTTTGCAAGCGTTATTGCAAGCAAAACATCCTATCGCGTAGGTGTGCCAACGCTGCTCTTTTTTATGGTCATAGGTATGATTGCGGGCAGCGAGGGCGTTGGCATTGAGTTCAACAGCCCGCAGGCCGCGCAGTTTGTCGGCATTATTGCGCTCAACTTTATTCTTTTCTTTGGCGGCTTCGACACCAACTTCAAGGAGATACGCCCCGTTCTTTGGCCCGGAGCAATGCTTTCGCTTTTTGGGGTGCTGTTCACGGCCATTATCCTGGGCTTGTTTATATGGTGCCTCATACCGAGCTTCTCGCTGGTGGAGGGGCTGCTGTTAGGCTCCATTGTTTCCTCTACGGACGCCGCCGCCGTGTTTGCCGTGATGCGGTCGCGCAACCTTGGCCTGCGGGGTGGCCTGCGCCCCATGCTGGAGTTCGAGAGCGGCAGCAACGACCCTATGGCCTACCTGCTCACCATTACGTTCTTGAGCATGGCGCAGCACCCCGAAGAGAGCATCTGGTCAAACATTCCCATGCTGGGGGTGCAGATGGTGATGGGGGTGCTCATGGGCTTGGCCTTAGGCTGGGTTGGCAAGCGCATCATCAACCGCATCCGGCTGGAGTACGACGCGCTGTACGCCGTGCTGGTTATTGCGCTTATGTTTTTCACCTACTCGGCTACCAACCTGCTGCACGGCAACGGCTTCCTGGCGGTGTACACCAGCGCGCTCTACTTGGGCAACCAGAAGCTGATACACCGGAAGACCATTGCCAAAATCTTCGACGGGCTGGCGTGGATTATGCAAATATCCATATTCATTGTGCTGGGCTTGCTGGTTTACCCCAGCCATATCGTTCCGGTAATCGGCATTGGGCTGGTCATCTCGGCCTTCCTGATGTTTGTGGCGCGGCCGCTGAGCGTGTTTATTTCGCTGCTGCCGCTAAAAATTCCGTTCAACCGGCAGCTTTTTGTCTCGTGGGTAGGGCTTAAGGGCGCTGTGCCCATCGTGTTTGCCACCTACCCGCTGGTGGCAGGGTTAGACAAGGCCGATACGATGTTCAACATCGTCTTCCTCATCTCGGCAACCTCGGTGCTGATACAGGGCACTACGCTGTCGCGCGCGGCAAAGCTCTTTGGCGTATCGCAGCCCTTCAAGCGCCAGCGCAAAATATCAATTGACATTGACTTGACCGACCACGAGGATGTGAAGTCCAAGTTTGTGCAGGTTACCATGCCGACCTCCTCAAAAGTGCTGGATATTCCTTTGGTAGAGCTGGGTTTCCCGCCCAAGGTTGCCATTTCTCTCATTATTCGCGGGGATAAATACATCACGCCCTACGGCGCCACCACGCTTGAGGCGCACGACAGGCTGCTTATCGTTTCGGAGGACGCTGTTGGCATGGCCAACGCTTTGGAAATACTTGGGGTGAGCGGACAGGTAGATTGGGAGTAGGCGGGAGAAATCTGAAGCTGAAGAATTCTTCTCATTAACCTACACCAGCGTAGCGTTTTGCGGGTAATTTTCTATGTCGTTTTTTTGAACTTTTGGCTTGCTTTCGAAGCAGTAGTAGGCAATAGCGATGGCTATGGCGCTTGCTATCGTAAAAATCAAGAGTATCCTGCCTTTTTTCTTCATCGTTTTGGTTTTCTATTGTTCGGTAAAGTTACAGTTTTTGAAAATAAGCGGCAACTTTATGACAAATAGTAACATTCACATTTGATATGTTTTTTATTAACTTGTTGTGTGTGAATGTTTTAACATACAGATTTGTTGGATAAAATGTTTATTTTATACTTGTTAAACGCTATATCCGATAAGCTACGCTATTGGGGATGTATCAAAACGATGTATCAAAACTTAAAGTTGTACGTAACCGAAGGCACTACGCTAAACAGGTAGAGCTTGTCGGCGTACATGATGCCCGAATTTTCGGGTTCTTCGGTGAACTGTATAAACCACGTGTTGTGGCGGGCGTAGGCGTTGTACAGCGACAGGTTTATTTCGTGCGAGTAGCGCCCGTGCTTTTTCAGCTCAAAGTTGACGGCTACATCCAGCCGGTGGTAGTCGTCTAACCGGTAGGTGTTGCGCTTGCCGTAAATGGGGATGGAGGTGCCCGCCGCCACGTAGCGCCCCTCGGGGAAGGTGGTGGGCGTACCGCTTGAGAACGTCCAGTTGGCCGACAGGTTGAGGCGCTTGGTAATGTCGTAGCTGGCAACAATGTTCAGGTTGTGCGGCCTGTCGAACGGCGCCTGGTACCACTCGTCGTTGTTTACCGTTTGCACCTTGCGGAAGGAGCGCGAGTAGGTGTAGCTAATCCAGCCGGTGAATTTTCCGGTATTTTTTCGCGCCATGAGCTCCACTCCGTACGACCGGCCAATGCCGCTGCGGAGCTCTCCCTCCAGCTGCCGGTTCATCATCACAGCGGCGTGGTCTTTGTAGTCCACCACGTCGCTCATGTACTTGTAGAACAGCTCGCCGGAGAGCTCTACGGCGTCATTCGCCAGGTTGCGGAAGTAGCCCGCCGAGGCTTGGTGCGCCGACTGCGGCTTGATGTTGGGCGACGAGGGCATCCACACGTCGAGGGGAGAGGTAGCGGTGGAGTTGGAGATGAGGTGCATGTACTGCACCGTGCGCGAGTAGCCGGCTTTGATGGAGCTGTTGTCGTCGAGCAGAAAAACGGCGCCTGCCCGCGGCTCCAGCCGCCAGTAGGTATGGTAAAAATCGCCCCGCGAGTAGGTCCTTGAGGTGTCGTTGGCGAGCAGGTTGTAGTTCTGGTCATAGTTATAGACCGTTGCCGGGCCTACGCTGCTAAACATCGTTCCCCGCAGCCCGTACTTTACGGTGAGCCGCTCGCCTATTTTGTGCTGGTTCATGATGTAGGCGGAGCTTTCCAGCGAGTTGACCTCCGGCAGCCGTATGACCTCGGGAGTGCTGCTTACGGGGGTTTGGGCGTAGGCGTTGCACGGGTTGACCTTGTGCCAAACGCTGGTAACGCCAAAGTGCAGCAGGTTGTCGTCGCCGTAGAGCTTAGTAAAATCGGCGCGCACCCCAAGGTCGTCAATAGCAGATTGCCACTGCATGTCAAAGCCCGATATGGCCATTTTCAACTTGTAGCGGTATCCGCTGCCAATGATGGAGATGTTGGAGAACAGCTTGTCGGAGTACAGGTGGTTCCAGGTGAGCGAGTAGGTGCTGTTGATAAAATCCATGCCGGCTACCGGCATCCCGAAAACATCGCTGCCGTAGTATCCGGCAAGGGTTATTCTGTTTTTGTCGTTCAGCTTGTAGGAGAGCTTTCCGTTGAGGTCGTAGAAGTGGAGCACGGCGTCGCGTACGCCTTCTTCCGGCGCCAGCGGCAAAAAGAGGTCGGCGTAGGTGCGCCTGCCCGCCGCTACAAAGGTGAGGTTGCGGTCTATAATAGGCCCGTCGACCTCCAGCCGGCTTGAGATAAGCCCTATCCCGCCGTTCACGTTGAACTTGTCTGCATCGCCGGTTTTGGTGTTCACCTCCAGCAGCGAGGAGAGCCTTCCGCCGTGGGCAGCCGGAATATCGCCCTTGTAAAGCTTCACATCGTTCACCACGTCGTTGTTGAACACCGAGAAGAAGCCCATAAGGTGCGAAGCGTTGTACACCGTAGCGTTGTCGAACAGGATAAGGTTTTGGTCGGGGCTTCCGCCGCGTACGCTGAACGCCGAGGTTCCCTCGGCGGCAGGCTGTACGCCGGGCAGCAGCATGATGGCCTTTATCACGTCCACTTCGCCCATGAGCGCCGGTATTCTTTTGATGGTTTTTATCTCCAGCTTTTCTACGCTCATTTCGGCTTTGGTAACGTTAGCGCGGCGTTCGGCGCTTACCACCACCTCCCCCAGCTCGGTATCCTGCTGCCTTAGCGCAAAATCTTTGGCGAGCGAATACTTTACGCTCAGCGTCTCCTCCTGCTGGCGGTATCCTACGTAGCTGGCGCTAACCGAGTAGCTGCCCGCCGGTAGCAAAATGCTGTAAAATCCCTCAGCGTTGGCGATGGTATAGCGCTTGGCTTCGCGGACATATACTGCTGCGCCTGCCAGCGGACCGCCTGTTTGCGCGTCCCTTACGTATCCGCTTAACGTTGGCTGCTGCGCCTGCGCCGGAGTGAGAAATATCAAAAGGGTAGCAGGAAGCAAAAAATATTTTATCGACATGCTTTAGGGAGTACTTGTATTTTGTATTTTTCCATAAACGAGGGGCAAAGTAACCCCAAAATCCTGATAACAGCAAGAAGTTGCTATCTGCTTAAATATTATTTAACGCCTCCGTGCCTCGGCATTGGCTTTGATTAGCTGTAAAAAACGTAATTTTGTTGGCTGATTTGCGGTTGGAAGTTCGATGATTTCAGATTTCAAATTCGATGATTTCAGAAGTTCAAAAAAATTCAAAATTCAAAATTCAGAATTACATAAATTCCTAATTCTTAATTCCTATATTCCTAATTAAAAGAAAACATGCCACGTACCCGCTACATAAGAACAATCCTGACGCTATTCTTTTTTGCTGTTTGGATTGGCTTTTTTGACCGCAACAGCTTGAAAGAGCATATTACCATAGCATGTCATCTACACCGCTTGGAGCGCGAAGCCATCTTTTATCAGGCGCAAGTCGGCAGCAACAGGCAGCGCCTCAACGACCTCCTTACCGATGATGACCACCTTGAGAAAATCGCCCGCGAGCAGTACTACATGAAGCGCACCGACGAAGATATTTTTATCATCGAAGACTGACAGGCATTGGCAATAGCGAGCAATATCTTAGCTGTAGCAGGGTTAGCCCCCCTGTACTTTCTAAAAAATTCACGTAACCATAGAAGCTGTAAATGAAAAAAAAATTAGCCATCCTGCTGCTTTCCGTTGCCGTACACTCGGTGTACGCGCAGCCGGTGTACGCGCAGCCGACGCAGAAGATTAACGAAGCAATGTTCAAGTTTGGGCGCCTGATGTACTACCTCTCCGCGTCGTACGTGGACACCGTGAACGTTGACAACCTCACCGAAAAGGCCGTCATCAAGGTGCTGAGCGAGCTCGACCCCCACTCCAGCTACACCTCCGCCAAGGACGCCAAGGCTACCACAGAGTCGCTGCTGGGCAACTTCGACGGCATTGGCATTGAGTTCAACATGCTTAACGATACCCTGCTGGTGATATCGCCTATCGTGGGCGGCCCGTCGCAAAAGGTGGGCATTGTGGCCGGCGACCGCATTGTGGAGGTGGACGGCAAAAATATTGCCGGCGTAAAGATCAGCAACACGGATGTGGTGAAAATGCTGCGCGGCCCCAAGGGAACCGTCGTGAACGTGCGCGTGGCGCGGCGCAACGTGGAGCACCTGATCGACTTTACCATCACCCGCGACAAGATACCGATTTACAGCATCGACGCCAAGTTCTGGGCTGCACCCGGCGTTGCCTACATTCACCTGGGGCGATTTTCCGCAACATCGCACAGCGAGTTCGTAAAGGCGCTGGACGATTTGGGCAAAAAACCCCACGGCATTATCCTCGACCTGCGCGGCAACGCCGGCGGCATGTTGGACGTATCAACCCGCATTGCCGACGAATTGCTCTCCAAAAACGAGCTGATAGTTTACACCGAGGGGCGAGCCTTGCCGCGCACAGACATTGTTGCTACCGATACGCTCGGCCGATTCGAAAAAGGAAAGCTTGTCATCTTGATTGACGAAAATTCGGCCTCGGCAAGCGAAATCGTTGCCGGAGCAGTGCAGGATTGGGACAGAGGGATTATCGTTGGCCGCCGCTCGTTTGGCAAGGGGCTGGTGCAAAACCAGATTGAGCTCCCCGACGGGTCGCTGGTGCGCGTTACCATTGCCCGCTACCACACGCCTACCGGTAGAGTAATACAGCGCCCCTACAGCAACGGAGAAACCGAAAAGTACTACAAGGATTTGTACCAGCGCTATACCAACGGCGAAGTGTATAGCCCCGACAGCCTTAAATCGCTCCCCGACTCGCTGAAATTTTTCACGCTCAAAAACAGGCGCGTTGTATATGGCGGCGGCGGCATTGCGCCCGATGTATTCGTGCCGTTAGATACAAGCGGCTACACCTCGTACCACGCCAAGCTGGTGCGCTTGGGTATCATCAACCGGTTTACGCTCTCGTACGTTGATGCAAACCGCAGCCAACTGAAGCAAAAGTACAAAACATTCAAGCGCTTCAACCAGGATTTTAGCGTGAGCGACTCGCTTTTTGACGAGCTGATAGCGTTTGCCGAAAAGCAAAAATTGCCCAAAAACGAGGAGGAAATCAGCAAGGCAAGGCACGACATTTCGATACAGCTCAAAGGGCTGGTGGCGCAGGATATTTTTACGGGCAGCGAATACTACGAGGTCGTTTACCCCGCCATTGACAACGGCTACCAAAAAGCGCTGGAGGTGATTACCGGCTGGAAAAATTACGAAAACCTGCTGAAGTAAAAATATGGCGACGAAAAAACAAAGCGCAAGCTCCTCCGGCAGGGCGGGCAACGCTGCCGTAAAGTGGCGCCGAGGAACAGGCATTGCGCTTGCGCTTGTAGCGGTCTATACGCTGATAGCCGTTATCTCCTACTTTTTTTACTGGGATGTAGACCACAGCACTTCCGGCGTACCGCCCGCGGGGCTTGGAGGCCCGTACGCCCAAAATTGGGGTGGGAGAGTGGGCAACTACTTAGCAACGGTGTTGGTGCGTGATTGGTTTGGCGTGGCGTCGGTTTGTATTCCTGTAGTCAGCTTTATCGTTGCGCTGTACCTGCTGAGGGTAGGCCGCCTGAAAACCTTCAAGTGGGTTGCCATTTTGGCGCTGCTTATGCTGCTGGTATCGATCACGCTCGGTATTTGCAGCGGCCAAAACTTGCTTGGAGCGGGGCTGGGCGGAAATTACGGCTACTTCATCGGCCATGAATGGCTGATTGCGGTGTTCGGAAAATTCGGTAGCGTTATGCTGCTCGCTGTGGCGTTCTTCCTGACCTGCTGCTGCGCTGTCCCGAGCTTACCGCGACGCCTGAAAAATTTGACAGATAAAATCATCATTTATCTTCGCAAAAAAAGAGAAGCGAAAAATTTTGCCGAAACCCCAGCTGTCGATAGCGACGATAACGACGACGATAACGACAATGTCAGCGATAGCCGTATCGGCGATGGCGAGGAGCACGGCGAGGGAGATGCTGACATCACTTTTGAGCCGGAAGCGAATACCGACATTAAGC
Source organism: Prevotellaceae bacterium (assembly GCA_031266935.1). Lineage (GTDB taxonomy): Bacteria > Bacteroidota > Bacteroidia > Bacteroidales > UBA932 > JAITMY01. Next base: position 15,807 of record JAISAC010000027.1, read on the forward strand.
TTACGGTAATGCCATCCGAAGAAGATGATGATGAAGCTGAAAATTTAGGTAATACGGCGCAGCGTAGCGACACCTCCGAAGATGAAAAGCCGAACGGCGAGGACGCTATTGAAATAGATATTGATGGCGACAGCGGCGAGCAGCAGCTGGACGAGGTGCTGGCAAGCCGCCTGCCGTACGACCCCAAAGCCGACCTGTCGCGCTACGAGTACCCTCCCGTTGACCTGCTCAACGACTACCCCAAATCGGCCAAGTCGGTATCGGAGGAGGAGCTGGAGCAGAACAAAAACAAGATTGTACGCACGCTGGGGCACTACAACATTTCTATTTCCGAAATCAAGGCTACCATTGGGCCTACCATCACGCTTTACGAAATTATTCCGGCGCCGGGGGTGCGCATTTCCAAAATCAAAGGCTTGGAAAACGACATTGCGCTAAGCCTTGCCGCGCTCGGTATTCGCATTATTGCGCCCATTCCGGGTAAGGGCACCATTGGCATAGAGGTGCCCAACCAGCACTCCGAAATTGTGTCGATGCACTCGGTGGTAAAATCGGCGGAGTTCAACGACGCCAAGTTCGACTTGCCCATTGCGCTTGGCAAAACCATCACCAACAAAACTTTTGTAATTGACCTTGCCAAAATGCCCCACCTGCTCATTGCCGGCGCTACGGGGCAGGGTAAGTCGGTTGGGCTAAATGCAGTGCTTACCTCGCTGCTATACAAAATGCACCCCTCGCAGCTCAAGTTTGTGCTGGTTGACCCCAAGAAGGTGGAGCTGCCGCTGTACGGCAAGGTCGAGAGGCACTTCCTCGCCAAGCTGCCCGACGCCGAAGACGCCATTATTACCGACAACCAAAAGGTAATTTACACGCTCAACTCGCTGTGCATTGAGATGGACGCCCGCTACGAGCTGCTCAAGGCGGCGGCGGTGCGCAACATAAAGGAGTACAACCAAAAGTTTATCGACAGGCGCCTCAACCCGGAGCACGGCCACCGCTACCTGCCCTACATTGTGCTGGTGATAGATGAGTTTGCCGACTTGATAATGACCGCCGGGCGCGAGGTCGAAATGCCCATTGCGCGGCTGGCGCAGCTGGCGCGCGCTATCGGTATTCACCTGGTGATTGCCACCCAGCGCCCTACCACCAACGTTATCACGGGCCTTATCAAGGCAAACTTCCCCGCAAGGGTTGCTTTCCGCGTTACCAGCATGATCGACTCGCGCACCATTCTCGATACGCCCGGCGCGCAGCACCTCATCGGCAAGGGCGACATGCTTGTCTCCACCGGAAGCGATATTGTGCGCGTGCAGTGCGCCTTTGTCGATACGCCGGAGGTGGAGAAAATAGTTGACTTTATCGGCCGGCAGCAGAGCTACCCCACCGCTTTTATGCTGCCCGAGTACGTCCCCGAAGGCGGCGACGGCGAGCGCGAAGAGGTTGACCTGAGCAAGCGCGACAGCATGTTTGACCAGGCCGCGCGCCTTGTTGTGGAAACGCAGCAAGGCTCAACTTCGCTCATCCAGCGCAAGCTCAACCTTGGATACAACCGCGCAGGGCGCATCATGGACCAGCTGGAGGCCGCCGGCGTTGTAGGCCCCCCCGACGGCAGCAAGCCTCGACAGGTGCGCATCCCCGATGTTATAGCGCTGGAGCAAATGATAGGGACAATTAATAATTAATAATTAACAATTAATAATGGAGAATGGAGAATGGAGAATGAAATTGAAAATAAGAATGGGAATGAAAACGCCCATTATTAATTATTAATTATTAATTATTAATTATTAATTATGAAAAAGTTGATAGTGTTTGCTGCTCTCCTTCTGCCCGCGCTGCTTTTTGCGCAGAACGCCAGGGATGTGGTGGAAAAGTTTATGGCGCAAATGAAAAATCTCAAAACCGTATCCATGGATTTTGAGTACCGCTACGAAAATGCGGCGGAAAAGACGGATAGCCGGCAGCAAGGGCGCCTGCTGATTATGGGCAAAATGTACAGGTTAGATTGGGAAGCGAGCGCTATCTACTGCAACGGGCAGCTGCGCTGGACATACCTCAAGGAGGTCAACGAGGTAACCATCAATACCCCCAATATGCTGGAGGATGGCATTTTTGCCGACCCCTCGCTGCTTTTTTCTTTCGACGAAAAAGATTACCGCCACACGCTGCGTAGCGAGCAGGCGAGCGTAGAGGGCAAGGCGGTGCTGTGGATAGACCTCTTTCCAAAGGACAAAAAAGCCGATTACACAAGCATCAGCTTGCAGGTGGAGAAGAGTACGCTGCTGCCGGTAAGCATTGCGTATTACGGAAAAAACAGCGGAAACGTAACCGTAAAAATTCAAAAAATCGACGCTGCCGTGAAGCCCACACCCGCCGACTTTACTTTCAATGCAAAAAATTACCCCGATGTGGAGGTGGTGGATATGCGGTAGAGGTTGCAGCAGCGCTGCTGCACCACCCATATTTTACGCACATTCCGCCTTAACCTACTGCAGCAATAGCTGTGAAGTTGGTTTTAAGTTGAATTTTTCTCTAATTTAAAAACACATGTTTTTAACGCATCTATCAAAAATTGCATATTTTGATAATAACAATAAAGGATTAACCTTTATAATTAGGTTAATCCTTTATACAAGAGATATCTCAACCTAACAGCCACCTTTTGTCAATCTAGTACCTTTAAAGTCAACCCAATATAGCGTATTATTACTAAAAGAGTACTTAAATGAGAAAATATTGCTCCCATTTTCATCAAACAGGTTAAGATAACCATCATTTATGGAATTGAAGTTTCCACTTTGTTAAATAGTTGAAAATCAAGTGGTAAATTTTCGAAAAAAGTGGTGATAATTGGATATAAATTACTATATTTGTGGTAGTTATGATGAAAAAACAAGTAATAAAAACTATCACCACTTATGAGCACAAAAATAGGTAATTTAAGCGAATTGGCA
>JAISAC010000034.1 GCA_031266935.1 Prevotellaceae bacterium
CGCTTTTAACGGAGAGCTGACGGCAATTGTGCAGGCAGGGAAAAAAACAGGCAAAATAGTCGTGGAAGCAAAGGCAAAAGGCTTGCAAAAAGGCCGGAGCGAAATTTTGGTCAAGTAAAAAGGCAAAATCTTTTTTTGAGGTGCTATTGATTTTTCCAAAAAACTCATTGACCTTATTTTTCAACCATAGCCCTTTCTGTCAATAAGGTTTTTTACACAGACACTCTATTTGTTCTGCAACCTGCAATTCTTCAAAAACCTTATTTCTACAAGGCTACCTTAGTAGCGCTAGGGGCATAACAACAAGTTCAAAAACCTTATTGACCTCATTTTTGTAACCATAAAAAGATAGTGTCGTCCCTGCGGGACTTAGCGGGAGCCTCCTGCTTGTCCCCGTATGCTGAAGCATACGGATCTTAAATGGTCTCCCCTTCGGGGGTAGCAGCAGACGGGTTGCAGCATAACTGAGTATTGTCAATTTGCGACACGTCTCTACAACGAGCAGTCCCGCAGGGACGACACTTTATTAACCGTATGCTTTAGCATACGGAGCGGATGTGAAATGCACTCCCTTTTTTCGTCCCCGCCTGTTCACTTTCAAAATAAATATTGTACCTTTGCTGCTTCCATGCTTTTTTACGTCTAACAAAAGCAACACTCAAAAAAAATGAAAAAAATCGTATTCTTTCTTATGGGAACAATCCTGACAGGGGCGTGCCAAAGCGGCGGCCAGCGCTCCGCCGGAGATGAAAATTTTAGCTACTCGGTCGAGAAGTTTGCCGACTTGGAAATCCTTCGCTACCGCGTACCGGGGTTTGAGCAGCTGACCTTGCAGCAAAAAAAGCTGGTGTACTTCCTCTCGCAGGCTGCCCTCGAGGGGCGGGACATTCACTTTGACCAGCAGGGAAAGCATAACCTCGCCATTCGCCGTACGCTGGAGGCCATCTACCGCAGCTACGCAGGCGATACCGCCGCTGCCGACTACAAAAATCTGGTGGTTTACCTCAAGCGGGTTTGGTTTGCAAGCGGCATCCACCACCACTACGCTGCCGACAAGTTTGCGCCGGATTTTTCGCCGGAGTACTTTACGGAGGCCGTAAAATCTCTCGACCCCTCGCTCCTGCCCTTGCAGCAAGGCCAAACGGTGGAGGAGCTGCTGTCCGTCATTGTGCCGGTGATGTTCGACCCCGCCGTTGACGCAAAGCGAATAAACCAAGCCGACGGTCAGGATTTGGTTACCACTTCGGCCAGCAACTTTTACAGCAACCTGACGCAAAAAGAAGTCGAAGGCTTTTACGGCAACCTCAAAAAAACGGCTACCTCCACGCCCGTTTCGTATGGGCTAAACTCGCGGTTAGCAAAAAAGGATGGAAAGATTGTGGAGGAAGTCTGGAAAGTTGGCGGGATGTACTCGGAGGCTATCGAAAAAATCGTTTACTGGCTGGAGAAAGCCGCTCAGGTAGCCGAAAACGAAGGGCAGCAAAAGGTTATCGAAGCGCTCATCCGTTTTTACCAAACCGGCAAGCTCGAAGTCTTCGACGAGTACAGCATACTGTGGGCAGCCGACGCCTCGCAGGTGGACTTTATCAACGGATTTATCGAAACGTACGGCGACCCGCTGGGCTTTAAGGGCACGTGGGAGGCAATGGTGAACTTCAAAAACCTTGAGGCAACCAAGCGCACGGCAATCATCAGCAGCAACGCGCAGTGGTTTGAGGACAACTCGCCGGTGGACAAGCGCTTCAAAAAGGAAGTGGTAAAGGGCGTTTCGGCCAAGGTTATCACCGCCGCAATGCTTGGCGGCGACTGCTACCCGGCAACGCCAATAGGAATCAACCTGCCCAACGCCAACTGGATACGTACCCTGCACGGCTCAAAATCGGTAACCATCGAAAACATCACCGACGCCTACGACAAGGCAGCGCAGGGAAATGGCTTTGCTCAGGAATTTTACCGGAGCCAAAGTGAAGTGGCGCTCATGAGAGATTACGGCTTCATTACGGGCAACATGCACACGGATTTGCACGAATGTCTCGGCCACGCCTCCGGCAAGCTGATGCCCAACGTTGGGCAGGGTGCGCTAAAGGCTTACGGCAGCGCCATTGAGGAGGCTCGCGCCGACCTGTTTGGCCTCTACTACATTGCCGACGCCAAAATGGTGGAGCTGGGGCTTTTGCCCAACGACTCCGCCTACAAGGCAGAGTACATCAAGTTTATGACCAACGGGCTGCTGACCCAGCTGGTCAGGATACTACCCGGAGGCAGCTTGGAGGAAGCGCACATGCGCAACCGCCAGCTGATTGCACGATGGATGCTGGAGAAAGGCGCGCCCGACGGCGTGGTAGAGCTCCGGGTGCAGGATGGAAAAACGTACGTCGCCATCAACGACTACGGCCAGCTGCGGACGCTGTTTGGCCGGCTGCTGGCCGAAATACAGCGCATTCGCTCGGAGGGCGACTACGCCGCCGCAAAAAATATAGTGGAGACCTACGGCGTTAAAGTTGACGCCGGCCTGCACAAAGAAATTCTAGCCCGCTACAAAACCCTGAACATTGCGCCGTACAAAGGCTTTGTAAACCCCGTTTACGAAGTTATTACGGACAAATCCGGCGAAGCGGCAGATATAAAGATAACCTACAGCGAGGGCTACGCCGAGCAAATGCTGCGGTACTCAAAAGACCACTCGTGGGTAAATCGCTAAAACCGAAAACCGAAAAAATTATTTTTTTTAAAATCAATAGAATAACTTTATGGGAATAGCAACTCAAATTGCGCAGCTGCTGCTTAGCTTGGCATTGCTGGTGCTGGTGCACGAGCTGGGGCACTTTTTTGCTGCCCGCGCGTTCAAAGCTCGGGTGGACAAGTTTTATCTTTTTTTCAACCCCTGGCGCTCCATTCTCCGCGCCAAGCGCATAGACAAAAAATGGCGGCTGAGCTGGCTTTCGCCGGCGCCTCCCAAAGATTGGGAAAAAAATCCCGAAGACACAGAGTGGGGCGTTGGGTGGCTGCCGCTGGGCGGCTACTGCAAAATTGCCGGCATGATAGACGAGTCGATGGATACCGAGGCCATGAAGCGGCCTGCACAGCCGTGGGAGTTCCGCTCAAAGCCGGCATGGCAGCGCCTTATCATCATCACCGGCGGGGTGATAGTGAACTTCATTGCGGCGCTCATCATCTACTCCATGATTTTGTACACGTGGGGGCGAGAGTATATCCCCATATCCAACGCTACATACGGCTACGATTACTGCCAAACGGCGCAGAATAGCGGATTTGCCGACGGCGATATTATCCTCGCCGTAAACGGTAAAATACCCGAAACGCTGGGCGACGCCATAGAGCAAATTCTCTACTCGGACGGAAAGCCCGTAACCCTGCTCCGCGCAGGCGATACGCTACAGGTAACGCTTCCTGCCGATTTTTCGCAGCAGCTGTTGGCTTCCGGCGACGTGAAAAATTTTGCGCGGGAGCGCGTACCGTTTGTCGTAAAGGAGGTCATGCGCGGCTCGCCCGCTGCCGCCGCGCAGCTGCAAAGCGGAGACAGCATCGTTGGCGTCAACGGGACGCTTATTCCATTTTTTGCCCAGCTTAGCGACAGCCTTTTGGAGTATAAAAGCCAACCGTTGCAGCTCAACTTTTACCGCAACGGAGAGCTGCTCTCGCAGGAGGTTACGCCCTCCGAAAGCGGCAAGCTGGGTGTAGCGCTGCGTACGCCCCTTTCGTACTTCCAGACAAAAAAGCTGGAGTACGCATTTCTTGAATCCATACCTGCCGGCGTTGTGCTGGGGACAGAGACGCTGGTGAGCTACGTGAAGCAGTTCAAAATTATATTTACCAAAGAAGGCGCAAAAAGCCTTGGCGGATTTGGCACCATCGGCAGCCTCTTTGACAAAACGTGGAACTGGCCGCACTTTTGGAGCATGACGGCTTTTTTGTCCATCATGCTTGCCTTCCTCAACATCCTGCCCATTCCGGCGTTCGACGGCGGGCACATGATGTTTATCATTTACGAAATGGTGAGCGGACGCAAGCCAAGCGATAAGTTTCTTGAGCGCTCGCAAATGGTAGGGTTAGCCATCATCATCATGCTGTTTCTTTTTGCCAACGGCAACGATATTATGAGGTGGCTGGGGAGATAGCAAGGAGCGCGGCAGGAGCGCTGTAAAAATTACAGCGCTGCTACTGTAGCGTAAAACTTAAAAAATAAAAGTCATGACGGATAAAGAAAGGCAAGATCTCATTCAGTTTATGAGAGATGCCAGAAAAAATGTGACCGAAGAATCGGCAAGAGCATTGCTTATAGAAGCAGGTATTTATACCGAAAAAGGTGTATTGGCAGAGCCATACAAAAATTTGTATATTCCGCGACCAAATGAAAGAATTGCAGTGACAAAATAAAATTATGTATTCTATTCGTTAAAAATAAAAGCCATGGGTAGAGAAAAACAGCATAGCGCAACGCCTAAGTCTTGGATAATTGCCAATCCGATATACGACACCGTGTTTAAGCGGCTGATGGAAAATGAGCGAATAGCCAAGTTTTTTCTTAGCACAGTTCTTGGCAAGCAGGTTATTTCGGTAGAAGTTAGCCCGCAGGAATTTACGTATAAAAAAACCGTAGAGCGGACGAAAGCGAAAAAAAAAGGTAACCAGGAGTACAGCAACATCGGCTACTCCATCTACCGGATGGACTTTGTAGCCACCATAAAAACGGAAGCAGAGAAGCATGAAAAAATACTGATAGAAGTACAAAAATCGTGGGACGAAGACGACTTGATGCGATTTCGGAATTATCTCGGGGAGCACTACAAGAAAAGAGAGAAAGTTGACGAAAAGGAAGTTGCGCTACCGATAACAACAATCTACATCTTAGGATTTAAGCTGGCCGGCATCAAAAGCGCCTGCATAAAGGTAGAGCGAAGCTACAAAGATCTGCTTGAGAATAAAAAAATTGAGGTAAAGTCGCCATTCATCGAAAGCCTTACGCATGACAGCTACATTATTCAGGCGGCAAGAATTACCGATAAGCGTTACCGTACGAAGCTGGATAAGCTGCTGAGCCTTTTTGAGCAGAACCATTTTATCCTCAGCACCTCCGAAGTGAGCAAGCAGTACCGATTTCAATCATACGACGACGATATACAGCTAATCGCCTCTCTCCTTCACGAAATGATAGCCGACCCCAAAGAGCGCGAAGAGATAGAAAAAGAAGCCGAAGCGTTACGCATTCTTGATGACTTGTTCGGAAAGAAAAACAGAGAACAAAAGCAAGTAATCGAACAACAAAGTAAAGCGATCGAAGAAAGAGACAAAATGATCGAAGAAAGAGAAAAAACGATCGAAGAAAGAGAAAAAGCACTCGAAGAAAGAGACAAAACGATCGAAGAAAGAGAAAAAGCATTCGAAGAGCAATCTAAACAAATTGCAGAGTTGAAGCGCATGTTAAACAATAAAGAATAATCGCTGCCCGTCATTCCGAGCGTAGCGAGGAATCTCCTCCAGCCTGACATGCACCCGTTGGAAATTGCGAGTCCGGCAATTTTTGTATTTTTGCACCATATTATGGAACAAAAACAAGCGCTTTTGGGCAAAACTCTATCCGGTTTGGAGGAGGTTGCAGCCGACTTGGCGATGCCCAAGTTTGCTGCCAGGCAAATGGCCGACTGGCTTTACAAAAAACACGCCGCCGATGTTGGCGAGATGAGCAATCTTTCGGTCAAGCACCGCGCCGCGCTTGCCGAGCGGTACGAGGTGGGGCTGCGGCCGTTCTCGGCCTTGCAAAAGTCGGCGGACGGCACGGAAAAATATCTGTTCGAGGTTGGGAGCGCAAAGCAAGCCTGCGTCGAATCGGTGTTCATCCCCGAAGCCGGACGCGCTACGCTGTGCCTGTCGTCGCAAGCCGGGTGCCGAATGGGTTGCAGGTTCTGCATGACGGCGCGCATGGGCTTTCGGCGCAGCCTGACCTCCGGCGAAATCATCAACCAGCTTTTCAGCATCCCCGACCGCGAAAAGCTCAGCAACCTTGTATTCATGGGTATGGGCGAACCGATGGACAACATCGACAGCGTGCTGAGCAGCCTGGAGGTTATCACATCGCCCTGGGGTATGGCGTGGTCGCCAACGCGCGTTACGGTCTCCACCATTGGCGTGATGCCTGCCCTGCAGCGCTTCCTGAGCGAGAGCCGCTGCCACCTTGCGGTAAGCCTGCACTCGCCCTTTGCCGATGAGCGCCGCGAGCTAATGCCCATGCAAAAAGCGTTCCCGCTGGAGGAGACCATCTCGCTCATCCGCCGGCACAGCTGGGCCGGGCAGCGCCGCGTGAGCTTCGAGTACATCTTGTTTGCCGGCGTAAACGACACGCCGCGGCACGCCGCAGCGCTGGCGCGCTTGCTGGGAGGTATTGAGTGCCGCGTTAACCTCATCCGCTTCCACCAGCTTCCCGACAGCCCTCTGAAAAGCTCGCCAATGCAGGCCATAGAAAAATTCAGAGATATGCTTTTGCAGCGGAAAATTACCGCTACCATCCGCACCTCGCGCGGCGAAGATATTCTGGCTGCGTGTGGAATGCTGTCGGCTAACGCCGGAAGGTAGCCGGGTTTCAGCTTGGCTGCGGGCTGCGGAAGGGAGGATGAAATATTTTGCGTACCGCTGCAAGAGGTTATGAAACAACGGATATATGCTGACGCTTCACATAATGAACCTGCGCCTGCTACAAGCATACATAAGCTACTGCCTGCATGCCCGCCACCGCAACGGACACGGCATACACTCGCCGTTTATGTACGAGTTTGCGCGGAGCGTTTTTTTTGCCCCCCGAAAAGCAGGAGAAGCGCGGTGCCGGCAGGAACGGACAGCAGCGCGCGTTGCCGCATTTTGCGAAAGGCGCGGCTTGCGGTGCATTGCCGTTGCCGGGAAAAAGGATGTTGCCGATTTTGGCGAAGGCAGCATTGCTATGCTGCGGCAACCTTACCGCCATCCCGACCTGCGGCAGCTGCTGGAGCAGCACCAGAGCGCAAGAGTTGCGGTAGATTGCCGGAGCTGGATGATTGTTTTTGCCGTGAGCGCGCTGCAAAAGCAGAAGTATGTAGTGAGAACTTGAGCGTTATAAACTTAGGTAAATTGACGCCGCTCTTTCAGAAGCTTTCGGCTTAACTTGATGGCGTTGGCCGAAAGCGTCTGCGCTTTTGCCCTACGCCATCGACATACCCTTACCAATCAGCGTATTGTTTATAAGCAGCTTCAGCTCATTGTCGTTGCCGCGCTTGCAGACCATCAGCACATCGTTGGTGTCCACTACTAAGTAGCTGTCCAGCCCCTGCAGCACCACCAGCTTTTCGGCAGGCGCATACACGAGGCAATCCTTCGCGTTGTCCAGCGCCACGTTTCCGGATTGCAGCGTACTGCCGGGCGGCAGCGCGTTGCCGCTGGCGTCTTTCTCCAGCTGGAGGTAGAGCGAAGTCCACGTACCCAAGTCCGACCAGCCAAAGTCGGCGCAAATAACGTACACGTTTTCGGCCTTTTCCATCACGCCGTAGTCTATTGAGATAGCCCTGCACTCGTTGTAGGCGTTAGCAATAAATGGCGCTTCGTCGGCAGCGTAGTAGGCGCTGCTGCCCGCCTCAAACAGCTTGCTGAGGTCGGGTAGGTGCGCCTGAAGAGCGGTACGAATGGTTTGCAGCGTCCAGATAAAAATACCCGCATTCCAAACAAATTCGCCGCTCTTTACAAGTATTTTTGCCATATCAACGGTTGGCTTTTCGATAAATGTTTTCACCCGGCGCACCTCCTCGCTTTTGCTCTTCTCTGCGCTTTCCGTCATCTGAATGTAGCCGTAGCCTGTTTCGGGGCGATTTGGCTTTATGCCGATAGTAATCAGGTTTTCGCCGGCTTCGGCCTCGCGTATGGCTTGCTTTATGACGCGAATAAATTCGGCCTCGTTCATAATCAGGTGGTCGGACGGGGCAACCACAACCGTTGCGTTGCTCATTTTTGCCAGCAGCTTGTACGTGGCGTAGGCTATGCAGGGCGCGGTGTTGCGCCGTAGCGGCTCAAGCAGGATGTTGCTTTGCGGCACCTGCGGAAGCTGCTCTGCCGTCAGCTCTTTGTAGCTGGCGCTCGTAACCACCACGATGTTTTCGGGTGGAATAATCTTTGTAAGCCTGTCGAAAGTTTGCTGGATAAAGGTGCGGCCTACACCTAAAATATCTAAAAACTGCTTGGGCTTAGCGTTCCGGCTAAGCGGCCAGAAGCGGCTTCCAACGCCGCCTGCCATGATGATACCATATACGGGATTTTGCATTATTTATTGAAGATATAAAGTTAGATATACAACAAAAATGTACCTTTGCAGCTGAAAACGGCAATGGGTGCATTCCTTTACCTGCTGGCTATAAAAATACTTGCGGACGCTCGGCAGCGCATGGAACACGCTCATCAAGAAAAAATCAGTCCGCTTTTTTAATGTAGCAAATATACGCGAAGTATTTAAAAAAACAATAGCGAGGGCAAATAGTATTATGAACATTGAGCTGCTTAAGCCTTCGCTTTTCTTGCTTTATGACAAAAAAATCGGCTGGAAATTGCAGCACGACATTAATTCAACACATTCATTATGACAAAAAAAATCGGCAATATTCGTTTTTGCAGGCTCTCCCTCAAGGCAGGAGCGCTTGCTCTTTTGCTCTGCATGTTCGCAAGCGCCGCGCTACATGCAGCGGGAGTTCAGAAACCGGCAAGGTGGAGCGTGAGCGTACGCAGAATATCGGCAGGCGAAGCCGAGCTGCTGCTCTCCGCAAGCATCGAAAAATCGTGGATGGTTTACTCCGTAAGCGTACCCGAAGATGGCCCTATGCCCATCTCCGTAACGCTCTCCGCAAGCAACAGCTACAAGCCGGACGGCGAGCTCGTAGAGCTGACTTCCCCCAAAGAAAAGTACGACGAAATGTTTGGCATGGCGGTCAAGTATTTTACGGGCGAGGTGAGGCTGTCGCAGCGCGTTGCGCTGAGCGAGGATGCCTCCGGTGCTCCCGTAGCCATATCGGGAAGCATCGAATACCAGTGCTGCAACAACATGGAGTGCGTGCTGCTCGACGACGATTTCTCCGTGCAGGTCGCTCCTGAGCAGCTTTCGGGATCTGGCTCGGAGCCGGTATCCGGTCGGGCGCCTGCGCCTTTCGCTGCCCCCGGCGGGCTGGACGTTGGCAATGGCGACGGCAATGGCAATGGCAATGGCGACGGCAATGGCGATGGCAATGGCAATGGCAGCAGCAGCGATGACAGCGAGCAGGAGTCGCTCATCGGCTTCTTTTTGCTTGCCCTGCTTGCGGGCTTTGCAGGCGTGCTCACGCCGTGCGTCTTTCCCATGCTGCCCATGACCATTTCATTTTTTATGCGCGGCAATAGCCGCAGCAAGGGCATACGCAAAGCGGCCGTATTTGGCGCTTCTATTATTTTGATATACACTGCCGTGGGCGCCATTGTTGCCGCTACCAAAACTGCCGACATGGCGAACGTTATCAGCGAGCATTGGCTGTCTAACCTCATTTTCTTTGCCCTGTTTATTCTTTTTGCCGCCTCGTTCTTTGGGGCAGTTGATATTTCCTTGCCGTCGGGGCTGTCCAACCGCATAGACCGGCAGGCCGACAAGGGCGGCTACTTTTCGGCATTTTTTGTTGCGCTTGCGCTCACCGTCATTTCGTTTTCGTGCACGGGGCCGTTTGTCGGTGCGCTGCTGGTGTCGGCCGCCTCGGGGGCGGTAATCAAGCCGATTGCCGGGATGTTTGGCTTTGGGCTGGCCTTTGCGCTGCCGTTCACCGTGCTTGCGCTGTTCCCGTCGGCGCTGAAAAAACTTCCCAAGTCCGGCGGGTGGCTCAACACCGTGAAGGTGGTGTTTGCATTTATCCTTACGCTGTTCAGCGTAAAGTTTTTGTCCGTCGCCGACCACGCGCTGGGCTTCGACTTCATTTCGCGCGAAGCTTTTATCTGCCTCTGGGTGGCGCTGCTGGCGCTGCAAGGCGCATACTTTCTGGGGTGGCTGCGCTTTGCGCACGACGGTGACGGCGGCGGCGACAGCAAGTCGGCGCGCCACGTCAGCGTACCGCGCTTTGCGCTTGCCGTTATCTCGTTCTTCCTGTCGCTGTACCTTTTCACGGGGTTGCTGGGCAATCCGCTCCGGTCGCTTTCGGGGTTCTTGCCTGCGCAAAGCGTAGCAGCGGCACTGCCCGCCGGGGCAGGCAAGGCTACCGCACCGCCGGAAAGCCTGCTGCCAACGCCGGCGCTCTGCAGCGTTACGCCAAAGTACAGCAACCTGAACCTGCACGGGCCTGCCAACCTCCCCGCTTTTTTTGACGTGGACGAGGCGCTCCGCTGCGCAAAGGAGCAGGGGAAGCTGCTGCTGGTGGACTTCAAGGGGCACTCCTGCACCAACTGCAAGAAGATGGAAGGAGAGGTTTTTGCCGACAGCAGGGTGCAATCCCTGCTCAGGGAAAAATTTGTCATTGCCGCGCTCTACACCGACGACAAAACGCCGCTTGACCCAAGCGAATGGTACACCTCGACGTTCGACGGGAAGGTGAAAAAAACCATCGGCCACAAAAATCGGGATTACCAAATAACCGCCTACAAGGTGAACTCTCAGCCGTACTTTGTAATACTCGACGGCAGCGGCGTACAGCAGGGGAAGCCGGCAGGGTATATTTCAAATCCGGACACCTTTATTGAGTTTCTGAGGCAAAAGTAGCCGGACGGAGCGAAGAGGCGTATTACGCTTACTAATCCTTAAAAAGATAAGCCAATAAATTCCTTCTTTTTATTTATCGTGTAACAAATTTTGTTACAATAAGTAAGCTTAACAGAATTAGTTTATGATGTGCTGCAAAAGGCGTTCTCGCTGCATTGGAGGCACAATCTCTTTATTAAATACAACCATATATAGAAAACGAATTTTGTTGAACTACATAGCAGGTAAAAAATATGTCAGGGAAAGATTTGCATAGTAAGCCGTTTGACGAAGGCACAATAACAAAGCTGGAAATCTTTGAGAATTACGCCAAAGAGTGGATTCCCACTTTTGTTATGAGCAATTCTGTAAAAGCAATATGGATATTCGATTTTTTCGCAGGAACAGGCTATGACTTAAACGGAGTTGCCGGTAGTCCGATACGCATTTTACAACAAATCAAGAATCAAACAGATAACATCTCTAAGCAGGGAACAAAAATCAATGTTTGTTTCAATGAGTTTGAAAAAGAAAAATATAATCTGCTGGAAGAATCCTGCAAGCAATTTCTGTCGGACAATCCTGAATTAGAAAGGGCAGGACTAAAAGTGTATTACCGCAATGCGGATTTTGCTGAAATATTTCCCAAGGCAATAAAAATCATTCAAAAATATCCCTCATTGGTATATTTAGACCAAAACGGAATGAAATTTCTATCCGACAAATATTTTTTAGAGTTGGAGAAAACGAAAACTACGGACTTTCTCTATTTTCTATCTTCTTCCTATTTTTGGCGATTCGGTAATGAAAAAGTATTTCAAAACAATTTGAACATTGATATGGACAAAGCAAAGCGAAACCCATATAAATACATACATAAAAGCATTTTAGAGCAACTAAGAGATAGACTGCCGAAGAGTACAAAATATTCCCTTTATCCTTTTACTATCAAAAAAGAAACAAATGTTTACGGAATAATTTTTGGAGCAAGCCATCCGCGTGCCGTTGATAAGTTTTTAAAAACAGCATGGAAGGAAAATAATTTTAATGGAGAAGCAAATTTTGATATTGATGATGATATGGACAAAAAACAACTTGATTTGTTTGAAGGCAAGAAGCTGACAAAAATTGAAAATTTTTCCTGCGCTTTACGTAATAGTATTTTAAACAGGACAATCAAAACAAATAAAGATGCTTATACGTTTACATTGGAACAGGGGCACATAGATGTTCACGCCAGCGATGAGGTAAAAAAAATGAAAAAAGAAGGTTTAATTAGCTATTCGGAAAGAACTCCCCTGATTAATTATGACCAGGTAATTAAAAAGAAACGAATTATTGAATACAAAATAAATCAGCCATGAAAACGACTAAAATCGAATGGACGGATAAAACATGGAATCCGATAACAGGCTGCACGAAAATTTCGGCAGGCTGCGTGAATTGCTATGCCGAAGTGATGGCGCGTCGCCTGCAAGCGATGGGACAAGAAAAATACGCAAAAGGCTTTCAGCTAACATTGCATAAAGACGTTTTGGGCGAACCTTTGGAATGGAAAAAGCCGCATACTGTTTTTGTGTGTTCGATGAGCGATTTATTTCATAAAGATGTGCCTGACGCCTTTATTAATCAGGTGATAGGTGTTATTAAGCTAAGCCCGCAGCACAGATACCAGCTTCTTACTAAAAGAGCAGAGCGAATGTTGGCATACTTTCAGACACATTCGGTTCCCGACAATGTCTGGCTGGGCGTTACGGTGGAAAATCAAGCCGCAAAAAAGCGCATGGATTTTTTAAGAAATTTGAAAGCGTCTGTACGATTCCTGTCATGCGAACCGCTGCTGGAAGATTTGGGCGAAATGAATCTTGACAGTATTGACTGGGTTATTGTGGGCGGCGAAAGCGGAATAAGCGCAAGACCGATGAAGCAGGAATGGGTATTGTCTATTCAGGAACAGACCGAAAAACAGGGATCTGCCTTTTTCTTCAAACAGTGGGGAACATGGGGCTGCGACGGTATTAAAAGGAGTAAACATGAAAATGGAAAATTGATAAAAGGTAAAGTATATCAGCAAATGCCCGCTGTCTATTCAACTGATTTATCTGTGTAAAAAGCAACAATATACACAATTCTCTTTGAAATGAGATTTTTATGCTAACTTTGTAAAATTAATCCAATAAATCAACCTAATAAAATCACACCGCTATGAGACGAATTTGCCTTTTTTTCTTTGTTATTCTTGCCGCTCCTGCCGTTGCAAAGGTGGAGCTGCCCGCCTTGTTCTCCGACAACATGGTCTTGCAGCAGCACGCTAACGTGCCCCTGTGGGGAAAGTCGAAACCCAACGCCAGCGTGAGCGTAAGCCCTTCGTGGGCATCCCAACCCTACGCCACCGCTGCCGACGCCGCAGGCAGCTGGAGGATTACCCTGCCCACGCCTGCCGCCGGCGGCCCCCACACCATCACCATCTCCGACGGCAGCAGCCTTAAGCTGAGCAACGTAATGGTTGGAGAAGTCTGGCTGTGCTCCGGGCAGTCCAACATGGAAATGCCGCTGGCCGGCTGGGGCAAGGTGAACAGTTACCAGCAGGAGATAGCCCAGGCCCGATACCCGAATATCCGGCTGCTGCAGGTGGAGAAGCAAACCAGCACGGCGCCCCAGCCCAGCCTGAAGGTGCAGGGCGGCGGGTGGCAAGTATGCTCGCCGGCTACCGTTGCAGAGTTTTCGGCCACGGCCTACTTTTTCGGCAGGGACTTGCACAGAAATCTGGACAGCATCCCCATTGGCCTGATAAACACTTCGTGGGGCGGAACGGTTGCGGAAGCCTGGACGAGCGCCGAAAGCCTCGAGAGCATGCCCGATTTTGCCGAAGCGGTTGGGGTGCTGAAGGGCAAAACAGACGAGGAGCTAAGAGGGAAATACCAAAAGGAAAGTAAAGAATGGCTTGATGTGCTCGCCCTGGCCGACGGCGGGCTACGCAGCAACGCTCCGCTGTGGGCAGCCCCCGACCTTGACGACAGCAGCTGGAAGGCAATGGCCGTGCCCGGCTTGTGGGAAGGGCAGGGATTGGAAAATTTCGATGGCGTTGTTTGGTTTCGCTACTCGCTCGACCTGCCCGCCGGGTGGAAGGGGAAGGAGCTGGAGCTGAACCTTGCCGAAATTGACGACGACGATATTACCTACTTCAACGGAGAGCGGGTAGGCGCTACCGGCGGCCACAACGTGCCGCGAAAGTATAAGGTGCCCGGCAAGCTGGTGAAAGCCGGAAAGAACGTCATTACGGTGCGGGTTATGGATACCGGTGGCGGCGGCGGCATGTACGGCGAAGCGGCGCAAATACAGCTCAAGCCGGCGAACTCTAAGGAGGTGGCCATCTCGCTGGCGCAGGAGTGGAAGTACAGGATTGCCGTGGATTTGCGCAGCCTTCCTCCCAGGCCGCAATCGCCCGATAACCCCAACCGTCCAAGCGTGCTGTTCAACGCCATGATTAACCCCATTGCGCCGTTTACCATCAAGGGCGCCATCTGGTATCAGGGCGAATCCAACGCCGAACGCGCCCAGCAGTACCGGGAGCTGCTGCCGCTGCTCATCAGAGATTGGCGCAAGCAGTGGGGCAGCGACTTTTCATTTTACTTTGTTCAGCTGGCCAACTTTTTGGGAACGCCCTCAGAGCCGCCGGTATCTACGTGGGCTGCCCTGCGCGAGGCGCAGCTCAATACGCTGCACGTGAGCAACACGGGCATGGCCGTAGCCATTGATATTGGAGAGGCGAGGGATATTCACCCCAAAAACAAGCAGGATGTGGGAGCGCGGCTAGCGCTGCAGGCAAGAGCCAACACCTACGGGCAGCAGGTGGCGTACTCGGGGCCGTTGTATAGCACCTACAGGATTGAAAACAGCAAAATCCGAATATCGTTTACGCACGTCGATGGCGGCCTGAAGGCAAAAAACGGCGGCAAGCTTAGAGGCTTCACCATAGCTGGCTCCGACAGGAAGTTCTACGAAGCCGAAGCAACCATAGAGGGCGACGAGGTGCTGGTATCCTCGCCAAGCGTTGCCTTTCCGGTAGCGGTGCGCTACGCCTGGGCGGACAACCCCGACAACGCCAACCTCTACAACGCCGCAGACCTGCCCGCATCGCCCTTCAGGACGGAGGGTAATTTTTAAGAGGAACTTTCAAGGTCGCAAATTGTGACCTTGAACAGACCTTGAACAAATGGAGGCAACATAAAATACTTGCCGTTTGCGTTATTATTTACCGAAACGAAATTTGTTAGTTTCAGATTTTTATGCTATCTTTGTGTCATCTTCAACTAACATATTTTTCATATTATGCAAACTCTAATTGACATATCAGAGCGATTACTGAAAGCTACAGCTGACGGTTTCGTTCGGTATTTGTGCGGTAATATTTCATGGGAAGAGCGGCTTGTCGGCGTTGTTGGCGCAAAAGGTACCGGTAAAACGACAATGCTGCTGCAGCATATTAAGCGCAGCTTTGCGGATAAGGCAAAGACACTGTACGCTTCATTAGACCATATTTGGTTCTCGAAGAACTCGCTGTGGAGTTTAGCCGAACAGTTCAACGCATACGGCGGTACGCATTTGTTTCTCGACGAGGTGCACAAATATCCTGCCTGGGCAAGGGAAGTAAAAAACATTTACGACAGCTTTCCCGATTTAAGCGTGGCTTTTACCGGCTCTTCGATGCTCGAAATTTTTCAGCAAAGCGTGGATTTGTCGCGGCGCGCCGTTCGGTACGAGCTGAAAGGGCTGTCGTTCCGCGAATTTTTGGAGTACGAATACGGCTTAAAGCTCGAAAAGTACAGCTTGGAAGATATTCTGAAGCATCACCACGAAATAGCGAATAGCATTATTTTCGATTTCAAAATTTTGCCTGCCTTCAAAAAGTATCTTCAAACCGGATACTATCCGTTTTATAAAAAAAGCAAGGGTAACTACTATTACACTATACAACAGTACATTAATAAAACGTTGGAGGCGGATTTGCCCGCGATAGAGCAGGTGGAATACGCGACGATTCTAAAGCTCAAAAAAATGCTGGCAATCATAGCAGAAATGGTACCGTATCAACCCAATACGGTAGAGCTGGGTGCAAGCATGGAAACGGCCAGGCAGCTCGTGGTGAAGTATCTGTACTTGCTCGACCGCGCCGGAATTTTGATGTGCGTACAGGGCGCTACGGAAAAGCTGAATGCCTTGTCGAAACCCGAAAAAGTATACTTAGAAAACCCGAACATAATTTATTCGCTTGCAAAAGAAAATGCCAATCAGGGCAACCTGCGCGAAACATTTTTTGCTAACCAGCTACAGGAAAAACACAGCGTGAAAATTGCGAAAAAAGGCGACTTTGTGGTAGACAATCAGTATACCTTTGAAGTTGGCGGACGGAGCAAAACGGGCGAACAGCTAAAAAACACGAGCCATGCTTTTGTTGCTGCCGACGACATTGAAGCTGGCTTGCAAAATAGGATTCCGTTGTGGCTATTTGGGTTTTTATATTGAGGGTGAATTGCTGATTGTTATTCTAAAAAATAGTTGTATACTTCGCACGGCATAGTTTTGTGCATTGCCCGTAGGGCATTCATATCAATAGAACAGCAGCCCAACAAGCCTGCTTTATTGCCCGTAGGGTGGAGTGTCAAGAATGTGATTATTGTTTCAAAAATCTTCGTTCCAAATTATCTCGAAGCACGGCAGCCCGAAGGGTGGGGTGTCAAAAATGTGATATTCGCATAAAAATA
>JAISAC010000071.1 GCA_031266935.1 Prevotellaceae bacterium
TTTATTAACCGTATGCTTTAGCATACGGAGCGGAGATGCACGGATGCTCGCTTGTCCGGGCAGTCCCGCAGGGACGACACTTTTATATCCGTTATATGTTATTTATTTCTTATCCCTTAGCGCCCTGCTCAAAATTCACCGCCACATAGATAAAATCCGACAACACTCGGGATTGAATAACGACGATTTGTTTGAGCTGATAAGCCTTGTCGAAAGCCGTATTTTCTTTATTGACGAAGAATTGTTGCCTACTTCAATCATAACCGCAGCACACGCATGGGTATCGGGAGTTGATTGCGACGATTTTGCTTTTGTTGCCATTGCTGCGCACTTGGATGCATGGCTGTGGACAGGCGATAAAAAATTAATCAACGGATTACGTCAAAATAGAACGAAAAGGGTGCATTTCAAATTGTCGCGCTATGCTACTTCGTGCCGTCATTCCGAACGCAGTGAGGAATCTCCTCTTCCTCAGCACCCAAGTGTGGTAGCCACTTGGTAGGAGATTCCTCACTGCGTTCGGAATGACGGCGCAACGTAAAGAAGGGGAGGAGGTAGCACAGCGCGACAATTTGAAATTCACCCTCATCTGACATATTTTTGGGGCGCTTTTCGCCATTTTTTTGTATCTTTGCACCCCCATGTGATTTTTACACCTGCATGGCTTCCGTCTTCGCTCCGCAAATCGTAACTATATAAAAAGAATGGTATCGGAAAAGAAATACGCAGAAACCCCCATGATGAAGCAGTTCTACACGTTCAAGGCTAAGTTCCCCGACGCGATGCTGCTTTTTCGTGTGGGCGACTTTTACGAAACGTTCGGCGAAGATGCCATCAAGTCGAGCGAAATTCTTGGCATCACGCTCACGCGCCGCCCCAACGGTACGGCCTCCTTTGTGGAGCTGGCGGGCTTTCCGCACCACGCCATCGAAACGTACCTGCCCAAGCTTGTCCGCGCGGGGCAGCGCGTGGCGGTGTGCGACCAGCTCGAAGACCCCAAGCAGGCCAAGGGCATTGTGAAGCGCGGCATTACGGAGCTCGTTACGCCCGGCGTTACCGTTAACGACAACGTGCTGGAGAACAAGGAAAACAACTTTTTGGCCTGCGTAAACTTAACGCCAACCGGCGCCGGCGTGGCGTTTCTGGACGTTTCTACCGGCGAATTTTACGCCGCCGAGGGCAGCCTTATCTACGTGGACAAGCTGCTTACTAACTTTTCGCCCAAGGAGGTGCTCTTCGAAAAGGGCAAGGAGGACGCTTTTGTAGAGGCATTTGGCGCCAAGCACTACACCTACAAGCTGGAGGAATGGGCTTTTGCGCAGGAAGCCACGCGCGACAAGCTGCTCACCCACTTTCAGGTGCCGTCGCTCAAGGGCTTTGGCATCGACGAGCTGAAAAGCGGCGCTACCGCCGCCGGCGCCATCCTGTTCTACCTTGAGCTCACGCAGCATACGCAGGTGAAGCACATCGCGCAGATTGCCCGCTTGGACGAAGACCGCTACGTGTGGCTCGACAAGTTCACCGTGCGCAACCTCGAGCTGTTTTCGTCGGCAAGCGAGGGGGCGCGTACGCTGCTCAGCAGCGTTGACCGCACCGTATCGCCCATGGGCGGGCGGCTGCTGCGCCGGTGGATATCGCTCCCGCTCAAAGAAATTCAGCAAATCAACGCGCGGTTGGACGTGGTGGAATACTTCATCAACCACCGGGAGCTGAGCGACGAAATGGCTACGCTGGTGCGCGAGGTGGGCGACCTGGAGCGCGTTATCTCCAAAGCCGCCGTGGGGCGTGTCAACCCGCGCGAGCTGGTGCAGCTGGCGCGGGCGCTGATGGCCATTGAGCAGATAAAAGCGCTGTGCGCCGGCGCCGGCGAAAAGAATTTTGTCCGCATAGCCGAGCAGCTCAACCCCTGCCACAGCATCCGCGAGGATATCGAAAGGCAAATCCTGCCCGAGCCGGCAGCGCAGCCGGGGAAGGGCGCCATCGTGGCCGACGGCGTGAGCAGCGAGCTGGACGAGCTGCGCAAAATCATGCACGGCGGGAAAAATTACCTCCTCGAAATTCAGCAGCGCGAATCGGAGCGCACGGGGATACCATCCCTCAAGATTAGCTTCAACAACATTTTCGGTTACTACATCGAGGTGCGCAACACCCACAAAAGCAAGGTGCCGCCGGAGTGGATACGCAAGCAGACCATAACCTCGGCAGAGCGCTACATTACGGAGGAAATCAAGGGTTACGAGGAAAAAATTCTGGGTGCGGAGGAAAAAATTCTTGCGCTGGAGCAGCAGGTGCTCAGCGCGCTGGTGGTAACCCTGCTGGAGTACGTTGCCCCCATTCAGCACAACGCTACGCTGGTGGCGCAGCTGGACTGCCTGCTGTGCTTTGCCGGCATTGCCGCCAGCCGGGGCTACTGCCGCCCCACGCTCACCGACCAGAATGCGCTGCACATAAAGCAGGGCAGGCATCCGGTGATAGAGCTGCTGCTGCCCCCCGGCGAAACTTACGTTGCCAACGACATTACGCTCGACGACAGCGAGCAGCAAATCATCATCCTCACGGGGCCAAATATGGCCGGAAAATCGGCGCTATTGCGGCAAACAGCGCTCATTGTGCTCATGGCGCAGGTGGGATGCTACGTCCCCGCCGCCGAGGCAACGGTGGGCGTAGTGGATAAGATATTTACCCGCGTGGGCGCTTCGGACAACATCTCGCAGGGCGAATCAACGTTCATGGTAGAAATGCAGGAAGCCGCAAGCATACTCAACAACCTGTCCGGCAAAAGCCTGATACTGCTCGACGAAATTGGCCGCGGCACAAGCACCTACGACGGCATTTCGATTGCCCGCGCCATGGTGGAGTACATCCACGACCACCCCACGGCAAAGGCAAAAACGCTTTTTGCAACGCACTACCACGAGCTCAACGAGCTGGAGGAGGCGTTTGCCCGCATAAAAAACTACAGCATCGCCATCAAGGAGGCGGGCAACAAGGTGGTGTTCCTGCGCAAGCTGGTGCGCGGCGGCAGCGCCCACAGCTTTGGCATTCACGTGGCGCAAATGGCGGGTATGCCCAAAAGCGTGGTGGAGCGCGCCAACGACCTGCTGAAGGAGCTGGAGCAGAAAGGCGCGGCAACGCCCGACAAGGACGCCGCAAGGACAAGCGCAAAAAAAGTCAGGGACGACGGCGTGCAGCTCTCCTTCTTTCAGCTTGACGACCCCGTGCTGCTGCAAATTCGCGACCGGATTAAAGCTACCGACGTAAACACCATCACCCCCCTCGAGGCGCTCAACAAGCTCAGCGAAATAAAAAGGCTGGTAGGGCAGTAATTCCATTTTTTTAAGCAAGCAAAAAAACGCATGATAGACCAGGCCACCATAGACCGCATTATGGACGCTGCCCGCGTTGAGGAGGTGATTGGAGACTACATTACGCTCAAAAAGCGCGGCGTAAACTACACCGCCTGCTGCCCGTTTCACAACGAAAAAACCCCGTCGTTTTCCGTCTCGCCCGTGAGGGGTATCTTCAAGTGCTTTGGCTGCGGAAAGGCCGGAAACGCCGTTACTTTTGTCATGGCGCACGAAAACCTGACCTACTGGGAGGCGCTCAAGGTGGTGGGAAAAAAGTACGGCATTGAGGTCAAGGAGCGGGAGCTCTCGCCCGAAGAGCAGCAGCACAACAACGACCGCGAGAGCATGATGATTACCGCCGCCTACGCGCAAAACTACTTCTCGCAAACCCTCAACAACCACGTTGACGGCAAAAACATAGGAATGGCCTACTTTGCCGAGCGCGGGTTTACAAAGAGTACCGTCGAAAAGTTTCAGCTGGGCTACTGCCTCGACAGCCGCGCGGCCTTCTCGTCCACCGCCCTGCGCGACGGCTACAAAAAGGAGTTTCTGGTAAAAACAGGGCTATCCGTCGAGCGCGACAGCGGAGAGCTGGTTGACCGATTTTTTGGCCGCGTCATGTTCCCCATACACTCCGTCAGCGGGAGGGTCATCGGATTTGGCGGGCGTACGCTCAAAACCGACAAGACGGTGGCCAAGTACGTAAACTCGCCCGAAAGCGAAATATACCACAAGAGCAATACGCTCTACGGGATATACTTTGCCAAGAAAACCATGATGAAGCTCGACAAGTGCTTTCTGGTGGAGGGCTACACCGACGTTATCTCAATGCATCAGGCGGGTATCGAAAACGTGGTGGCGTCGAGCGGAACATCGCTCACCCAGGAGCAGATACGCCTCATCAAGCGCTTTACGCCTAATGTTACCGTGCTGTACGACGGCGACGCGGCGGGAATAAAAGCCTCCCTGCGCGGCATCGACATGCTGCTGGAGGAGGGGCTGAACGTAAAAACGCTCCTGCTGCCCGACGGCGAAGACCCTGACTCCTTTGCCCGAAGCCACAGCGCTACCGAATTTACGGACTTCATCGGCAGCCACGAGGAGGATTTTATCTCCTTCAAAACAAAAATCCTGCTCTCCGACTCCAAAAACGACCCCATACGGCGGGCAGAGGTCATTACCGACATCGTGCGCAGCATTTCGGTTATCCCCGAAGCCATTCCGCGCAGCGTATATATCAGGGAGTGCAGCAGGCTCATGGATATTGGCGAGGACGTGCTCACCGGAGAGGTGGCCAAGCTTCGCCGGCAAAACCTGTACGGCGGCAAGGCGGCAGCGTCCAAGCCCGCCGGCGCCGCGCAGCCCGGCGCTGCCGCCGCTACCGATGGCGACGGCGCAGCGCCGGAGGAAGCCGCCCGCACGCCGCCCATTCCGGCGTTTGTGGAAAACGTCTTTTGCCGCGAGCAGGAGCGGGAAATCATCTACCTGCTGCTCCGGTTTGGCAACAGCGCTTTTTTTGACACCCGCGTAAGCGCCTACATCATCAACGAGATTGCGGGCGAAGACCTGAGCTTTCAGAACTTGGAGTATCAGCAAATTTTTGAGGAGTACAAAAAGTTGCTCGAAGCGTCGGACACGGTGGACATACGCCACTTTATCAACCACCCCGACCAGCGGCTGTGCGAAATGGCCATTGACCTCCTCTCCCAAAAGTATACGCTTAGCAAAATCTGGCGGCAGCCCGAAACCTCCTTCGCCGACGAAGACCGCCTGCGGGTGGAGGTACCCAAGGCCATCAACGTGTACAAGTCAAAAATTGTTACGCAGGCCATGGTGCGCCTCCTGGCAGAGATGGACGGCAAGAGCAGCACCGAGCAGGATGTGCTCCTGGTAAAGCTTGGCGAGCTGAGCAAGGTACGGACAAAGCTCTCGGAAATGCTGGAAAGGCCGGTATTTTAGAGGCGATGCCTACTCCGAGCTGCGAGCCAAACGGAAGCCAAGCCCATTGCTGCTATTGTCGGGCGAAAAGTTGAAGCGATTCGTTACGCGGCAGTAGCCCGCACGGCCATCCCGGCTGCCGCCCCGAAAAACGCGGTAGGCGCCCGCCGAAGCGCCTGTAGGATTATTCTGCATCGCAATGGGGTAGCTACCATACCAGTCGGAGCACCACTCCATAACATTCTCGCTCATATCGTATAGGCCCAGCTCATTGGGATGTTTTGCTCCCACCCGATGGGTGGGGTGTCAAGAATGTGATATTCACATAAAAATATTTTCGTTCTATTTTTGTGCCGATAGGCACAAGATGTTGGCAGAAATAGATAATTGTTCTATCGGTTTTTCGTGCCGTCAGGTACGGAATGTACATGGAAGGCTACGCCCTCAAAAGAACCTCATCCCCAACCTAATTTTTATAGCAAACCAACCTCAGTAGCCGGTAGATTATGAATCTCTCCTTGACCTCATTACCTCATTTTGAGGGAGTTGAATTTTGGGAGTTCCCTACGATAAAGTATGGACGCCATCCAAAAACGCCACCATCCGGCTAAATCTTTTTTTGAGGTGCTATGAAAATAGCTTGCAGTTCGACAGATAGAATGTGGGGTAGCTGGAAACCTCATTTACTCACTTGTGTTTATTTTAAAGTGTTCGTGAACTCGCTACGCTCGGTTTTACCTAATTTATCTAACAAAACAACCTCAGTAGCACATAGTTGCATAATATATCCAAACCTCATTACCTCATTTTTTTTTCGTGTCCATTTTATCGTTTTAATGAGGTAATGAGGTTATTGATATGCGTATTAATTCATTGCTACTGAGGTTATTTTGTTAGATAAATTAGGTAAAACCGAGCGTAGCGAGTTCACGAACACTTTAAAATAAACACAAGTGAGTAAATGAGGTTTTCCAGCCACTCAACGTTCTATCCGTATCCTAACTACCGAGCTACGAGCTATTTTCATAGCACCTCAAAAAAGATTTAGCCTAAATACTGAAAGGTGGATAGATGTGGAAGAAAAACCGTAACTTTGCACGGCAAAAATAGCACGGGAGGTTAAAATGGCACGACCTGCAAAAATATTGTTCAGCATATTTGCACGAAGGATAACGAAAATAATAAAACCGAATAAGCTATGCACCTCGAAACAGATTTATCGAAAATCAGGCAAATTGCCGCCATACGGGAAAATGAAAACTTCCGTTTCAGGACGTTTTTGAAAGGCAAAGACGATGAGGAAATAGACAGCATTGTGCATCGCCTGCACAAAGAAATCACCGCTCAGGTTGATTGTACGGCATGCCGTAATTGTTGTTATTGTCTGAGGTCGGAAGTAGATACGGAAGACATACAGGTTTTAGCCCGGCTGGAAAACATTTCGCTTGAAAGCTACGTGGCCAACTATTGCGAAAAAGAGGGTAGAGACTTCTATTTCAAAGATATGCCTTGCCGGTATATCAATGAAAATCAATGCCGTATTTACGAAAATCGTCCCAAACAATGCCGGACATTCCCTAATACGGATAAACCCGGATTTATTTTCCGGCTTTGGGGAATGCTGCGTTTTTATGAAATCTGTCCGATTGTTTTCAACCTGATGGAAAAGCTGAAAGACGAGCTTCGGTTTTATCGCCGTAATCATTAGCAAATAGCGATATTATGTTGCGGAACTCGGCGAAGCCGTCGCCCAGCCGCAGAAAAAAATCCCCGCCAAAGGAGGCGGGGATTTTTTTGTCGGCGAGCAAGAGGCTGCTCAAAGCTACTTCACGACTATTCTTGCCCTTTGCCGGCCTACCTTTACGATGTAAGCGCCTGCTGCAAGGGACGATACGTCGATGACGGCTGCCCTGCCGCCTGCCTCATAAACGCCGACGAGGGCGCCCAAGAGGCTGTAAATCTCTACCCGCTCTCCCGCCTTCAGCTCTTTACCCGCAATTCTCAGCTCTCCATTCGTTACGGGGTTGGGGTAGAGCTTTAGCGCGCTCGCTTCCTGCGCGGCTACGGCAGTGGATGTTTGCGTCCACTTGGCGTAGAGCGTGAGGTTGCCCGACGGCACGGTGGTGATGGTGTACTGCGTACCCCCGCCGTTAGGTTGGGTGTACCATCCGCCAAAGGTGTAGCCGCTGCGCGTGGGCGTGGGGAGTGCACCCACCGCTACGCCGGAAGTTACGGTCTTGCTCGTGGGGTTGACGGCGCCGCTTTGCGCATCGAAAGTAATCGTGTAGGTGGCAGCGGTACTCGAAATCCACTTGGCGTAGAGCGTAACGTTGCCCGTTACCACGTCGGTGGTGAAGTTCCAAGCGGTGGTGAGCGCCGCCTCCCTGTACCATCCGCCAAAGGTGTAGCCTGCGCGGGTGGGAGCGGTGGGCTGCGATACCTTACCGCCTGTCTCCACTGTTTGCGAGGGTACTGTGCTGGTGCTTTGCGTACTGAAAGTTACCGTGTAGGTGGTAACGCTCGCGGCAATCCACTTGGCGTACAGCGTGACGCCGCTGGTTGCGCTGTAAACGGTGGTGGCATCGTAGAGCGTACCCCCGCCGTTGGCGGCGGTGTACCAACCGCCAAAGGTATAGCTGCTGCGCGTGGGCGTAGGGAGCGTACCCACGGCTGCGCCGGAAGTTACGGTCTTGCTCGTGGGGCTTACCGTGCCGCTTTGCGCGTCGAAAGTTATCGTGTAGGTGTTTGCTGCAACCTCCGTCCACTTGGCGTAGAGCGTGATGCCGCTGGTGGCTGTGTAAACGGTGCTTGCCGTGTACGTCGTGCCTGCGCCGTTGGCTTGGGTGTACCATCCGCCAAAGGTGTAGCCGCTGCGCGTGGGCGTGGGTAGCGTACCCACGGCTGCGCCGGAAGTTACGGTCTTGCTCGTGGGGCTTACCGTGCCGCTCTGCGCATTGAAAGTTATCGTGTAGGTGGCGGCGGCAATCCATTTAGCGTATAGCGTCAGGTTGGAGGTAACGCTGTCCACGGCAAAATTCCATGCGTTGGTATAGGCTGCCTCTTTGTACCAGCCATCGAAGGCATCCTGCCCGCGGGTGGGAGCGGCGGGCTGCACCACAAGTTTATCGTGCGGCACTACCTGGCGGGCAACAGCGCTACCGCCGCTGCTTTCGAAGGCAACGGTGTGGGTTACGGCTGTCCACTTGGCGTAGAGGGTCAGGTTAGAGGTTACCACGTCGGCATCAAAGCTCCATGCGTTGATGAACGACGATTCCCTGTACCAGCCGCCAAAGTTGTAGCCCAGGCGATTGGGTGCTGGGCTGGGTGCGCTGATGTAGCTGCCGTTGGCTACCGGTTGCGTAGCAATGGTGTTGCCGTTGCTGTTGAAGTTTACCGTTCTGCTGATGCCTGTCCACTTGGCGTAGAGCGTCAGGTTGCTTGTCACCGTGTCGGTGGAGAAGTTCCACGAGGAGGTGAGGTCTGCATCGCTATACCAGCCGTCAAGGTTGTAGCCGGTGCGGCTGGGGTTGTAGGTGGGTGCGATGACAAGGCTGCCGTTGGCTACTGTTTGCTGTCCAAGTCCGCTGCCGCCGCTGCCGCCGTTGGCGTTAAAAGTTACTGTTCTGGAAATGCCCGTCCACTTGGCGTAGAGCGTCAGGTTGGTGGTTACATTGCTGTTGAAGCCCCACGAGGCAGTTAGCTCGGCGTTGCTGTACCAGCCGTTGAACGTATAGCCTGCACGAACAGGGGTGGCAGGTTGAATGGCCCTGCTGCCCGAGGCTACCTTTTGCGTATCCACTACGCTACCGCCGTTGCTCACAAAGTTCACCGCATAGACAGCTATGCTGCTGCTAACCCACTTGGCGTGAAGTTCGGTGTTGGCGTTTACCGTATCGGAGGCAAAGTTCCAGAGGGTGTTGAAGTTGGAATTGCGGTACCACCCCATAAATTGGTAGCCTTCGTACACGGGGTCTGTGGGGCGGCTAATGGTGCTGCCGTTGGGTACCGTTTGCGGAGCAACATCGCTGCCGCCGTTGCTCGTAAAGGTTACCGTTCTGTCCACGCCCGTCCACTTGGCGTAGAGGGTGGCGTTGCTCCTTACGGCATCGGTAGCGAAATCCCATGGCGTAGCCAGGTCGGCCTCTTTGTACCATCCGTCAAAGGTGTAGCTTGCGCGGTTGGGGTTGGCGGGTGGGGCGATAACGCTGCCTGCGGCTACGGTTTGCGCTGCTACTGTGCTGCCGCCGTTGCTCGCAAAGGTTACTATTTTGCCGTTGATGCGGATGGAGCGCTCAAAGTAAGCCGGATTGCTCACCGCTCTATCTCCTCCCGAAGCAACAACGTTATAGTTAACAACGTCGCGCACCGTTATAATGACCTGCTCGTCGCTTTCGCTCTTAACCCTAAGGATACCTTTGTCCCAGTCTGCCGCCTCTACGGCTATCACGTTGGGATGAGAGCTCGTCCAGACGTACTGCGGGGTTTTACTTACAAAGTAGGTTACTGCCTGCAGCGCAAACCCGTCGGGGAACGCAAAAATACCGGGCGTTGTATCGCGTCGCTGAGTTGCCGTAGCGTTAGGTAAGCCTATTCCATACATACCCGTTACGCCGGAAACGTTAGGAACGGTTTGATATGCGTTGAGGTAAACGCCGAAGCTGCTACCCTCAAGGTTTGAACCGTTAAAGTCAAATTCATAATACCCTGTGGCAGCGGTGTTGGTGTTTTGGTCAACGGTAAGGCGTACTCTCACTGATGACTTTCCGCTCATTCCCGTGGAGTAGGTTAGGTTGTAGAAGCTGTTGGCATCGCGCATAATGTCGTTTTGGATTTGCAGAAAAATGCGCTTTACCTGGTCAATATTTGTGGCGGAGTAGTAGTTGCCGCTGCTTGCCAAGGCGGTAAGGCGCGCAGTCTTCAGATCCTGGCCGAGGCCTATCGTGTACGCCGTTTTGGAGCCTCTTGCCGATGTGGCCTGGCTCTCGAGGGAGGATGTATATTGCTGCCGCGTTTCGTCGCCGTCGGAGAGCATCACAAAGAAGCATCTTTGGATGGAGTCTTTGGACGAGTACTCGTCAGGCAGCTTGTTCATGCCGGAAATGTACGACCGGTAGAGGCCTGTGGAGGAGTTACCCATCGTGATTTTGCTGATCTTGTCCACCAGCTCGCCCCCGTTGGTGGTGAAGTCCTGTACCAGCACGGCGGCATCCGAAAAGGAGTAAACCGCAATCTCCTGCTTCTCGTTCTTGCTTTTCACCAGCTCCACCGCCGCCTGCTTTAGCTGCTCGCCTTTTTCGTAGCCCAGCGAGGAGCTGTTGTCTATCATCAAAACCGTTTTTATCTTAAAGGGAATGGCATCCATCTTGCGGATATACATGCGCGATTCGGGACCAATGACATCTGGAGGATCGGGGAGGTTGAGATCATCTTCGGTAATAACAAAGTCTTTGGTTTCCAAATAGTCGGCTCCTTTTCCGCTGGTATCTTTTACCGAAATAAGCACGTCCACAAACGCAGGTTTCTTAATAACAAGTGGGAGGTATCCTGTCATGGTGTAGCGCTCGGTTGCGCTGCGCGTGTTGAGCGTTACGCTATTGCCGTAAACGGTATCCCGCGCGGCGGTTATGGCGTAGGCGCGGACGTAGTAGGTGGTGTTGGAGAGCAGCCCGCCGGTGCGCACCGAAAAATCGCCTGCGGCGGCGCCGCTCACAGCTCTTCTGCTGCTATTTGCAGGCGTGGGGTCGGGCGTAACGGCGTAGCACACGCCCCGCTGCGTGAAGCTTTCGCCCTCCGCCAGGGCTATGCTGCCGCCAAGCGTAGCGCTGTCTTTGGTGATGCCGGTAGGGGGCATCGTTGTTACCGTAATGGGAGGGAGGGCGCGCCAGCGCGCAGAAAGGGTTATGCTACCCGTTATAGCCTCCTCGAAGTTCCACGGGGCGTTGCCGCTGTGCCAGCCCGCAAAGGTGTAGCCCGCGTTAACGGGGTCTATGGTGGGGCGCTGCGCCTTCCCGCCGCTTCCGCTGCGTATGCGCTGCGCTGCAGGAGCGGGGTATCCGCCGTCGGCGTCGAACCTCACCGTATGGCTTTCCTCGCTGTAAACGGCAAGCGTACCGCTTGTGCCGCCGGTTGGGGTAGCAACAAAAGCGCGGCGGAAGGCCTCCGCGCCAAACTCCGGTATGGTGGCGTTGGCGCCACTCCACACGTGGCTGTAGTTGGCCGTATCCACCACCA
This sequence comes from Prevotellaceae bacterium, assembly GCA_031266935.1. Classification (GTDB taxonomy): domain Bacteria; phylum Bacteroidota; class Bacteroidia; order Bacteroidales; family UBA932; genus JAITMY01. Next base: position 11,517 of record JAISAC010000071.1, read on the forward strand.
TAATGAGGGTAGGGCCGCTGCCCTTGAAGCGCAGCCGCGCCTTGTTGAAGTCAAAGCCGTCCACCGCCACCTTGGTGGTGTCGTCCGATGTCCACACGTACTGCGGCACCACGTCCGACCAGTAGCTCTCCGCCGTCAGCGTATCGCCGGCGCTCACGGTGTAGGTGTATCCTGACGACAGCCCGTAGGCGTCGGTAGAAGCGCCGTGCAGCCCGGTGTAGGGGTTAACGTACACGCCGTACTGCACCGACTCAAAGCTGCTGGTGTTGAAGGTCTGCTGGGCGTAGCCGCTGCTACCGGTGTTGGTATTGTCGGCTATCTTCAGCTTCAAGTCGTGGCTGCTGCTGCCGCGCTTGGGCGAAAGGTAGGTCAGCCGGTAGAGGCTGTTCATCTCCTGCGAAATCTCCTGCTGTATCTGCGCAAAGGTTGCCTCCAGCTCGCTGATGTTGGATAGGTGGTGGAAGTTGCCGGGGGTGCTTGCCAGCTGCCGCAGCACGGCGGTATCTATGGCGTTTGTGCCTACCGTAGAACCAACGCCTATCGTATAGACATTTTTCTTATTATTAGGATCCTGGTCTCGGGCGTTAATGCATCCCTGTAGCGTATAGCCATCAGGTGACTGATCTTTACCGTCGGTAAACAGCACCATGAAGTTCTGCCGAATTTCTGTGCTGCTGGCTATATTGGATGCCAACCGGCTCAAACCATCCATATAAGCCCTATATAAATGTGTTGCATATACTGCATCGTCCACTTCTATATTATTTACTGCGCTGATGAGCGCTGCTTTGCTGGAGGTATAGTTTAGTACCTCCTTAATGTCGTCCCAGAATATCGTAATGGCATACTCATGCTGATCGCTCTTACCTTCTATCAGCTTGATGACGGCTGCTTTTAGGGCTTCTCTATCGGCCTCGGACAGCGAGAGCGTAAAGTCCAGCACCAGCATCATCCTTATTTGGGGCGTAATGGGCATTTTGTCCAGCTGGCGGATGTAGCTGTGCGTTTCGGAAGAACTCGTAAGCGCATCGTTCTCCCACACCTCAAAATCGACATTCTCGAGGATGGATACGCCACGACCGCTTGCGTCGCGCACCTTTACCGTCATATCCACAAACGAGGGCTTGCGCTGCGCAAAATCCAGCTTCTCCACTAAGTACGATTCAGCGCGCGTGGTAAGGGTGATGACCGCGCCGTAGAGCGTATCCCTGCGCGTCGCCGTTTGGCAGATGGCGTAGGCGCGCGCAAAGTAGGTCGTGTTGGCCGTCAAGCCCGTGATGGGGACCGTAAACGCCCCCGTAACCGTAGGCGTTGCGCTGGTGGCAGCTAACCGTCCGGTGGTGGACAGCGTTGGCACGTTGGCGCTGCTCGACAGCACAAACCCGTACGATACGACGCTGCCCGTATGCTGCATGCTGCCCGCCAGCGTAGCGCTGGTGGCGCGGATGCTGCTTGCCTTACCCGTGCTTACCGACGTGAGGCTGTTGGCAACCCACTGCGCCGTGAGCGTCATGCTGGCCGTTACCGGAGCGCTAAAGCTCCACGGCACACCGTTGCTGTACCAGTCCGCGAAGCTGTAGCCCAACCGCGTGGCCGTTCGGGATGCCACCCTTTCGTTTACCAGCACCGTATCAATAGCGGTGGCAGGCGTGCCGCCGCTGGCGCTGAAGGTAACGGTGCATATCTCCGACGAGGTTGCCCACCGCGCGTACAGCGTAACGTCGCTGCTAATTGTATTGGCGGCAAAATCCCACTTCGCGCTCCAGCTAAGGCTGTCGGCGTACCAGCCTGCAAAGAAGTAGCCGCTGCGGACGGGCTTGGTGGGGGCAACAACCTTTCCCTCCGGCGTGAGCTGCCCCGCAACGGCAGCGCTGCCGTTGCGCGGGTTGAAGGTAACGCTTGCCGCCTGCACCGCGCCGACCGCGCCGCCGCCAACAATGGCGGTGCCGTAAAAATCTACGGTGGGGTAGCCCGACGGAAGCGTGGAGGGCAGCTTGCCGATGGCTACGCTGCCTGCCACGGGCGTATATGTCGAGGTCGAAATGGGGTTTGTGCTGGTGGACGCATCGCCCGTGCCGTTAAAGGAGAAGTTATAGCTGGTGCCGTTGTACACGTTGTAGCCGCCGGAAGTTACCGTGCTGGTGTAGCCGGAACCGGTGTAGCGGTACACATCGCCGTAGCTACCAGCCGTGTTATTGTAAAAAATATTTCCGGTAAGGGTGGTCGTTCCGGAATAGTTATAAATAGCGCCGCCGCGATAGTATGCGCTGTTGCTGTAAAAAGTACAGCCCCTCACGTTGAGGACACCGCTGCCATCATTGCACACAGCACCACCACCGTAGCTGGTGTGACCTGAATAGTTTCCGCTAAAGATGCAGGATTGCAGGTTGAGGGTGCCATAGACATTCGCTATGGCACCACCACTACTCGAAGTGTATCCGTTGGCGAAACGTACGCGGCTAATGTTTACGGTGATACCCGAAGCATTGATATACATGATTCGGTAGCTGCTGTTTCCCGAAATAGTAATCCCATTGCCCGCTATGGTGAGGCTTTTGGTAATATCAGGTAAAGCAGAAGAGAGGGTTATAGTCCTGCCTGCCAGCGAGTCGGCAAAGGTAATAGTACCTCCGGAGGCAACGTCTGTAATAGCCTGCTGCAGGCTGCCTGCCCCGCTGTTGTTGGTATTGGTAACAACGCTCGGAGTCAGCGTTACGATTTGAATGTTGTCTATGGCCGCGGGCTGAGAACCTTGGCTATCATCGTTGCGCCAGCTAAAAACCAAGCGCTTACTGTTCTCTGCGGGCAGCGTAATGGAGGCTTGCTGCCATGTGTCGTAGCCATAGTAGGTGGCCAAAGGGGTGTAGCCGCTGCTGCTCAGCTGCGTTCCGGCGCTTGGGGTTACGGTGTTGTTCACTAAATATACCTGTAGGTAGTCATACAGGTTATTGCCGGCCTCACCTGTTCCTTTCCAGCGGAAAGTGAGCTGAGCAGCGTTACTCAGGCTGATGTCGTGGTAAAAATGCACCGTGCTGGCGCTCGTATTGGAGTAGCTATAGCTGCTGCTGTTGCTGGAAATGTAGATAGACCTGCTGCCGGCGTAGGCGGTAGCCGTCCCCACGTGCCACTTGTTGGTTTGGCTGCCGTTGGCAAAAGTCCAGCCCGTTAAGGTAGTCCCCGAGCCGCCCTCAAAGTCCTCCGACAAAACGGTTTGGGCAAAAGCAGCCGGCGTTGCCGCGCACAGCCAGCCGCAGAGCAAAAGAAAGAGTGTTTTTTTCATGATGATGATGTTGTTGTTGAATTAATAAAAAACTAAAAACTGAAAACCTGAAAAAACTAATGAATTAAGTATTGAAAATGAGCGCCGCCACCGCCCAACCGCTCCACTATCCAATCGTCCCCCTGTCCAACCGTCCCCCATTGCCTTCGCCATTGCGCCCGTCATTCCGAGCGCAGCGAGGAATCTCCTCTTCACGTTTACACTGTCCCCCATTGCCTTCGCCATTGCGCCGTCATTCCGAGCGCAGCGAGGAATCTCCTTTTCACAACCACCGTCCCCCACTACCGTCCCCCCATTGCGCACGTCATTCCGAGCGCAGCGAGGAATCTCCTCTTTCACGTCCACCGCGCTTGGGTAGCCCGATGGGGGGAGATTCCTCGCTGCGCTCGGAATGACGGCGCGGGGGGGAGGGGGTAGGGTAGGGAGGAGGTTCCTCGCTGTGCT
>JAISAC010000042.1 GCA_031266935.1 Prevotellaceae bacterium
GCATCGGATACGTACACGTGGTCGCCGCTTTTCACGGCGTACGGCGCTGCACCGGACAATAATGAAAACACGTGGCCGATGCTGGCGCTGCAATACCGCGGCGTGTTGCAGGTAAACAATAACGGATGGTGCGACTTTACGGATGCTCAAAATGTGAGCGGCACCAACACGGTTTACCACAACGCTACCGACTGGCTGGCCGACCATGAATGGCACTACTACACTGCCACGTTTACCGAAACAACGGCAAAGGTGTACTTCGACGGTGTGCTGAAAAACGAGTGGGCAGTGGACGGAGAGAGCAACGGCGGGGTTATTAAAGGTTTGTTCAGCAACGGTGCCGATTTAAGCTATATCTGTCTGGGCGGCAACCAAGCGTGGGGTTGGGGAGACCCAGACCCGGGATTTATGTTTGACGATTTTGCCGTTTACGACGTAGAGCTCTCAGCCGCGCAAATATTGAGCATAATAGGAAAAAAGAAGTAATGCCCTAAATAAATGTACTACATATGAAAGATAACCAATTAAAAGCCAAAGTATTCCGAAGCCGGCTGTTTCGGTTACTGCTGATTATCCCTCTTTCTGCGCTTAGCTTGAGCACCTTTGCGCAGGCCAAACAGGTAACGGGGATAGTGAAAGACGCAAACGGAGAAGCCATTATCGGCGCCAGCGTGCTCGAAAAGGGAACCGGCAACGGAACCGCAAGCGGTATAGACGGTAAATTCGCGCTTTCGGTTGCTGCGGACGCCGTGCTGCAAATCACCTACGTAGGCTACGAGGCGCAGGAGGTAAGCACGAGCGGGGTGACGACCGTTAGCGTTACCATGAAGGAGGACACCAAGGCGCTGGAAGAAGTAGTGGTAGTGGGCTACGGCGCGCAGAAGAAGGAAAGCGTGATTGGCGCTATTTCTCAGCTTTCTTCCAAAGAGCTGCTGAAATCGCCTGTTGCAAACATCTCTCAGGCCATTACGGGTAAAATTCCGGGAGTGATAACTTCGCAAATCTCCGGCGCTCCGGGCGAAGATGACGCGCAAATCTTTATTCGCGGACGCGCCACTTTTGCCGGCGACGGGCAGCCGCTTGTGCTGGTGGACGGCGTAGAGCGCTCTTTTTCGCAGATTGCCCCCGACGACATCGAAACAATTTCCGTGCTGAAGGACGCCTCGGCTACCGCCGTATATGGGGTGAGGGGCGCAAATGGGGTCATGCTGATTACCACCAAGCGGGGGAAAGAGCAAAAGCCGGTGGTAAACCTGACGGCAAACTGGCAAATACAATCTCCCACCCGCCACGATACGTACCTCAACGCTCACCAGTCCGTAGAATTGCTGGAGGAAGCCCTCGCAAACGATGGATTGCCTTCGCAATTTTCGGCGGCAGACATCGAAATGTACCGCAAGGCGTCGAACGGAGAGCTGAGCGGGCTGGACGCCCTGCTCTACCCGAATGTGGACTGGTATGACGAGATACTCAAAAGCTCGGCGCTATCGCAGCGCTACAACGTGAGCATTCAGGGAGGTACGAAGCGCATGCGCTACTATGCTTCGGGAGAAATGTACGACCAGCAGGGCCTGTACAAAAACCTGAGCACCGACAAGTACGGCAATAAATCCAACACGAGCTACCGCCGCTACGCTTTCCGCGCCAACATGGACTTGCTGCTGACAAAAAATCTTACGGCGTCCGTCAACTTCGGTACTCGGTTTGAAGAGCGCAGCGGGCCAAACGCCAACGAAACATCGGCGACGTACTCGGAGGTGTTTTATGAGCTGAACCATACGCCCGGCTGGCTTTTTCCGGTCAGCTACAGCATCAAGGATGGCGACCGCAGCGTTGCCCTCTACGGGGGCAGCTCGCAGTACCAGAATAATATTGCGGCGCGGCTGGCAAAAGCAGGCTTCTACCGCGCAACAAATACGATTAACGAAACAAACTTCATTGCAGACTATAAGGCGGACTGGCTAACGCAGGGGTTGAGCGCGAAGGCCATGGCTTCCTTCGACTATGATTCCTACTACAAGCGCAGCTTTACGGCCGGCTTTGCAACCTACGAGCTGAACGATAGAAGCAGCTACGAATCGGTATTAGCCTACAACCAATTCAACACGGATACGGAGCTGAGCTACGCCGGCAACGACCAGACGACAACTTTTAAGCTGTACATGGAGTTTCAGCTGAACTACGCCCGCAAATTTGGCCTTCATGATGTAACCGCCATGGTGCTGTACAACCAGAACGACTATCGCTACCAGGCAGATTTGGCTCAGCGCTATCAGGGCTTGGTAGGGCGCGTTACGTATGGCTACGACGACCGCTACCTGGCAGAGTTCAACGCCGGCTACAACGGCTCGGAAAACTTTATGCGGGGCCGGCGCTTTGGCTTCTTCCCCTCGTTCTCGTTAGGGTGGAGAATTAGCAACGAAGCTTTTATGGAAAATGCGCAGGGTTGGTTGAATAACCTGAAGCTAAGGGCATCCTACGGTCAGGTAGGTAACGATGTTTACATGGTGAACGACGTCAGGCAGCGCTTCCTCTACCTGGATAAGTGGGTGCAGCTAAGCAACGCCTACTACTTTGGGACAACCGGCAGCACCGGCATCTACGAAGGGCAGTACCCCAACTACGACGTAACGTGGGAGCGCGCCAACAAGTACAACGTGGGGCTTGAGTTTGGCCTGTGGAAGGGGTTGCTTGGCGGCAGCGTTGACTTTTTTCATGAGCGCCGCAACGATATTCTGACCGAATACCTTACCCGTCCGCAGTGGGTAGGAGTGGCTATGGCCGCCGGAAACCTTGGGCAAACTCAAAACCAGGGGTATGAAGTTGAGCTGAGGCATAACAACAGCGTAGGGAAGGACTTTGGCTACACGCTGGTTTTGACCTACTCCCATGCGCGAAATGAAATCCTGAGCATGGACGAGCCGGATTTGAAAACTTCCTACCGCAAGATGGAGGGGCATCCCATTGAGCAGTACATTGGGCTGGTGAGCGACGGATTTGTTACATCGCAGGATTTGGCCGACCCGAATTTTCCGGTTTCGACCTACGGCAGCGTAAAGGCAGGCGACCTCAAGTACAGGGATATGAACGGCGACGGGTTTATTGACGACCGCGACCAAACGGCAATCGGGTTTAGCAATATTCCCGAAAACACGTACGCCGTGAATTTGGGATGTACCTACAAAGGGTGGGGGCTAAGCATAATGCTTCAGGGCGTAGATAACGTAAGCCGCTACTACGATGCAGAGGCAATGTTTGCCTTCGTAGGCGGGGGCAAGGTGAAGGAGCACCATTTGGGGCGCTGGAACCCCGCCTTGAGCGAGAGCGAAAATCTGGCAAATGCCACCTACCCCTTGCTGCACTACGACAGCTACGGAGAGCACAACCAGCGCTTGAGCTCGTTCGTCCTTAAAAACGGGGCTTTTCTGCGCTTAAAAAATATCGAGCTGAGCTATACTTTTCCTGTCCGCTGGATAAGCGCGGTAAAAATGAGCGAGTGCAGGCTCTTTATAAATGCAAACAACCTGATTACCTGGGACCATTTAGACGGCCTAACCGACCCCGAAAGCAATGGCTCCAATCGCTATCCGATAATGAAAACGGTAAACTTTGGTACAAACATTAAATTCTAACAATCATGAAGAAATACTTGAAAAAATACTTACGATATCCGGTCGTTGCGGGAATTATGTGCGCCGCGCTTCCTTCGTGCGAGGATGCGTTTGGCGATTTCTTGGAAAAACAGCCGAGCAATGAGCTGACGGAGAAACAAGTATTCAGCGATTGGACAACGACCATGCAGCTCCACTTTGATACCTACAACTTTTTGCGCAACGGAGCATGCCGTATCAACGATTCGTGGATGGACGCCGCTACCGACCTGGCCGAAACCAGCTACGCAAGCGGAGGCGTACGCACAACCTTCAACATTGGCAACTACTACGGCGCCGCCGGCGCGTCGGAGCTTATCAACACGTGGGAGCACTACTATCGGGGCATCCGCAAGTGCAACATGCTGCTGACAAGAATCGACAGCGTTCCGAAAGGCGCGGATTTGAGCAGCGAAAAGTATGAAACGGACAAGCTGAACTACAAATCGGAGGCGCGTTTCCTGCGAGCTTACTTCTACTGGGAGCTTTTTCTGCGCTACGGAGCGATACCCATCGTGAAGGATGTGCTCGACCCCAACGGCGACTTGCTGACCGGGTACACCGCTCGGCCAACGGTTAAATCTTTCGTGGTGGACTTCGTGCTGCAGGAGCTGCAAGCCTGCGAAAGCGGCCTGATGCCGTACGACGACGGCGTGAAGCCTGCCAACGCCGGACGCATCAGCCAGCCCATGGCAAGAGCGCTCTACGCGCGCATTATGCTCTACATGGCAAGCGAGCGCTTTAGCGCGGCATCCGGCGTCACGTGGGAGCAGGCAGCCGGCGCTGCAAAAAGCTTTATAGACGATTTCGGCAGCAGCTACGAGCTGTTTACCGTAACGGAAGCTTCCGGAACAAACGGCGTAGCGGCCTACACAAATGCAATTCTGCGAACAACCTACGAAGGCAACAACAAGGAGGTTATCTTTTTCCGCAACGATGTGCAGGTTGGCTGGGCGAATATCCGAAACGATACGCCGGTGGGCGAGGGCGGCAACGGAGGCTTGTGCCCCTCGCAAAATTTGGTGGACATGTACGATATGAAGGACGGAGCTTCTCCCTTTGCTCAGTACGATAAAACAGGTTCTCCTGTTTATAGCAGCGGAGCGGCCGCTCCCGCCGTCAATACGGCAAGCGGCTACGATGACGCCTCTCCGTGGAGCAACCGCGACCCGCGCCTGGCCGCCACCGTTCTACATCACGGCGCGAGCTGGGGAAACGGAGTAATTAACGTGATTAAAGGTCAGCGAGATAACCCGACAGGCAACGCAAACGCTACGCCAACAGGCTACTATCTTCGCAAGTACATTCCGGAAAATATCCTAAGCGCCGTTCACACCGGAACAAGCTACCGGAGCTGGATTATTATCCGCTATGCGGAAATCCTGCTGAGCTACGCAGAGGCAATGAATGAGGCAAGCGGGCCGGGTGATGAAGTGTATGCTTACCTGAACCAAATCCGGCATCGCGCAGGTATCACAGGCAACGTGGAAGACCGAAGCGACCTGACTTCATCGAAAGATAACATGCGCAGCTTCATACGGAAGGAGCGCACGGTAGAGCTTGCATTTGAAGACCACCGGGCGTGGGACGTACGCCGCTGGAATGTGGCGGTAGAAGCCCTGGCGCGTCCTGTATATGGTATTGACGTTACTCCCTCGGCCTGCACCCGCAAGGTGGCGCAGGAAAGAGTGTTTGAGGAAAAGATGTATCTCTATCCAATTCCCGAAGCGGAAGTATGGAAAGCTAATATCGAAAATAATCCGGGTTGGTAATCTTTAAACCAAAAAATATGTGCACAACAACTATCAGTATCGTTAAAAAGTTGGCGGGAGCAAGTAAATTCCTGCTGATAATGCTGCTCTTTTCTGCTATAAGCCACTCTGCTGCGGCGCAGAGCGAAAGCAACGCCTTGCGGGGGCGCATTGTGGACAGCGAGGGCAAGCCGATTGCCGGCGCAATTGTGAACGTTGCCGAGTCAAGCCGTATCGCGCTGTCGGACGAAAACGGTTTTTTCGACTTGAAGAATGTAAAAAGCGCAGACGAAATTTGCGTCAGCAGCGCAGGCTACTTCAATAAAGCTGTTCCTGCGGAGTTTCGGGAAGATTTCCAAATCGTGATGGAGGCCGATTCGGATGCCTACCTGCATACGATGCCCGTTCCGTTCCTTCGCAAGCAGAAAAAGCTAATCACCGAGGCCACTTCGGTCGTTACGGGCGAGGAGCTGCAAAAGCACCCGATTACCGTACTCCAAAATGCCTTCACCTCAACGGTTACCGGCGTAGAAACCTACGAGTGGGCCAGCGAGCCGGGGTGGACAGAATCGGCGATATACATCCGTGGGCTGCGCACCATGAACCAAAATGCGCGCAGCCCGCTCATCATCGTCGACAACGTAGAGCGAGACCTCTCCTTCCTCGACGCTTACCCTATCGAGAACATAACCATCTTGAAGGATGCCGCGTCATGCGCCATTTACGGCATGAGGGGCGCCAACGGCGCTATTCTGGTTACGACCAAGCGCGGTGAAGCCGGACGGACAAAAATTGACTTTACGCAGGAGGTGGGCTTCCAGATGCTGAGCAATAAAATGGAAACGCAAAACTCCTACAACATGGCGTTGACGCGCAATCAGGTAAACTACTTGGACGGCAATGCCCCGATGTACTCGGACGAAGCCATCGAAATGTACCGCCGCGTGAGCGCGGGCGAAGCGCTGGAGGGCATGGACAGGTACCGCTACTTCAACACAAACTGGTACGAAGAGCTCTACCGCGAGCGCGCGCCCATGTACAAAACCAACCTGTCCATTAGCGGCGGCAACGAGCGTACGCGCTACTTCCTTTCGGCCTCCTACCTCCGCCATGAGGGTATGTGGAACGACAAGTGGACGGAGTACAACGACGGGTTCAGCACCCAGCACGTGTTAAACCGCTTCAACCTGCGGTCGAACATAGACATCGACGTCAACAAGTTCCTGAACGTATCCTTAGACCTCGGCGGGCGCATCGACGACATCTCGCAGCCCTACAGGGGAGTGTTTGAGCTGGTTACTTTCGGCGCGGTGGAGGCCAATCCTATGGAGCCGGTATATACACCCAATGGCGAAATATACGCTACCAATACTGCCTACAATGCAGGGCGATTGCTCGCCTCGTCGGGCTTGGAGAAGAACCGGCGGCGTAACATCTACAGCACGGTGAACGTAAACGGCGATTTGGGCAGCTTGATTTCGGGGCTGAAGGCAAAGGCTACGGTGAGCTTCGACTCCTACGAAACCTTTGAGTCGAGCCAGGAAAACTCTGTAAACTCCTTCAACTACGACTACACCTCTGCTGTCAGCGACGTATCGGAGTATACCCTGACCCGCCACTCTACCTTCTCGGCGCTGGAAAACCCGCGTACCAACCCCCGCGAGTACTACTTCAACGTCAACTTCAACGCGGGGTTGAGCTACGAAAAGCTTTTCGGAGAACATGCCGTGAATGTACAGGCGTTTATTCGTACCTACCAAAATGTTACAAGCGGCTCCGAATCGTCCAACCGCTACCTGTCCTACAATGCGCAAGCCTCCTACGTGTACGGCAACCGCTACATTGTGGCCGGCAGCATTTCGCGGATGGCATCCGAAAACTTTGCCCCCGACGAGCGCTGGGGCGTTTTCCCCGGCGGCTCGGTAGGCTGGGTCGTGTCGGAGGAGTCGTGGTTTAAGAACAACACCGTAAACCTGCTCAAGCTGCGCGCCTCCTACGGACGCGCTGGGCAAGCCAACACCGGTGCCGGACGCTACCCCTACCAGAGCACCTACGGCTCGGGCACCAGCTACAATTTTGGCGCGTCGCAGTCGAGCATCAGCGGTATTGCCGAAAGCAAGGTGGGCAACTCGAACAACAAGTGGGAAATCTCCGACATGCTGAACGTGGGCGCGGATTTTGACATCTGGGGCAAAATGGTGTACGGCGCGGTGGATGCGTTCAAAGAGTGGCGCTCCAACATCCTCGTAACCCGCAACACTGTTCCGGTTATTCTGGGGGTAAACGCCCCGCAGGACTCCTACGGCAAGGTGGAGAGCAAAGGGTTTGAGGCCACGCTGGGGCACCGACACCATGTCGGCAAGCTTAGCTACTACGTGGAGGGCATGGTAACGTGGAATACCAACAAGATAACCGAAATGGACGAGCTGGAGCCTAACGTGCCCTGGCAGGCTAAAACCGGCAACCGCATTTTCGACGATACAGAGGTTGCCGCCATGTACGAAGGCGCGTTCAACAACGGAGTAGGCGGCTGGAATCAGTACCGCTTTGTGCAGTGGGCAAGCGACCCCAGCTTGATTGCCTCTAACCAGCAGGACGCCATAGACAACCCGAACAAATACCCCTACAGCACCTCGTCGGGCGGGGTGCAGAAGCTGGGCACCGCCGTATTTCAAGACCTGAACGGCGACCGCCAGATTGACGTGAACGACATGACGCCCACCGGCTACACCATTATCCCCGAGCTTATCCCGAGCCTGACGGTGGGGTTTGAGCTCTACGGCTTCGACGCCCGCGCCATGCTGACGGCCTACCTCAACCGCTCCGTGTTCCTGTCGCCCGCCGTAAGCTTCTCGGGTTGGAGCAACATGGGTACGCACGAGGTGACTAAGGCGTGGGGATACTATAACGACGACCCGACCGACCCGCGCAACATCAACGCCGCCTACCCGCGGCCTACCTACGGCGGGTATAACGCTATAGACAGCGAAAGGTCAACGGGCACCTACAAGAACGACATCTGGATTAAGAACGGAAATTACCTTTCGTTCCGGAACATAGAGGTTGGGTATTCGCTACCCAAAGAGCTCATCGCTAAGGTCAACCTGACAAATTGCCGCGTGTACTTCAGCGGATACAATATGTTTACGTTTAGCGAGCTGCCGGACGGTACAGACCCCGAAAAACCCATGAGCTACTGCTGGTGGTACCCAAAAACCCGCTCGTTCTCCTTTGGCATCAATGTTGGTTTCTAATCTTAATACAATCGGTAATTATGAATACAATGAAATACTATCTGACAACGGCAGGATTATTCCTCCTGATGTGCTCCTGCAACGATTTTTTGGAAAAGGAGTATGATATTTCCATGTCGGAGGAGCAGGTGTTTAGCGGCAAAGAAAACACACGCGGTTTTTTGGCCAACATCTACGTCAACCTCCCCGACATCTTTTTCGGCTTCTCAAGCGAGCAGTATCTGGGTGCTTCGCGCGATTGCATGACAGACAACGCCATCTCCTACTGGAATGTGCACTACTACTGCTCCGTGCTCACCGACGGCTACTCGGCGGCCAACCACCCTCTGGCAAACGGCGTGGAAAACGTTTTGGACGGCTACTGGAAAACTGACATGTACGGCATACGCAAGGCCAACCAGTTCCTCAAGAATGCGCGGGCGGAGGTGGTAGGCAACACGGAAAAGGCGGGCGACGACAACCGGCTCTTTGACCGCTACATAAGCGAGGCCAAGCTGCTGAGGGCTATCTTTCACTTCGACATCGTGTGCTGGTTCGGGGATGCGCCGATTATTGGCGAAGACGAAGAAGGAGTACCCGTCATCTTCGACTTGGGCAAGCCAGAGGCCATGAACATGGCGCGAACAAACGCCGCAGATGCCCTGAAGTGGATAGCCGACCAGTGCGACTTGGTAAAGGATGCCTTGCCTTTCCGCTACAGCAACGAAACGGAGAACTGGGGGCGCGTAAATGGCGCTGCGGCCTACGCCTTGAAATCAAGAGCCTTGCTGTATCGCGCCTCCAAGCTGCATAACCCCTCCAACAATATTGACTACTGGAAGGAAGCCGCCCAAGCCGCCCGCGACTTTATCGCAAAGAATAATGGCCTGCAGGGCAATCCTTACAGCTTGTTCACAGCAACGCCAAGCGATCCGGCAAAAAACTACTACGAATGTTTTGTGGCCAATCCGGTTTACAACAACGAGTACATCCTTTGCCGCTCCGTGTGGAACACCAACGCCATTGAGCGCATGCTGGCGCCCTGCGGGTTTAGCGGAACGATTTACTCTGTAGGCCGCACTAATCCCACCCAAAATCTGGTGGATTGCTACGAAACCTCCAACGGGTTGCCCATTGACAAAGACCCCTCGTACGATGAGCAGAACCCTTACGCCAACCGCGACCCGCGCCTCGAGCAAACCATCCTCCACCAAGGCTCTATATGGGGCGACAAGCAGCAGGAGGAGGAGAGAGCCGTTGACATCTCCCGTCCCGACGGAATAGACTATCAAGTGGTGCATGGAGGTACGCTCACGGGGTACTACACCAAGAAGTTCCTCAACAACATCTCCTTTAAAAGCCCCACCGCGCCCGCCCACTCCTGCCCCATCTTCCGCTACGGCGAGATACTCCTCAACGCCGCCGAGGCGGTCAACGAGGCGGAAGGCCCGGATAATGCCTACCAATACGTCAATGAGGTACGCGGGCGGGTAGGTATGCAGCCTTACTCTGGTATGACAAAAGATCAGCTGGGCGAGCGCATCCGCAACGAGCGCCGCATTGAGCTGTGCTTTGAAGACCACCGCTTCTTTGACGAGCGCCGCTGGATGCTCTTTGAGGAGCAGGACGCAGCTTCAGCGCCGCGCTACAAGCAGTACCGCAACCTCTACGGCGTAACGGTAACCAACCCCAGCAACCCCGACTACGCCTACGGCCCTGCCCAAACGTACCCGACCCGCACGTTCAACAGCCCCAAAAACTATTTCTTCCCCTTGCCAAACGACGAAGTGAAGCGCGCCCCCAATTTAAAGCAAAACCCGGGATGGGAGCTGTAAGAGCAGGAATTAAGAATTAAGAATTAAGAATATATGGTTACAAAAATAAGGTCAATAAGGTTTTTGAAATTGTTGTTATGCTTGGCGCTACTAAGGTAGCCTTGTAAAAATAAGGTTTTTGAAGAATTGCAGGTTGCAGGACAAATAGAGTGTCCGTGTAAAAACCTTATTTGTCTTTAACGGCAACCTTAGTAGAAAAAAACATGGTAACACACACATTCAACCTTATTTACCTTATTGACAATAATCACAATGTGTTGATAATTAGATTAATAACACAGTGTAACCTCATTTTTACCTAATTTTCTCAACAAAACAACCTCAGTAGCAACGAGAGTAACAATGTACATTAACCTCATTACCTCATTTGGGGGAGTTTTTAAGAGTTCCCCTAACCTGTAATTAAATTGGTTTAATCTCTATTCTGTATTCATAATTCATAAATATTCGTAATTTCTAATTCGTAATTCCTAATTCTACATAATTCTACATAATTTTACCATGAAAAACGTCTTTTGTCTTTTCTTTCTCCTCCTCGTTGCCACCTGCAGCAGGGAGAAAAATTCGGCTACCGGAGGAGAAATTACTTTGGGCAATACCGTTGATGATGACGACGATGACAATGATGATGATGACGACGACGACGAAGCAAAGAGCTTCGAAGCGCCGACCTACGCGGACGATTACAGCTTGGAGGGCCTCAGCAGCTGGGCGAACCGGAGCCGCTGGAATTTGGCGAATATCCACGACCCAACTGTGGAAAAATGCGGAGAGTACTACTACATGTACAGCACCGACGCTTCTTACGGCAACGTACATGCAGGGCGCGGACATTTTCCCTACCGGCGCTCGAAGGATTTGGTCACTTGGGAATTTCTCGGCATGGCGATGGCTACCACGCCTGCCTGGGTGAAAGATTCGCTGAACAATATCCGGCAGCGCCTCGGCCTCGCGCCGATAAGCAACCCTGTGTACGGCCACTGGGCGCCGGTGGTCAGAAAAGCAGGAGATAAGTACCGGATGTACTACAGCATCCCCGTTGATAATTACATCAGTAGCGGGTTGCCAAATACGGCTGCCAACTTCGATGGTTCGTGGACGGAGCGCGCCTTTATTGGCTTGATGGAGGCTACCGATTTGGCTTCCAACAATTGGGAGGACAAGGGAATGGTTGTTTGCTCATCTACCGACCTCGGCCTTAACTGGCTACGCCCGAGCTTGAGCAGCTGGAACGCTTACTTCAAGTGGAACGCCATTGACCCTGCCTTCCTGATAGATAAGGAAGGAAAGCACTGGCTCATATACGGTTCGTGGCACTCGGGCGTTGTGGCGCTGGAGCTCAATCCGCAAACCGGAAAGCCGGAGCGCCTGAAAAATGAGCCGGAAGACTACGGCATCCGCATTGCCCGCCGCGAAAACCGAGACGCCAACCGCTGGCAGGCGCAGGAGGCACCGGAAATTATATACAACCCGCAAACCGATTACTACTACCTCTTTCTTGCTTACGACGAGCTTTCGGTGGCGTACAACACGCGGGTTTGCCGATCAAGGAGCGTTACGGGGCCTTACCTGGGCTACAACGGCGCCAACATTACGCAGGGAGCCGACTGCTTCCCGATTTTGACGCATCCTTACCGCTTCGAAGGCCATTCGGGTTGGGTGGGTATCGCGCATTGCTGCATCTTTAAAAACCCTGATGCCGACGAATGGTTTTACGCCTCGCAGGGGCGATTGCCGGAAAATACCGGCGGAAACGCTTACAGCAACGCCATCATGATGGGGCACGTGCGGGCAATCCGGTGGACGGAAGACGGCTGGCCTGTTGTCATGCCGGAGCGCTACGCGGGAGTTCCCGCCGCCCCCATCGCGGAGGTGGAGCTGGTTGGCACGTGGGAGAACATATTCCTGAATTACAGCTGGAAGCAGCAGCAAACCTCTTCGAGCATGGTGCTGACGCAGGACAAAAAAGCCTCCGGCGCTATCACGGGAAGCTGGTCGTACGATGCCGCTTCCTGTACGCTAACCGTAGGGCAGCACCGCCTCTACCTGCAGCGGGGGCTTGACTGGGAGGCAAATCCGCGCGTACCAGCTATCGTGTACGCCGGATTAACGCCGCAAGGAGCCTCCATCTGGGGAAAGAAAAAATAACATTAATCATCAAAAAAACAAAGCACAATGAAAAAAATTACCTGTTGCTATTTGGCTTGCGCCGCAATGCTGCTGCCCTTTGTTCAGGGCGTAACGGCGCAGGAGGTCTACGAGCTCCGCTTAAACGCGCAAAAAGCAGGCGCCCCCATACATGCCACCATGTACGGGCTATTTTTTGAGGACATCAACTTTGCCGCCGACGGCGGGTTGTACGCCGAGATGGTCAAAAACCGCTCATTCGATTTTCCGCAAAACCTGATGGGGTGGAAAACGTTCGGCAACGCTACGGTAAAGACCGAGCAGCCGCTTTTTGAGCGAAATCCGGCTTACGTTGTGCTGGATTACGCCGGGCACGACCACAAGCACACGGGGCTGGAAAACGAAGGATTTGTGGGGATGGGATTCAAAGAAGGGGCAGCATACCGTTTCGCCGTCTGGGCAAAAACGGTAGACGCTGCGGAACCTCAAAAAATACGGGTAGAATTTATCGGCGCAGGCAGCGATGTGATTGGGCGAGAAGAGCTGGCTATCACGTCTTCCGAATGGAAAAAGTACACGGTTACCCTTCGGGCGCACGCCACCGACGAAAAAGGGCGCTTACGCATATTCCTGGCTACAAAAGGCGCTATTGCCGTCGAGCATGTTTCGCTTTTCCCCGAAGATACGTACAGGGGGCGCGAAAACGGGCTGCGGAAAGACCTTGCCGAGCTGCTGGCCGGATTACAGCCCGGCATATTCCGCTTTCCCGGCGGGTGCATCGTGGAGGGAACGGATCTCGCTACCCGCTACAATTGGAAAAACAGCATTGGGCCGGTAGAAAACCGGCCGGTGAACGAAAATCGCTGGCACTATACTTTCCCTCACCGTTTTTTCCCCGACTACTATCAATCCTACGGTTTAGGATTTTACGAATTTTTCCTTCTTTCGGAAGATATTGGCGCGGAGCCGCTTCCCGTGCTATCCTGCGGATTGGCTTGCCAGTTTCAGAATGACGGCGAGCGCTGCCATGTGCCGGTAGAAAAGCTGGAGGAGTACATCCAAGACGCCTTAGACCTGATTGAATTTGCCAACGGCGACGCTACCACAAAGTGGGGGAAAATCAGGGGAGAGATGGGGCACCCCGAGCCTTTCGGCATGAAGTATATTGGGATAGGCAACGAGCAGTGGGGTAGGGAGTACATTGAGCGTCTGGAGCCTTTTGTGAAGGCAATCCGGGCAAAATATCCCGATGTAAAGATTGTGGGAAGCTCCGGCCCCTCCTCCGACGGAAAGCAGTTCGATTACCTTTGGCCGGAAATGAAGCGCCTGAAAGTCGATTTGGTGGACGAGCATTACTACAAAGATCCGGAGTGGTTTCTCAAGAGCGCCGCTCGCTACGACGCCTACAGCCGGAAAGCGCCGGCTGTATTTGCCGGAGAGTACGCCTGCCACCTTCCCAACCGCGCCAACAGCTTTTACGCAGCCCTGTGCGAGGCGGCCTTCATGACCGGCCTGGAGCGCAACGCCGACGTGGTGCACATGGCTACTTACGCTCCCTTACTGGCGCACGTGGACGCCTGGCAGTGGCGCCCCGACATGATATGGTTTGACAACCTGCGCTCGGCAAAAA
The DNA here is from genome assembly GCA_031266935.1 of Prevotellaceae bacterium. Classification (GTDB taxonomy): domain Bacteria; phylum Bacteroidota; class Bacteroidia; order Bacteroidales; family UBA932; genus JAITMY01. The sequence goes on from JAISAC010000042.1 coordinate 14,227, forward strand.
CGCCCAGCTACTACGTTCAGCAGCTCTACTCCCTGAACAGGGGTACGCACGTAATGCCGCTGACGCTAAACCAAAAAGCAGCTACCGGAGAAAGCGGCCTGTACGCTTCGGCTGTCTGCGACCAGACGGAAAGCTGCTACATCGTCAAAGTAGCCAACACATCGCAGGAGGACAAAGCGATACGCCTCGTCTTAGACAACGTAAGCAAAAAAACGCGCCTCCAGCCGGAGGTAGAAGTCATCGCTTTGGAAGCAGAAGCCAATCAGGAGAACACGCTCGACCGTCCCGAAGCGGTCGCCCCAAAAATATCCTCCGCCTCGCTATCCGGCAACGTTTTGCAGGCTGCTGTTCGCGCCGAAGCTTTTGTTGTCTATAAAATCAGGTATCAGTAGTAACCGTTTTCTCCAAGCGGGCATACCCGCTTCCCGCCGCGCCCGTCATTCCGAGCGTAGCGAGGAATCTCCCGCCATCGGGCTACCCAAATGCAGTTGGTTTAATCGGAAGGGATTTAATTTTGGTATCACTCCAATCGCTGCAAATTTTCATCACGCCAAAGGCGTTACACCTTTGGCGTGATGAAAATTGAAAAAAAATACATATCTTTGCCCTGTAAATTTTAAATGCCAACAACATGGAAAAGAATGTAAATCCTTTTTTGACAATTGGATATGTTGAAAAAGATTATTTTTGCGACAGGGAAAATGAGGTAGAGGCGGTGTGCAAAAACGTAGAAAATGGCATGAATACAACGCTTATTTCGGCCAGAAGATTGGGAAAATCGGCGCTAATTCATCGCATTTTTGAAGAATTTGAGGATTCTGAGGATGAAAATTATGCCTGCCTCTACGTGGACATCTACGCCTGTACCAACCTGAAAAGCCTTACGGAAGCGTTGGCGCTGGCTATTTTCAACAAGTTCCCGGCAAAGCGCAGCATCGGCAAGCGATTTTTTGATTTTCTGAAAAATTTGCGCCCGATCATCACCTACGACGCGCTGACCGGACAACCCGAAATCCACTTTGAGCTTGCGCAAGCCAAAGAGTATGAGCACACCCTGCGCAGCTTGCTTCAATTTTTGGATAGCCAGCAGGTTGATATTGTATTGGCGGTAGATGAATTTCAGCAGGTAGCCGATTTCCCCGAGAAAAATGTCGAGGCGCTTTTGCGTACCATCATCCAAACCTTGAAGAATACGCAATTTATTTTCAGCGGGAGCAAAAAACACCTGATGCTCGAAATGTTTACCGCCGCCAACCGCCCGTTTTTTTCAAGTACGCAGATGCTGGGGTTGAGCGAAATCCCGGCCGATAAGTACGCTGCGTTTATCAGGGAAAAGTTTGCGGAGCGCAGCCGCAGCATCAGCAGCGAAGCGGTGGAGTTTATCCTGTCGTGGACGCTGCGGCACACCTACTATACGCAAACTATCTGCAACCGCGCTTTTGCCGAAGGAAAGAAAAGCGTAGGTATTGAGCAGGTAAAGCGGGTGTGCGACGAGCAGCTGAACCTGCAGCAGGTAACCTACATGCAGTACCGCAGCCTGCTAAGCCCCATACAGTGACAGCTGCTGCTGGCCATTGCCAGGGAAGGGTTGGTAGCAGAGCCGCAAGCGCAAAGTTTTCTGCAGAAGCATAAAGTCGGCGCGGCGTCTTCGGCGCAAAAAGCGCTGAATGCGCTGCTGGATAAAGAAATGATTTTTTCCATTGAAACTATGGAAAAAACGGCTTACCGCGTATATGACGTTTTTTTAATGCGCTGGTTAGAGCGAACATTCTAAGCGCATGCTTTGCTGCGTTAGAAATGAGGCGGTAAAAATGAGTAAGAAGCAGCTACGAAGCCACAACATCTGCTTCCCGAAGCCCCTGGGCAATTTCGGGGACAATTCCTTTTTTCACAAACGCAGGGCGGGAGAGGCGGCGCACCATTGGCCGGTAGCACTCAAACAGCAGCGCCGCCGCTACGCACACCGCGCCGTAGAGCAAAATACAGAGCGAAAAGCTGATATACCTCTCCAGCCAGCTTTGCAGCAGGCTGCCCAGCGGCGTCATGCCCACCATTGCCATTACGTAAATGCTCATTACGCGGCCGCGCTTGTCGTCGTCGGCAAGGGTTTGCAGCAGCGTGTTGATGGACGATATGGAGGCAATTAGCCCAAACCCTACGGGAAATGCCAGCATCAAGGCTAAGCAGGAGGTATGCACGTAGGCAAGCAGCATCAGCCCCAGCCCAAACAGCGCCGTGCACAGCATGACGACCTTGGCCAAACCCAGCACGCTCTTGCGGGCGGCAAGGTATATCGCGGCGGTGAGCGCGCCTGCGCCAAATACCGACATCAGGAAGCCGAGCATTTCGCTGTCGCCGCCAAGGTTTTGCCCCACGTAAGCAGGAATGAGCACCGTTAGCGGTAGGCCAAAAAAGCTGATGATGGCCGCCATGATGAGCAGCACCCTGATGGGCAAGAAATTTCTGATGTAGCGAAAGCCTTCGCCCAGCTCCTCCAGCATACGCCCGCCGCTCTTGCGGTAGCTTTTGGGGGCAATCCGCATCCGGAGCATTGCGCCAATGACGGCAATGTAGCTCAGCCCGTTTATCAAAAAGCAAAATCCTTCGCCAAGCCACCCTACAATAAGCCCGCCAATGGACGGCCCTACAAGCCGCGCGCCGTTGAACACCGCCGAGTTGAGCGCCACCGCGTTGCTAATATCCTTTTTGTCAACAAGCTCTACCGTAAGCGATTGGCGCGCCGGCGCGTCAATTGCAGCCACAACGCCAACGTACAGCCCCAGCGCCATGATGTGCCAAACAGCTATGGCACCGGTAAACATGAGCGCAGCTAAAGTAAGAGCTTCTATCATCATGCAGAATTGCGTGATAACGATAATCTTATGCCTATCAAATCTGTCGGTAATAACTCCGGAGAAAGGTGAAATAACGAAGCTCGGCAGCTGCACCAGCAGGTTGATGGTTGCCAGCAGTATCAGCGACCCCGTGAGGCGATAAATAAGCCAGCTCATGGCAATCTGCTGCATCCATGTACCTGTGATTGAAATACATTGACCTGCAAAATACAGGCGGTAGTTCCTTGAGTGAAGCGAAGAAAAAACTTGCTTAAAAACACTTAAATTATTGGGTATTAATTCTTTCCACTTATACATTTAAAACCTGCATCGTTTAGTGTGTAACCAAAGTACAAATGTAATCAAAAAACTGCATAAGACGAAAAGGCCAAGTGCCATTAATGCAGTAGCCAATGTAACCAACAGGCTATATGCCATACTCAACCTCCCACAGAAACAGGCCATGCGCAGGAGCAGAGGCGCTTGAGCAGCAGCGGTTTTTGCTGCCGGCTATTCTTTCAAAATCCTCAACGGTCAGCTTGCCGCGCCCAACGTCCAGCAGCGTTCCGACAACGGCGCGTACCATGTTGCGCAAAAATCGGTTAGCTTTAATGGTGAAAACAAGCAGGTTATTTTCTTCATCTTCGGACCAGTATGCCTCATATACCGAGCAAAGGTTGCTTTTGGCGTTGCCGTGCAGCTTGGCAAAGCTTGTAAAGTCAGCCATGTGCGTTAGCAGCTGGGCGGCGCGGTTCATGGCCTCCACGTTGAGCGTGTAGCGCAGGTAGCAGGCGTATTCCGTCAGAAACGGGCGCTTTGCGCGCGTAATAAAGTACTTGTAGGTGCGGGAAATGGCGTCAAATCGGGCGTTAGCGGCGTCAGGTACGGGCTGCGCGGCGCAACAGGCAACGTCCGGCGGCAGGATTTTGTTGACTTTGTGGATAAATTCCTGCATATTTTCCTGTACATTAATGCATTGCTGTGTCTCAAAATGCGCGGTAAAGCGGCGCGCATGAACGCCGGTATCGGTGCGGCCGCAGCCAAGCGTTGTAACAGGTTCGCCAAGCAGCAGCTGCAGCGCCCGGTTTAGCTCCGCCTGAACGGTATGCGCATTTTTTTGCAGCTGCCAGCCGTGGTAAGCTGTTCCTTTGTACGATATGTGAATGAAATATTTGATTTGGTTATAAATGGAGCATGGAACGCAGATGAAAATTACCGGAAAATTACCGGAATATTTGTTTGATAATTTACATTATATTAAATACAATTTTTCATTATAAATTCATAACCAGCTATTTCCTCTATTTTTCCTCTCAAAATTAAAAAAAACCGGTAAGGCTATAAGCCGGGTTCTGTCAAGCCCTATCATTTATCTAGGCGCTGCGTCGCCGCAGCGCTCAAGCAACCTACCCCCCAGCATCGGACGAGCAGCCCTATAGCGCTGGTGTACATGGTCTTGCAAGCCACGGTGCGTACTGCCGGCGCGTGTTGCCACCGCCGCGGTAGGCTCTTACCCCACCTTTTCACCCTTATCGCACCTAAGCGCGACGGTTATTTTCTGTTACGCATTGCATACCCTTGCGAGCATCTACCCGTTAGGTAGCGTGGCGCCCTGCCTTGCCCGGACTTTCCTCTCTCCCGCTTACGCGGAACAGCGATAGAGCACCTTACCGGTTCCTCATTCTATGTTGAGTGGCTATCCGGAATTTCCGGACAACCACTGATTCGTCACCCTAAAAATACCATTGTTGCGCCGTAGCCGTACTCGCGGAACGAGGCGTCTTGAAACGAAAGCTCCGGGTAATTCTTTACTAAGCTTTGCCTTAACTCTTGCTTTAGCTTGCCGCTGCCAATGCCATGAATGAAAACTATTCTGCCTTTTCGCCCGGATACCAGCGCGTTCTCAAGCGTAGCCGAGAAGCGCGACATTTGCAGCTCCAGCAGCTCGCCTGCCGACAGCTTGCGCACGTCGCTCACCAGCATTTCGGCGTGTAAGTCAACCTCCTCCAGCTCGGGCTGCCTGAAAGCTTGCAGGGGTTTTGGCAGATCGTCGCTCTTTTGCTGCAGGGCTGCCTTGATTTCCTCCGCCGACACGCTGCGCATTTTTTCCTTTTCGGCTACCTTGCCGGAAAATACGCCTACAATCAGCGCATTTTCATCAAAAAAATCGTTCTCAACAAAAGCTCCCTGCTTGAAGAACTTAACCGGGCTGAGCTCCACGTCGGCAGCGTCAACATTTTGCGGCCTGTAGCGGACATTCTTATACAGCAAAATCTCTACGCGCAGCTTTCGGGGTTCGCGCAGCAGGCTGACGGATAACGTACTTATTTGCTGCTTGCTATCTCCCTCCATTTGACCTTGCGCTAAAGGTAGCACGCCGCCGTCGCGCTCGTACATGCCTACGCTGTATAGCGCCCGGTAAGGGCTGTCGTTTAGCAGGTAAAGTTCGGCTTTTTCGTTTGCGGGAGGTAAAAATGCCAGCATCAACTCGTAGCTTTCGCCCGACGCATCGCGCTCCGGCGAAACTGCTGCCAGCTGCTCTGCCGGGGCGTTCGCAGGGTTGTTGCCCCCTACCCGCTTTTCGCGGTCGGCTGCGGCAGGCGCGTCCATGCTGCGCCCGCTCTGCGCTGCCTTTACGGGAAAATTGGTTGATTCGCGGACATTCACCACCACCACGTCGGCTATTGGGGTGGGTATCTCAAAGCCATCACCATCGCAAATAATGGCGGTCTTACCCTCAATACGCAGCACCGTACCACCGCCTACATCGTTGAGAAATCGAACTTTATCTCCTATCTTCATCTGACTAAAAGCGATATTTAATGAGGCGGTAAAAGTACTAAATTATTTTGGTTAAAACAATGGTTTATGGTACAGGGTGCATTTCAAATTTCAGAATTTTATCCTCGCCTTCTTGCTCCGCACCAAGTAGGTAGCCGCGTAGACGGTTTTTTAAATACGGCTTATCTGTTTTCCTTACAGTATTTATCGGCTGCGTCTATGATTTCATCGAGGCTCATATCCGAAAATAAATTGTCCCTGCGCCATTCGGTATAGTCAAAAGGCTCGCTTAAAAGTAAAGCAACAAATCGTTCGGTGTCCAATATTCCTAATTCGTTGTTGAGGCATCTCATACCTTTGTCCAACAAGGCTACACTATTTGTCATACGTCAACATGATTGATAAATTCTAACGGATTGCATACTACTATGCGTTCATCTTGATACTTCAATAAACGCTTATCTACTGAGATGAAAAAACCACAATTGCCAGCTATAGCGCAGGCAACATGAGCCGCATCGGCTGCTTTAATGCCGGTGGACATAATTTCCTTTGCCGTTCTCCTGATGTTTTCCGAATTTTCGACAAACGATGAGCTTAAATTCTCCCATTGTGCTATTTGCTTCTTCCTACTGTGATAAATATTTCGACTATTTTCAAATTTCAAAATAAAAGACCATACAAGCGCTATCTTATTCTCATAAACTAAGCTTTGAATATGCAGCTTTGCTTGTGTTTCTAACCGAATTTTCACTTGTGTTTGGTCGTCGTAAGGACGATTAAAGCAACAATTATCTAAATATATCCGTTGTTTCATGGCGTTTATTTTCTGCAAAATTAGATGAAAAACTTGTGCTTTCCAAGTGCATACAATGAAAAAAGTTTTTTTACAGAGGAAAAGTATGAAGAATATTAGAGTTTATATTCAATAGACGCTTGCGCCGTCCCGTAGGGACGGAATGTTGGTAGAAAATCCGATTATCCCCCGCCCCTCCCCGTCCCGTAGGGACGGAACATGGATGAAAGATAATCATTTTTGGCATAATACCCAACTATTGAATATAAACTCTAGTATATGATTGTCGGCTATTCTCTATGCGATAAAAATCCTATATTTGATCGTAATAGATGATTTTGCGAGGAACATTTGTAAACATCAAGATTTTCATGTATTTTTGTGGTATTATTCAAAAAAAATAAACAGTATGGCAACAGCGATAAAAGCTAAAAAAATAATGCCCTCTGCGACAAAAAAAGGCAACTTGAGCAAGGCAAAAACCAAGATCATTACGCTGGAGTATCAGAAAGAGAGTCCAATAGCCAAGAAAACGCTAGACTATATTCTTTCACTTGGGGTGTTTGAAATACACTCCGGTAAAAGGTAAATTCGATGAAAAATCAGAGCAAAAAGCAATTGTTCGAGGATGGTTAATATATGATATAAATGGGAAAAAATAAAATAGTTTACTATTATATTCCGGTAATTGTAATTTCCTG
>JAISAC010000156.1 GCA_031266935.1 Prevotellaceae bacterium
GTCGTCCCTGCGGGACTGCTCGTTGTAGAGACGTGGCGCGCCGCGTCTCTACGCAGGTATGCTGCAATCCGTATGCTGCAAACCCCGCAGGGGTGACACTTTATTAACCGTATGCTTTAGCATACGGAGCGGAGATGTGCGGATGCTCGCTTGTCCGGGCAGTCCCGCAGAGCCTGCCCCGAGCGTAGCCGAGGGGGACGGCACTTTATATCCGTTATATGTTATTTATTTCTTATCCCTAACCAAGTATGACATCTGTAAAAAAAATAATCGTACAGGACATGGGAAAACCTGTACAACCCCAATTTTAATTATGGTAAATTCACCATAATTAGAAATGAATCGGGGTCAAGGGCTTAACAAGAGATAGAAAATCGAATGAAAAAAATACTATGCATTGCCTTGAGCGCGCTGCTGCTGACCTCGTGCGGCAAAAAAGAGGTATATCTGTTTACCTCGTTTAGCGAGCCGGCAACCGATGGCCTGCGCCTGCTGTACAGCGAAGATGGCCTCAAGTGGACGGCGTTGGGCTGCACTTTCCTGTCGCCCGCCGTGGGCAGCGGCGTTATGCGCGACCCCTCCATTGCGCGGGGAGGGGATGGCGTTTTTCATGCAGTGTGGACAAGCGGGTGGAGCGGCGACAAGGGTTTTGGCTACGCCTGCTCCAAAAACCTTGCGGAGTGGAGCAGCCAGCGCTACGTGGAGGTTATGGCCGGCGAACCCGAGGCGGTGAACGTATGGGCGCCCGAGCTGTTTTACGACGACGAGGCCGACTGCTTTATCATCGTTTGGGCAACAACCATCCCCTTTCGCTTTGAGAAGGGCATAGAGGAGGAAAGCAACAACCACCGCCTGTACTACGCTACCACCAAAGATTTTGTAACATTCTCGGAGGCGCAGCTCTTCCTCGACCCCGGATTTAGCGTAATCGACGCCGTAATTGTGAAGCGCGCCAAAGATGACTACGCGCTGGTGATGAAAGATAACACCCGCCCCAACCGCAACCTCCGCGTGGCGTTTGCCGCCAGCCCGCTTGGCCCGTACGGTGCAGCGTCCGAAACGTTTACCTCCCAATTTACCGAAGGTCCGTCGGTGGTGAAGCTGGGCAGCAGCTACTACATTTACTACGACGCTTACCGCGACCACGCTTACGGTGCCGTCAAAACGTGCGATTTCGGCACGTTTACGGACGCCGCTGCCGAAATATCTGTCCCCAAAGGGCACAAGCACGGCACCATTTTCAAAGCCGAAAAAGCCATTGTAGCGCAGCTGGAAGCGTTTTGTGCAGGGCGGCAAGCCGAAAACAAGCCAATAGCTGAGTAATCATGAAGGCAACTTTTTACCCCGTTTTTTTGCTCTGTACCGCCGCTGCAGCTGCGCTTTACGCTCCGGCGTACGCGCTGGAGGTAAAAAAAGCTACCTGCGAAATGCAAAGCAATCCGCTTGGCGTGGACGCGCAGCCGGTGCGCTTTGGGTGGCAGCTGCAATCAGAGCTGCAGGGCGACAGGCAAACGGCTTACCACCTCATTGTGGCGTCGAGCAAGGCGAATATCGACAGAAATATCGGCAACATGTGGGACAGCCGCGAGGTGCAATCTTCGCAGAGCCAGCTGGTGCGCTACGGCGGGAAACCGCTGAAGCCGGGTGCGCAGTACTACTGGAAAGTAATGGCGTGGGATGCGCAGGGCAAGCCGTCGGGGTGGAGCAGCGCCGCTACGTTTGACCTGGCGCCCGCAATCAGCGATTTAAACGTCCGCTGGATAGGCGCTATCAAAAAGGCCGACAGCCACCTGCCCGACGGACGAGCCTACAACCCTCCCTACAAAAAGTACGGCTACGACACGCTGTTTGCCAAGGTGGACACGCTGGCAAAGCGGAGCATTCTGCTGCGCAAGGCTTTTACCGTAGAGAAAAAAGCGGTGAGGCGCGCTATGGCGTACATCTCGGGCTTGGGGCACTACGAGCTCAGCGTTAACGGAAAGAGGGTAGGGGCGAGCGCTTTTGCTCCGCTGTGGAGCGATTACGACAAAACCATCTACTACAACACCTACGACGTGGGGGCGCTGCTGGCGCCCGACCGCAACGCTGTGGGGGTTATGCTGGGCAACGGATTCTACAATTGCTCGGAGGTACAGCGTTACAGCAAGTTCCTGCGCAGCTTTGGCCCGCCTACGCTATTCTTCCGCATGGAGGTAGAGTACGCCGACGGCGCAACGCTGGTGGTGGCGTCGGACAACTCGTGGAGGTACGCCCCAAGCCCCATCACCTTCAACAGCATTTACGGAGGCGAAGATTACGACGCCAACCTTGAGCAGGCAGGGTGGGATACGCCCGAGTTTGACGACAGCCGCTGGCAGCGCGCCGTAGTGCAGGAAAGCCCGCAGGGTAAGCTCAGGCCGCAGCAGGCGCCTCCCGTAAAGGTTATGCAGCGCTACGGCATACGCCGGATTATGGCGCCGCAAAAAGGAATTTTTGTGCTGGATATGGGGCAAAACCTTTCGGGCTACCCCACCATCAAGGTGAAGGGAAAAAAGGGGCAGACGGTGCGAATTTACCCCGTCGAAAGCCTGACACCGGACAGCCTCGTAAGCCAGCAGCGCACGGGAAGCCCCTGCTACTTTGAGTACACGCTTTGCGGCAGCGGCGTGGAGGAGTGGACGCCGCGCTTTTCGTACTACGGATACCGCTACTTGCAGGTAGAGAACGTGCACATGCGGCAGCCGGAAAAGGAAGACGGCAAGCCGCTGCTGCTGGATGTTACCTCCAACTTTGTTTACAGCAGCGTGGACGCCGCCGGCGAGTTTGAGTGCTCCAACGATATTTTCAATCAGGCGCACCGGCTTATCAGCAACGCGGTCAAAAGCAACATGCAGGCGGTGTTTACCGATTGCCCGCACCGCGAAAAGCTGGGCTGGCTGGAGGCAGTTCACCTCAACGCGCCGGGCCTCCTGTCGTGCTACAACCTGTCGCAATTTTTCCCCAAAACCATGCAGGACATAGCCGACGGGCAGCACCCAAACGGGTTGGTGCCCAACATAGCGCCGGAGTACACCACCTTTAGCGATTACAACGGAAATTTTTCCGACTCGCCGGAGTGGGGCGCTACGGCGGTCATTCTGCCCTGGATGTACTACCATTACTACGGCGACAGCACGCTTATTGCGCGCTACTTTGGCGTAATGCACCGCTATGTGGACTACCTCAGCAGCCGCGCCGCCGAGCATATTGTGTTGCACGGCCTGGGCGACTGGTACGATTACGGCGATTTTGCGGCAGGATTTTCCCGCAACACGCCGGTTGCGCTGTCGGCCACGGCGCACTACTACTGCGTGGCGCTGCTCACGGCGGAGGCGGCGGCCATGCTCCGTATGGAGGCGTACGAAAAAAAATACCGAACGCTGGCCGAAAATATCCGCTGGGCTTTCAACAGCAAATTTTTTGACGCCGACAGCAAGCAGTACGGCACCGGCAGCCAGGCCTCCAACGCGATGCCGCTGTTCATGGGCATCGTAGAGCCGCAGCACCGGCAGGCGGTGCTGGAGAATTTGGTAAAGGACGTTCAGGCGCACGGCAACCGCCTCACCACGGGCTACGTGGGTAGCCGCTACCTGTATCAGGCGCTGGCGCGTAACGGATGCAACGATGTGATGTACGCCATGCACAACCACTGCGACGTGCCGGGGTACGGTTTTCAGCTTAAGCTTGGCCTTACCACGCTCGCCGAGCAGTGGGACCCGCGCAAGGGCTACTCGCAGAATCACTTCATGATGGGGCAAATAGAGGAGTGGTTTTTCTGCTCCCTGGCGGGGATTACCCCCGACGACAGGCGACCGGGGTTTTCCCACTTTCACGTCGCGCCTGCGCCGGTGGCCGGATTGACCTACGTAAAAGCCTCGCACGCTTCGCCCTACGGAGACGTAAAGGTGCGCTGGACAAGCAACGGCGACGTGTTTACGCTCAACCTTACGGTGCCCGTAAACGCTACGGCCTCCGTAAACCTTCCCGATAGCGAGGGGGCAGCCATTTTGGTCAACGGCGAACCTTTGGCAAAAACCCTCGCCGCAGAGCGGGTAGATAGCGCAACCCTGCTGGTCGGGTCGGGCGAATATACGTTTTGCTATAGCGAAAAATGAGTAGAGAATTTTGGTTTTTTTAAAGAATACCTAATATTCTACCAATTATTTTATGTATGTTTGTAGTGTCGAAAAGCAGAAACCTGTATTAAATGATTGAAGTTCACCACCTTTGCTAAATATAATAATAACAAAGGGTTATAAGACAGATAAAAATATAAATTTATAATAATGAGCGAATTAATAATTACAAATTAGATATTTCAAAAGCGCGTTTACCGTCCCGTAGGGACGGAATGTTGGTAGAAATGCTGCGACCCCCCTCTCCCCCGTCCCGTAGGGACGGAATATGGGTAAAAAATGACGTGCAACGTGTTGTTAATCGATGTTCCGTCCCTACGGGACGGCGCAAGCACCCCGTCACCATTGTTTACTTTGTTTTTTGCATATTTCACGGTTTCTTAGCCAACTACATAAAGAAACTATTTGCTAATTATATATAATTCAATCAAATGAAATAAGAGGGAAACTTGAATTAAATGAAAGTAGTAAAAGGAGCAAAAATCTTGAGAGATTTGAATAGCGACGGATGGTACATCGTACATCAAAAGGGTAGTCACCGTAAATTTAAGCATCCAACGAAGAAAGGGAGCGTAACGGTAAACGGAACTCCTTCAACCGATTTTTTCGGAAGCTTACTAAAATCAATTGAAAATCAATCAGGGTTAATTTTTTAGCGCCACCAAAATAAACATAAGGATGGAAAAAGTAATCGTAAATGTAGGAAAAACGCCGGATGGCTATAGCGCGAGCATTGATATGCTACCCGGCTGGGTACTCGGAGCGAGCGGAACCTTTGACGATTTCACAAAGGAGCTGCAAGAGAGCATTAACTTATACGTAGAATGGGCAAAAGAAGATGGTGACGAGTACCCACCCATATTCGACGGAGAGTACGAATTTGAGTATAAATTCAACATCGAAAGCCTGCTGCACTGCTACAGCGGAATGATTAGCCGTGCCGCCATTTCCCGCCTTACCGGAATAAATGAAAGGCAGCTGGGGCGCTATATCTGCGGACACTCCCGTCCACGAAAAGAGCAGGAAGCTAAAATTATTCATGGATTTCATCGGCTGGGGAAAGAGTTGCTTGCGGTTTCGGTTTAAGCTTTTCGACAAGCTTTTCTTTCTGCCAACATGGTGTTTTGGACGGAACACCGAAAAAATCGTTATGCTAAAAATGAGCTGTCTTTTGCAGCCAAACCGGCTGACAGCACGGGTGCAATTCAAATTGTCGCTTTAAATAATCCCGTAGGGATTATTCGCTCGGTAGAAAACACGAATGCTGTCTCTCTTTGGCATCCCGGAGGGATGCATCCATACGGGATGCCGACAACCACCGGAACGTTGCCTTTTCTACCGAGCGATTCATTCCTACGGAATGAGCAAAAGCGACAATTTGAATTGAAAATCGACGTAGTCAAATGCACCCGACAGCAGCCATGTTTTTTAATTTTAAACCCTTTGGAAATCATGAAATTCTTAAATACAGCCGCAGCAGCCCGAAGCGAGGTGCCCGGAGGTAGAGCGGCAGCAAGCAGCGTTTGGCGAAAAATTGGGAAAGTAGCTTTTGCCCGAAAATGATAGCGCTGTTCATAAAATTTTGCCTCGTAGGAGGGTCGGGCGTAGCGGTTGACTTTGCCGTTACCGGCGTCGGCAAGGAGCTGCTAAGGATAAACAGGTACCTTGCCAACGCGCTGGGATTTGCCGTCGCCGCCTCCTCCAACTACATACTCAACCGCCTTTGGACGTTTCACAGCCACAACAACGTTCCGGCAGAGTACGCCAAGTTCATCGGCATTGCCCTGGTGGGCTTGGCCATCAACAGCGCCGTAATTTACCTGCTCGCCGAAAAGCTCAAAATCCACTTTTACCTCTCCAAGCTGCTTGCCATTGGGGTGGTTACGGTATGGAATTTTCTCATGAGCTACCTCTTTGCCTTTGCCGCAAGCGCGTAGACCAACGAGGGATATTTACAGCAATCCATATTTTTCCGACCACGGTTAGGCGTTGCTTGCGGCTTTGTGAAGCGCGTAAGCGCTCAACGCGTACCGTTATTTTTTTTGTGCTGAACGCAAGGTTGATGGGGAATGATTATCTCATTGAGAGTGTTTTTAGAAGAGAGATCTAATATCAATACGACATTCCATAAAGAATAACTTCTTCAAAGCAATCATTGAAAATGTTTGCGGCATCGTTGTCGTGAATTTCCATCCTTGTATAAGTAATCTGCGTCAAATCAGGTTTTTCCGCAGTGTACTTACCATCTCTTGTTTCACAAATAAAGTCCATCACTTTATCTGCTTCTTTTTCATAAGCTGCTGCATTTTCCATAATTATAATAAAGTTTAAGCCAATTTATTTCTATATGCTGATAACAAGGCTGCTATAAAAATTAAAATTTGAGCTCGGCTTTTAATTCAAGCACCCCCCAACGTTTTGAAATGTATTCATTCAAGATACTTGCCATGGAATTACTCAACAATAGTTGTAGCAGCAAAGATAGCATAAAAATCAATACAAACCCCCAAAATTTTTCTTGAGATTCACATCAATTTTTATAGCACAGAAGTTACGAAATTCGGCATCATATTTCTTTGAGGTGTTATGAAAAATAAAGTAGCACCTCTCGGAGAGAGCACACCAGCCTAAGCAACATCCTCAGGATGCTGTAGCAGCTGGCAGCAGCACACATAATCTTGCCTGCGTAGCAGGCAAACCACCACCACCACCACCACCACCACCACCACCACCACCCCCACCACCACCACCCCCACCACCCCCACCCCCACCCCCCCCACCACCCCGCACCGCAATCCCAGCCCAGCGAGGGATCACCGCTCATGCG
>JAISAC010000181.1 GCA_031266935.1 Prevotellaceae bacterium
CTTCCTTACCTGCCTTTTGTAAAGCTTCCTTTGCGTTTTCAAAGTAGCGGTTTGCCTCGGCGTATGCCTCCAAAGGTGTCAATAACTGTTCTTGCTGTTTCTTTGCCATGATGAAAAAAAATTACTGAAAAAATTTATTTAAGTGAACTTCTAAAAATCTCCTCAATGAGGTAATGAGGTCGGGTGTGGAGATTAATCTATCGGCTACTGAGGTCGTTTTGTTGAGAAAATTAGGTTGGAAATGAGGTTCTTTTGAGGGCGCAACCTCATTTTTACCTAATTTTCTCAACAAAACAACCTCAGTAGCAATGAGAGTAATAATGTGCATTAACCTCATTACCTTATTACGCCGTCAGCTAAGCTCCACCTGCGAGCTCCCCACCTGCGGGTTGCTCTGCGGCGCGGCGGTAGCGACGCTTGCCTTTTCTGCCACCCATGCTCTAAAAATGCGGAGCAGGGTCGAGAGCCAAAGGTTCAGCGAGGGCAAAAGCAGCGCACCGCCAAATACTACCGGCAGCTTGCCCCTCCACGAGGCAGCGCGGGGCTGCATTATGGAAACGTCTGCACCGGGGGCGGGCTTAATGCGGTCAAGGATGCTGTAGGCTATGTCAAAGCCATCTTTCACCACCGCAACGCGCAGCACACCTTCGTAGTAGCCCCACAGGTGTAGAATATCGTAAGCGTCGTTCAAATCGCGCAGCAACTTTCTATCGAACTTTGCAATATGCTCACGGTAGAAATCTATCGTTCTCTTTTTGGGCAGCGGTACTCCCCGCATTGTGAGAAATCCGTCGCATGCAATAAGCACACCTAAGTGGGCTATGCCGCAGGCGGTGCGTACATACTTGCGGTCGTGGTAATGGTAATCTTCCTTACCTGCCTTTTGTAGCGCTTCCTTTGCGTTTTCAAAGTAGCGGTTTGCCTCGGCATATGCCTCCAAAGGCGTCAATGGTAGTTCTTGCTTTTTCATGGTAAACTAGAAATATGCTTTCAATGTTTTATACAATTCATCGGCAAAGATATACAAAATTCACCGGAAAATGTACAAGGTTGGGATGTATAGGGTGCAGCTACCTTCGACGAGGGTTTCGCCGAAGGTAAGTACACCCAATACGTATTCCCAATATGCACAAGCCAAAAACGTGTAAACCAATACGTCAAAGAACTTTTTTTTAATTAATAATTAATAATTAACAATTAATAATTGGCAATTATCACTTATCAATTAATAGTTATCACTATTGCTGTTGCTATTGCTGCTAATTATTAATTATTAATTATTAATTATTAATAAATTTCAGCGCGGCTCCCTTTTGCGGACGGGCAATGTATATGCCCCGTTGCAGGTGTCTTGCCTCAATTTGCGACTTGCTTGATTTCAGCAGCAGAACGCCGGAGATGCTGTAAATGCGCACCTCGCCTCCCGTGGGGTTGACAACAAAACCTCTAACGTACTTCAAAGCGGATATGGCGTTGGGCTTGACTCCTGTAGAATTGTCATCTTCATCTCCGTCTCCTTCTTCATCTTCGTCTTCATCTTCGTCCCCATCACCGTCTCCATCTCCGGTTGACTCTACAGCTGCTACGACGGTATAATTCCGTTCGCTACCGTCTGTGGCGGTTACCGTAATTTGCAGGAGGCCTGCGGCAAAGTCGTGGGTTGCCCCGCTGGTAAAGCTGGCTGTTGCATTAGGGTCGCTTAGCGTGAACGCTACCGCCCACGTCCCCAGGTCGCTTACCGAACTCGGCATTGCGCAGCGCAGAGTATCAGTGTTTTGCACAAGCTGCGCCGCAACATCGTTTACAGTCAGCGTAGCTATCGTATTATCGGAGGAGTGCGGCGTGTTGGTTGTGTAGTCGTATGACAGGTAGGGGTTTGTGAGGTAGGCGGCGGCGTTGCGCAGCAGCGTTACGGTGTTGCCGTTGAAAAGGGTGTAGCTGTCGCCCTCCATGCTCAAGCCCAGCATGATGTACTTGGCTGCGCTGTTCAGGTTTACCTCGTGCAGCTGCGTACCGTCGTTTTTGGTGGCCAGCGCGTGGCTTGCATCCGCCAGCTGAGACGTCCAATTCTCGCCGTCGAGCGTGGTTGCGTACTGTACGCCGTTTGTTACCGTTGTGGGTGCAGCGTAGTAGGTTAGCGTTGTTCCGTCGTCGCCGTCAAACGTAACGCCGTCAAATATCGGGTGATTTTGCACCGCGAGCGGCACGGTTGCGGTTATCTCGCCCACGCCTGCGTTGCCCGAAGCCACCGACGCCCAGCCCCAGCGCCCGTTCTGGTAGAAAAAGGCTTTCATGCTCATAATAGGCTTTACGCCTACCAAGCTGCGCGTTGCCAGACCTATGGGGTTCGTTCCTGCTACGTTGGCGTGGAGCACCACCAAGTCGTACTCCTGGTAGTACGCCGCAATATCGGCGGGTGTGCTGCCGGCGGCGTTCAGGTAAGCAATGTCGAAGTCATCGAAGGCCGATACGAACAAATCGTCGTACGCCGCCTTCTGCCCGTCAACGGTCAGCAAGCCTACGCGCTTTTTGTCGGAAACGCTTGCCGAAACGGTGTAGGTCTTTTTGCTGCCATCTTCGGCTGTAACCTCAATCTGCAGGGGGCCTGCGGCAAAGTTGTGGGTGTTGCCGCCGGTAAAGCTTGCCACCGCGTACTGGTCGCCCAGCGTAAGCTCCACCACCCAGGTGCCCAGCGCACCGGTGGACTTGGGGAAGGTGCAGGAGGCAGTCCCCTCCGCCTGATTTATCGTTGCCGTCGCTCCGTTGATGGTGAGCGAGGTAATGGTCTTAACGGACGAAGGCTCGCGGTCGCCGTCGTTAGAGAGCAGCTCGAGCGTGGCGGCTACGTATGGGATGCGGCTGTTGGATGGGGCGCTGCCCAGAGCAATCGGGTTGGTGCTCCCCCCTATCTGATACAAGTCTTCGCCCACCGTAGATACAGTAACCTTGCGGTAAATCCTGAACGACTTGCTGCCAACCGGCGCGGCTGTCGTCGTCGAAACCCTGCCTGCGCGCGCCTGCGGCAGCTCTACCGTTTCGTATCCAATGATAGAATTTGCGCTAAAGGGTATTTGGTCGGAGAACAGAATAGCGGGGGTAACGGTTCCTTTTGCCGGATCAACATCCGAGCCTGTACCGTTTACCTTTATAGAGGCGATATTTTTTGCGGTGCTGTTGGTTGTTAGCGATACCTCAACGTAGTAGGCGTCGTTACTCAAGTCAAAGTATTGAATGTCTGTACCTGCCTTGTAGGAGCCATTGCTTTGGTTGACAGTCCCGCCCGAAACCGTAAAAGTCATCTCCTTGCTTGTGCCTGCAAAAACGGTATAGTTCTTTGTTCCGCTCGTTAGCAGCGCCCCCGACGCTGCGTTTACGGTGTTGCTGCCGTCAAAATCCTTCCCAATATCGACATAGTCTGTCGTAAATGAGTACGTTCCTGTTCTGAAACTCCACACCGTGCCTTGCGTTGTGCCCAGCTCGTTGGTGGCGTCCACCCGCCAGTAGTAAGTGCTGCTCATGGTCATGGCGGCAACGTGCGTATATGCAGGCTCGGTGAGCAGATCGGCGTTTACCTTTGCGAGGTTATCGGCGCTTGCGCCAAAATATACATCGTAGGATACCGCTCCCGCCCACGGCCCCGTTTCATTTTGCCATGCAAAGTCCACCGAAGTGTAAAAACGGGAGGTTGCGCCCACTGCCGGCGTTGGCACAAGGCTTTGCTCGGGCAGCTTTGGCTCGCCCTCGGTGCTGACCTTCAACACCTCCGACGGGGTAGAATTTTCCAGCCCGCTCTTGGCGGTAATCAGGCGGAAGTAGTAGGCCTGGTCTTTCTGCAAGCCTGTTACGTCAAACGATGTGGCGGTTGCCGCCAGCGTTTGGACGTCAGCGTAGCTTGCGCCGTCGGTGGATTGCTGTAGCGTTACCCCGTCGCTTTCGGTGGCGTTGTTTTTCCACGACAGGCTTATGGAGCTCATTGTTCGCGCCGTCATCTTTACGTCCGATGCGCAGCGAACGTAAGGCGCTACGGGAGCCGCAATGCTGTTGATGTAGTTTTCGATGTTCAGGTACCCGTTGGCGGCAGGCTGCGTAGCGTCGGCAGCGCTGTTCTTGTCTAACCCGTTGGCGTCCTCCCAGGCGTCCGTCATGCCGTCGCCGTCGGTATCGAGGGGCTTGGCGCCGGCGCTTACCACGCCTACGTTGCCGTAAATGCCGTTGTTGGTTTCGTTGGTAATGAGCGCACCCTTTTGTCCGTACGACAGCAGCTCATCCAGCATGTAGGCGTCCACCGCCGAGCGCGCCGGCAGGCTGGCCCCCACCGACCCGACAACGCGGTCGAGCGCCTCCTGCGGGCTTAGAATACCGCCTGCAATTTCGGGATGCGCCTTGGGAATACCGGTAAAATCGCCACGGCTGGCCTTGAAGGAGGCGTTGCCGTAATTGGCATCGGCAGCAATGGCTCCGTTGAGCGCGCCGTCTTTGTCGCCGTCCACGTAATCGTTGCTGTGGTAGATTTGGAAGTTGGTATTTGCCCGCGTAAACGGCGAGGCACCGCTGTTGGGTCCGGCAATGAAGCAGTTGCCCTCGAGCCAGGCCCACGACGCCCCGTCGGAGTCGCCCAGGATGTAGCCATCGCTACCCGCCCAGTTGTACACCACGTTGTTGATGTACTGGTTAAGCCCCTTCACCTTTGGGTTGCGGGTGCTGTTGTCAACGTACAGGCAGCCAATGATGGAAACCCCGCCGTTGGTTTGAATCAGGCCTCCGGCGGAGTGCGTCATGATGCCCTGCCCTATAATGGAGTGCTGAATGGTAATGTCGGCAGGCTCTGTGCCCTTGCTGTCCCAGTTCACCGAAAAGTTTTCGTCCAGCCCCCAGGCAATGGAGAGGTGGTCGAAAATCATACCGGCGCCGTTGGAAACGCCCGAGGCGTCCTTGCCCGACTCCCCGCCCTTGCCCATGTAGATGCGCAGGTAGCGCACAATGAGGTTGTTTGCGCCGGCAAACGAAACGCCGTTGCCGTAGAGTATTACGCCGTCGCCCGGGGCGGTGTGCCCTGCAATGTACGAGTTTCCCGAGAACGAAATGCGCGAGCTGAGCTTGATAACGCCGCATACGTCAAACACCACAATGCGCCCCGGCTGGCTCACCGCGTCGCGGAACGAGCCGGCGCCGGCGTCGTTCAGGTTGGTTACGTGATATACCTGCGGGCTTGCAACGCCTCGCGCCCCCAGAGCGTAGCGCCCAAAGCCCTCGGCGCCGGGAAAAGCAAGCGTTTGCTGCGCCTTTAGCAGGCTGCTGTAGCCAAACGCCAAGCACAACGTCAAAAAAATAGCAAATGTTTTTTTCATGGTTTCAAAAATTTAAATGTTCATACTGAAAAAATCAATTCTCCGTTGCCAAATTATTTTTCCACGGCAGGAAAGCCGTTTCCGGCGTTACCGACACACCCTTTGCCTTGCCCATCAGGTTGCTGATGTAGGCAGCTCCGTTGGCGTTTTCGCGGTTTTTGCGGCGGGCAACGCGCAGCAAATCTCCCCAGCGGTGCCCCTCAAAGCCGCACTCGAGGGCAGCCTCCTGTATGAGGGCTTCCTCGAGCCAGCGCACCGAGTCAATGGCAGCAGGCAAGGCCGGTATGCTAACATCCCGCACCCACGCCCTGCGGCGAATACCGTAGTTGGTGCCCCACGGCGAGCTGTAGTAGTACTGCTGGCTGCTGGTGGTTAGCCGTCCGTCGAGGAAGAAGGGGTAAGGGTACTTTTCGGAATCCAGCGTATCGCTCAGCGGCCTGTACCCGCTGTACTGCACCCCGCCTTTGTTGTTTCGCTTCGACGAGCCGTCGTCCATAGTCCAATCGTAGTACTCGTGCACTCCGATGTTGAGCAGGCTGTGCGCCAGGTCAACGTACCCGCACCGGTTAACCGCCTCGGCATAGCGCAGGTGGAGCAAGCCCGCCCTGTAAACAAACCACCGCCCCTGCTGTACAAACTCATTCTGCACGTCGTTGTACATCAGGTGTATCGTTCGGTTTTCGTCGGTTTCTTGAGGGTAGTAGTCGTACAGGTACTTGATGGCTACCGGCTGCCCGTTTACCCTGTCAAACGAAGCCTCTCGCCCCCGCCCGTCAAAGACAAAATTGTTGTCGCGCTGCACCTGCGCCTCCCAGAGGCTGTCAATAGCCCAATCCGTAGGCTTGAGCTGATACTTTCCCTTGCCGGTATTTGCAAACAGCTCAATAAGGGGATATTGGGGAGCAAATCGGGCGTTGTAGCTCCACATGGTTATCATTTCGCGCCGGAGCTCGCTATTGCTCGACGGACGCGCAAACATTTCCTTCCACCTGTTTCGGAAAGAACTTATGTCCAAAGATTTGTATCGCGGATAGCAAATCTGAAAGCGAGGTTCGTGCGAAGCGTCCCACACATCTCCGTCGAGCTTATAGGCAAACTGCTCGCTCCCCGAAAACAGCTTTTTCTCCGCCTCGTCAATAACGTCGTAGTAGAGCCTTGCGGCGTCCCCGTAGCGGTCTGCCCAGAGATACAGGTCGCCCAGCATCACCTTTTTGTTCAAAAAGAGCATGCGCATATCGTACCCGTCGGCGTCGGAAACCTGGTAGAGGGGCGACTCCGTAGAGAGCTCGGTTGTGGGCAGCGACTCCATGCAGGATATGAGGGTTACAACCATATCGTCCAAGCTCTTTAGCGGAAACTTAGCCATATCCTGCAAGTCGGATACCGTCTGCAGCGGGTCGGTAATGTACGGCACGCTGCCAAAGTGAATGGCCAGCTGGAGATACACCCAGCACCGCACGGTTGCCACGTCGGCGTAGCGGTAGGCGTAGTCGGCGGGGCTGAGCTTGTTTTCCTGCCGCATCCCGTCAAAGTTCTTGAGGGCGTCGTTGCAGTTGAGTATTACCTCGTAGAACGGCGCAACGTCGCAGTACTTGTTGTCGGCAGCTGCGGTGTGGTTGCTGATGGCCGCCATATCGTTGGTAGCGTTGGGGGTAATGTCTAACAAGTCGGCGCGCAGCTCGTTGAGGATAATCACCCTGTCGGCCAGCCCCATGAGCTTGCCGTAAATGCCCAAAATGGCGTTATCGGCGTCGTTGAAGTTGTTGTAGTGCCTGTCGGTGTCCACATCGTTCTCGTTCAGCACCTCCATGCAGGCGGGCATAAGCGCCAGCAGAAATACAAATCGTAATTTTTTAAACATAATATTTAAATATAAATTTACATAATTTCAGAATTTTCAGAATTAACATATTTATTTACATAATTTCAGAATTTTCAGAATTAACATGTTTATTTACAGAATTTCAGAATTTTCAGAATTAACATATTCTTAGTTTTTAGTTTTTAGTTTTTAGTTCTCTTACAGCCCCAATTTCACGCCCACCAGCACAGCTCTCGGCTGCGGCGTGAATCCCATGTCGATGCCGTAGTAGAGGGGGCTTTGCGCGGCGCTAAATTCGGGGTCGTAGCCCATGTAGCTGGTGAAAGTCAGCAGGTTATTTCCCGTAACGTATATCTGCAATCCCTTTATAAAGCTGGTGCGCATGGGTATATCGTACGAGATGGATACGCTTTTTAGTCGGACGTACGATCCGTCTTCTATCCACCTGTCGGAAAACCGCGCGTTGCCCATCGGGTCGCCCCACATAGCCTTTGGCGTAGAGGTTTCGTGCCCCTCGTGGCTCCAGCGGCCGGCAATGGCTGCCGTCTGGTTTTCGGCGCCGGTCATCGACTCCACGCTTGCGCGCAGCGCATTGTAAATATCGTTTCCGTACGAGAATGTTACCACGGCGTTGAGCGTTAGGCGTTTCCACTGCAAGCGGTTGACAATGGAGCCAAGCAGGTCGGGGTTGGGGTCGCCTATCACCGTCATATCCTTTTCGTCAATAATGTTGTCGGCGTCGTTGAGGTTGGCAAAGCGCACATCGCCCGCCCCAAACGGAGAGAACGAGCCGTCGCCGCGCCGTATGCCAAGGCCGTCGGCGGCAGCGTCGGCAGCGGTGGCGTAAACGCCGCCGGTCTTGTAGCCGTAGAATTGCCCCACCGGTGCGCCCACCTTGGTGAGCACGTTGGCGCCGGCAACCTGATCAACCTGCTCGTCCCCCGACAGGGCAACCACCTCGTTGCGGTAGCGCGACAGGTTCACCCCCATGTCCCACTTGACGCCGGCGTTGACGATTCTGCCCCAAACGCCCAGCTCAAAGCCGGTGTTCTGCATAGCGCCATCGTTTACGGCGTAGCGGTCTATGCCGTAGTAGCGCTCGCTCTGCCTCCACATCAGCAAGTCGGTAATGCTGTTCCTATATACATCGAAACTCACGCTCAGGCGCTCGTTGAGCATGGCAAAGTCCAAGCCGGCGCTCAGCTTGGCGCTGGTTTCCCACTTCAGCGCGGGGTTGGCTATGTTGCCGCGCACCAGCCCGTAGTACCCCTGCATGTTCTGAGGCGTGTAGGCCGTACGCGCCGTGTAGTTGCCAATGTCGTCGTTGCCCGAAACGGAGTAGCCCAAGCGCAGCTTCAGCACGTCAAACAGGTTGAGGTTGCTCATCGCCTCTTCGGACGATAGCAGCCACGCTCCCGTTACGGAGGGAAACACGCCAAACACGTTGCCGAACATTTTCAGCCCGTCGGCCTCCTTGCCAAAGCGCGACGAGCCGTCAACGGCCATGTTGACCGAAACGAAGTAGCGGCGCATGTACGAGTACTCGCCGTTGAGGTAAAGCGACTGCCACTTCCACGCGCCCAGCACTCCCGCTGCCGCAGCGTAGTCGATAACGCCATTCCCAATGGACTGCATGTTGTCGCTCGACGTGTTGTAGGCGTTCACCCAGTCGCCCTCGGTGTTGTTGGTCTGGTAGCGCATCCCCACGCGGGCAGCAAGGCTGTGCGCATGGCGCAGCTGGTAGCGGTAGCGCAGGTAGGTATCGGCGTAGTACTGCAGGTAGCGCGACACCAGCGCTTTTGGCTCGTTGACCACCAGCCCCGAGGATAGCGGCTCGTGGTACAGGCCGTTTTGGGGAAGAAAAATATTTTCGCGCAGCTTGTCGAACGTAACGCCAAACAGGGCGTTCCACTCAAAGTGCTTGCCCAGATCTACCGCAGCGCTCACGTTGCCGAAAAAGCGGTAGGTCTTATTCATCGCCGTTACGTTGTCTTCGTCCACTAAGGCAGCCGGGTTGCTCCGGTCAAAAACATCGGCCTGCTCGTAGTTGGGCGTTTGCAGCCCCAGCTCGTTGTAGAGGTAGGGCGCCATGAAGGGCGCTTTGACCAAGCTTGTGTACAGAGGGTTGTAGCTGGGCGACAAGCCTTCGTAAACCAAATTCCGGGTGCTGTACGCAAAGTTCATGTTGGTGGCCATGCGAAGCCACCGCACCACGTTGACCTGCGAGTTGAACTGTGTATTGTAGCGCGAAAAATCGGTGCTCTTGACAATGCCCCCGTGGTTGACGTAGCCAACGGAGAGGGCGTAGAGCGCAATTTCGTCGCCTCCTTTAATGGTCATGTAGTAGTTCTGGTCGAAGCTGCCCGTAAAAATTTCTTTCTGCCAGTCGGTTTCGTGCCGGTAGCGGTAGTAGTCGCGGTTGCCCTCAACGCCCCACGGCTGCGACGTTGGCTTTTGGGAGTTGATGTAGGGTAACGCCTGAAGCTCCGATGCGCTGTACAGCCCGCTGCCGGAGAGCATCTCGCTAAGGTAGGAGCGGTACTCGTACGAGTTCATCATTGGGTAGAACTTGGTGGGTTGAAAGTTCACCCCGCCGTAGGCATGAAAATCTATTTTGGTAACCTGCTCCCGGGCTTTGGCCGTCTCTATCAGGATTACGCCGCCGGCGCCCTTGCTACCGTAGATGGAGGTAGCGTCTTTCAGAACGGTAATGCTCTCAATATCGCGCACGTCAATCGCTGCAAGCGGCGTGATGTTGTTGCCGCTAATGATTGAAGGGGTTACTACCGCATTCTCGTAGGGTACGCCGTCTATGAGCACCATTGGCTGGCTGCCGGCGTTGATGGACGAAAATCCCCGTATGTACATGTTGCCGCCTGCCCCCTGAGCGCCCGACCTCATGACGGTGTTAACGCCCAGGCCCTCATCCTGTATCAGGTATTCGGAGCTGAGGGAGGCTTTTTTGTAGCTCTCCCTGCTCGCAATGGCGGTTACGGCCTCCGTTGACGCAACCCAATCCTTGCTGCCAAAGGGCGACCCCACCTGCCGGTACATCGTCCTGAACGATTCGTCGTACAGCCGTATGGTCAGCTCGTCCGAGTAGCCCGCCACCACCTCCTTGTAGGCAAATCCCGGCATGTTGACCTGAAGCGTAGCGCCTTTTCCGACCTCGCTGAGGCTAAACCGTCCGTCGTCGTCGGTAATGGCCGTAGCCACGTCGGGCACCCCCACGGACACGCCCGGTATGGGGCGCCCGCTCTCCGCGCTAAGCACGCGCCCTCTGACGGTAAGCTTGGCATTATCGCTACCGCCGCCCTGCTGAGCCGCAGCCGCCAGCGAGAATAAAAAGAGTACGAAAAAAAGCAACAATTTTGTTTTCATATATTTTTGAATTTCAGATTCGTGATTTTCAATTCTTTAAAAACCTTATTTCTACAAGGCTACTAAGGTTGCCCTTAAATACAAATAAGGTTTTGCTCTCATACCTCTTAGCTACTAAGGTTGCCCTTAAATACAAATAAGGTTTTTGCTCTCATACCTCTTAACTACTAAGGTTGCCCTTAAATACAAATAAGGTTTTTGCTCTCAGACCTCTTAGCTACTAAGGTTGCCCTTAAATACAAATAAGGTTTTTTGCAGCCGCAACTTTTAGTTCTTAGTTTTTAGTTTTTAGTTCTCTTACTCTTCCGGCAATATCGGCGTGAGCTTGATGTAATCCAAAAACATCATGCCTTGCAGCCTTGTTGAGTTGCTGCGGGTGGTGTTGCACAGCCACAGCGTCAGGTCGCCAACGTTGGGCGCTACCATGATAGCCGCCTGGGGCGTCGTCAGCGGGCGCTTGAGGAACTGCGTTTTTTCCTCTAACGTCCACTGGCTTAGCTGGGTTTCCTCGTGCACTCCCGCCAAGCTTTGCCCCACAAAGCATATCGTATCGCCCAAGTAGCCGTTGGTTACGGCCTCGGCGCTTGCGCTGTTGCCTTTTCTTAGCGCCGGTCGCCCCGGCATGGAGATAAACAACTTCTGCTCAATGCGCAAAATATGGTTGGCGTCCGAGGAGAAGCCCCCAACATCATCGAACGCAACGTAGTGAACGCGGTAAGACGCCGAGTTAACGGTGGCTTTGTACTCTACGTAAAAGTTATTCACGGTGGCGCGGGACACGTCGGCGCTGCTGGGCGTTGAGAATGTTTTGCTCTCGACTATGACGGAATCCTCTCCGGTTACGAGGCTGAGGATAGGGACGCCGAGGCTGTCCAGCACCGGTACCGTATCGCTTTGCTTGGTTTGCCCCGACAGGATAATATCGTAGGCGCCGCTCGCCCACTGCCTGTAGCGCTTGTAAACGAACCCCTTGTCGCTGGCGCCAACAAAATCTTCGCCTTCAATCACTATCGGCTTTATTTTTTCGCGCAGCAGGATGTTGCTTTTATCAATCACATATACTATCCCGTTGGAAGATTCGTAGGTGTTCCTCACAACGGCGTTCTTTACGGGCACCTTCACCCCGTAAACGCCGGTGAGGGTGTCGTGCTGCGTAATATCTATCTTCCCCTCAAAGGCAAAATCCCGGCAGATGTTGAGCGAAACAAGCGCGGCTGTCTGCTCCCCCTGCGGGTCGGCGGGAACCCTGAAGTAGGGCGTATATTTAGTTTGCAAATCCACAAACCCGCTATTTTCCAGCACTATGTACGTCCACTCCTTAGCCTCGTCGTTTAAGGGTATGGCCTTCAAAAAATCGTTGACGTCCTCAACCCACACCGTATCGTAAACGGGCTGCCCTACCTCATTTACGCCTCTCTGTACGCTTCGCTCCATGTCCATTTCGCGATGCCCGAGGCTTCTGAGGTATGCCACCTGCGAGTTGTTGCGGATTTTGAGGATGTTGTCCCACACGTTGTCGTTCATCTCTACCAGCTTGTCCGTTACGTGCAGCACGCCGTTGCTTGCAACGTGGTCGGGCGACGTAACTTTTGCGCCGTTGAAGGTTTGCTTTTCGGCGTCGTACCGCAGCACTTTACCGCTGAGCATTTGCAGCGAGGCGCTTTGCAGGTTTTCCGTTGCCAGCTTCTTTTCGTAGGCGATGTGGTTGAGCGCTATTTTTTTCAGCGCCGCCACGTCGTTCATGTTTACCGCCCCCCATGCGCTGTTGGCGGGCACAAATACGGTGTAGGTGTTGGCGCTGCGTAGCAGCGTGTCGCAGCCGGTAGCCACCAGCGCTCCGTAAAAGCTGCTCCATTCGGGGTTGGCCTGCACGACATCCAGCAGGCTGGAGCCTGTTGCCTGCCCGCTCTCCTTAATATGGTCGTCCCAAGGGTCTTGCCGGCAGGCGGAGAGCAACAAAACCACGGCGCAAGTAGCTGCTAAGTATTTCATAATTTCAACGGTTTTTAAATTCGGATTTCTAAGTACATGCAGAACACGTTATTTCACGTCATTTCACATCGTTATCCTCCGAGCAATTGTTGGCAAAGGGCCAAATCAGGCTACAGTCGGTGCCCCTGTCTATGGTGGTACCGTTCATGTCGAAGCGCGGCCAGAGCTGGTCCTGGTCAACGGGGATAAAGTGTATCATATCCAAGTATATCGGCTCGCTTCTCCCGCGGTCAACAACGTCAAGGCGAAGCTTATGCCGCCCGGTGGACTTGACCTGCATGGTGCCCCACAAGAGGGAGTTGGTTGTGGTGTTCCGCTCCTTTGCCGCGTAGCGCTTCATTCCCTGCCCCAGCAGAATTTGGGCGTCGGTTTTTATATCCAAGTAGGTGTGAAACCCGACAGTCCCCATTTCGAACTCCTCTTGCCCTTCCTCTACGTAGGTAGCGCGTACCCTGCACGTGTTGACGTCAGCCCTGCGGAAGCACACCCACACGTTGTAAATGCCCGGGGTTAACATGGGCAGCGTAAGCTCCATGCTCGCAAGCTGGTTCCAGTTGATTTGCAGATCGTCATGGCTAACCATCTGCCACTTGCTGTCGTAGCTTGAGCGATAGTTGTACTGAAAGTCTGTTTCCTTCCCAAAAGACGATTTGCCCGACGCCAGCGTGAGCTTTATTTCCGAAAGCGTTTGCGCTTCGTCCCACGAAATGGAGAATGATCTTTTTCTGTACTCGCTCTTCTTGAGGAACTCGGGCTGCTCGGTTATCTCCCAGTATATTGCCTGCGCGCCTCGCTTTTGCGGCCCTATGTAGCCGTTAACGTCAACGAGAACGCCGTTGTAGCAGCTCAGGTCGGTGTAGTCCGATACCTTGTTGACGGGCATGCCGCGCTCAAGCTGGTTGGCCACGGTGTTGATGTACTCGTTTGCCAGCAGGGTATCCTTTTTCATCTTAAAGGTTATCACCTGATTGGGGGTAAGCGTTTGCACAGCGCTGGTGTTGACCAAGTCAGCCACGTAGTACAGGCCCTTAACGCAGTGGTAGGCGGCAAATATCCACAGCAGCGCCTCGTCGGCGTTGGCTTCCGTTACCTCCCAGCCGGCCTTGCTTTTTATGTAGTTCGTTACGGCGGTATCCTGATTTACGTCCAGCTTTACCTTCCCTCTCAGGTAGCCAACCAGCGTATCAATGCTTGTCAGGCCTTCGGCGGCAAAGGCTTCGTTGCTCTGCACAAATACGCTGTACCACACGCCGTCGGCCTTATCCTCCGTCAGGGTTGTAATCCAGCCCGTTCGGGTCATTATTTCCTTAAAGAGCGAATAGCTGTCGGGCAGGTTCAGTATTTGCTCGCCGCAGGTGGCCTCGGGCGGCACGAGCACGTGGTTTATCTTGTGGATGTAGCCGTTACCTACGTGGATGTCGCGCTGCAGGATGATGGCCTGCCGGTTGACCTCTATGGTGGACACCCCATTGTACTCTACGCCTTTGGTCGTAAGGTATTTGGCGAGCATGGTAGCCAGCGGCAGCCGTCCGTCAACAAAGTTGCTGCTTGATATGAAGGAGGTATCGCCGTCGGGGTGCTTCACCACGTGGTACTTGATAATGCTTATGCACTCCTCCTTAGTCAGCTCGGCTATCGACGACTTGCCCAGCTCCTGCAGGTATGCCGCCATCGCGTCGTCGGCAGGTACAAAAAAGGTGTAGGTGCCGTAGGCGTGCAGCAACCCTCTAAACCCCGCCTTGTCGGCAATTTCCAAAAAAGCCGACATGCTGTTATCCCTGTTCACAATGTAGTCGTCCATCATCTCCTCGCTGGATGTAAGAAATGTTTTATTCTCCATTTCATCAACGCACGAGTTCCAAAACGGCAGCGCCGCAGCAAGCAGCAGCGCGGAAAGTAATAATTTTGATCACTACTGACCGACAAAAAATCTGATTGAGTACCCACAAAAAAAGGGCGACCGGTAAACAGTCGCCCGAAAAGTTGTAGTTTTGTACTTGCAAACACAAATTCTACAACGATGGGC
>JAISAC010000185.1 GCA_031266935.1 Prevotellaceae bacterium
ACCTGCGTAGAGACACGGCGCGCCACGTCTCTACAACGAGCAGTCCCGCAGGGACGACACTTTATTAACCGTATGCTTTAGCATACGGAGCGGAGATGCACGGATGCTCGCTTGTCCGGGCAATCCCGAAGGGACGACAACGTTATTAACTGTTATATCTTGTTTATTCGTCATTCCTAAAACGATAAAAACGATTGAGGAAAAATGGGGTAATGAGGTTGGACAATATATGTAATAATTTGCTACTGAGGTTATTTAGTTAGAAAAATTAGGTTGGAATGAGGTTTCTTTTATGCTGTGGGCTGCATAATAGAAAAACGGAAATAATAGAAATGCACACCGCTTTTCTCTTATCTCCGTAGGGGAACCATAGCTAAGAGATGAATGCCCTACGGGCAACAAAGCGAGCTTGCCGATACGCTGTTCTATTGATATGAATGTCCTACGGGTAAAATATATTTTCATATCAATAAAACATGGACACCTCAAGAAAAAAAGAGATAACCCAAATTTGGGCATAAAATTTGGGCATAAAATAAGCGGGACACTTTTACTGTATCCCGCTTATTTTCTTAGCGCTAAACATGCTGCTTGCCTTGTGGGCCCAACAGGGCTTGAACCTGTGACCCCCTGATTATGAGTCAGGTGCTACTAACCAACTGAGCTATGGGCCCCGAATATTTTTCTCTACTTTCGCAATGCTTTCCGCAATGCTTTCCGCAAAAAGGGGTTGCAAATATACAACTTTATGCCGAAATCGCAAAATAAAAAAGATATTTTTACAGTGGGTAAGTTCGAGGGCTGCATGCAGCATAATTTTGCAAACCCAATAAGAAAACGCTGCATACGGTAAAACGCAGCTGAAAAAATTGTATATTTGCAGCAGCCCTTTTTCTATGTAAAAACAAAATTCACCATATAAAAAAAAACAAAATTTACTGATTTCTAAATGAAAACATTTTCTAACAATAGCACATGGCTGCTTGTGCTCATCTTTGGCGTTGCTCTGGTGGCGCTCTCAGTAGCTATCTTTGTAAACGCCGAAAAGGTGCTTGGCTTGCTGATATACGTTGCAGGCTTTGCGCTGTGCGGCATGGGCGCCGCGCTGGCGGTAGCCGCTTTCCTGCCCAACCGCAAGGGCGAGCGCCCACGGCTGCTGACGCTCGCCATCGGCAACGCGCTGCTGGGTATTTTTGTAATGCTTTTTAGCTCGTTTGCGCTGATTTTTGTAGGAGTTGCGCTTGCGCTCGACGGCGCGGGCGCTGTGCTGAAAGCGCTGCACCACAAAAAAGAAGAAGGAGAAAGCCGGCTGGCCGAAATATTTCTCGGCCTCACTTTTTTTGCCTTGGGCTTGGTTTTTGTGATTTTCAGCAGCACTATTCTTCAGCTGGTTGGCATCACGCTTGGCTTGCTGCCGCTCATTGTGGGGCTGACGCTGATTATCGTTGCGCTGCTGACGCGCAGCTCGCAAAAAAGCAAGCTGAACGCTATCACAAATGGCGCGCCGTCAGATATTGATGATGGCGCGCGCAGGCAGTAAGCTGGTATATGATTCCGCTGTTTAACTATAACCTTGCGCTGAGCATTGTATACCTGCTCACCATGGCGGTGATTGTGCTTGCCGTCATCCAGCAGCGCGGCGACCCGACCAAAACGCTGGCGTGGACGCTGTTCATTGCGCTGGTGCCCTTTGTGGGGCTGCTATTCTACGTGGTGTTGGGCAAGAACTACCGCCGCGATAAGCTGCTTTCGCGAAAGGAAATGTCCGACCAGCAGCAGCTGGCGCTAATGATGGGGCTGGCTACCGTCAGCGATGATTACCTTAGCTGGTTTCCGTCGTCGTCCAGCGAAACGCACTTCAGGGGCATTGCGCAAATGGTGGCGCACTCCAACAAAACGTTCCCCACGCGCAGCAACCAGGTGCAGCTGCTCACCAACGCCACCGAAAAGTACACCGCGCTGTTCAACGCCATTGAGCAGGCGCAAGACCACATCCACCTTGAGTACTACATCATCAAGGACGACAACATCGGCAACCGGCTGCGCGATGTGCTCATCCGCAAAGCAAAGCAGGGCGTTGAGGTGCGGCTCATCTACGACTACTTGGGCAGCTGGGGGTTGAGCAAAAAATACCTGCGACCGCTCGTCGAAAGCGGCGTACAGGTCTACCCTTTTCTGCCGGTAAAGATTTCTTTTCTCAGGAGCAAAATCAACCACCGCAACCACCGCAAAATTGTGGTGGTGGACGGCAAGGTTGCGTTCACGGGGGGCATTAACATTGCCGATCGCTACCTCAACGGGCTGCCCGAAATCGGCGTATGGCGCGACACGCACGTGCAGCTCATGGGCGACGCCGTGCGCTGGCTGCAAATTGTTTTTCTGCTCGACTGGTACTTTGTGAGCAAGCTTTCGCCAAGCAACGTGGAGCGCTACCTGCCAACGCACAGCGTAACCCAAAAGCACACGGTGCAAATCGCGGCAAGCGGCCCCGACTCGGACTGGGCGAGCATCATGCAGATGTACTTTGCCGCCATCAACCGCTCGAGCAGCAAGCTGTACATTGCTACGCCCTACTTTGTGCCCAACGAGAGCATGCTCACCGCGCTGTGCGCCGCGGCGCTGCGCGGCGTTGACGTGCGCCTGCTCATCTCCGAGCGCTCCGACTCCAGCATTACTCAGTGGGCAAGCATGTCGTACATCGACACGCTGCTGGAGGCCGGAGTGCACGTCTTTCTCTACTCCAAGGGCGTTACCCACTCCAAGCTGCTCATGGCCGACGGCGAATTTTGCACCGTGGGCACCGCCAACATGGACGTGCGCAGCTTTGAGCACAACTTTGAGGTGAACGCGCTATTTTACGACCGGCAAATTACGCAAAAGCTGGAGGATACATTCCTGCACGACCTCCAGTACAGCGTTGAGCTCGACCTCGAAGAATGGCAAAAGCGCCCCCGTAAAGAGCGCTTCATGGAGAACCTGTCGCGGCTGCTGGCGCCGATGCTGTAATTCAAGAATTCAAGAATTCAAGAATTCAAGAATTCAAAAATCACGATTTCTTTTTCTTTGCTGCCGATTTGGGTTTTGCCGATTTGGCTGCCGCCGATTTGGTAATAACCGATTTTGTGCCGATGGCTTTTTTGGCAAAGCGCGATTTTCGCGGCGTGCTGCCTGCCTGCTGCTCCATGATTTCTACGCACTGCTTGTAGGTGAGCGCCGATGGCTCTGCGCTCTTCGGTATCTTGTAGTTTACGCCGGCGCAGGCGAGGTAGGGTCCATAGCGTCCGTTGAGCACCTGCAGCTCCTCATTTTCGGCAAAAGTTTTTATTACCTTTTCGCGCTCCTGCTTGCGCTTTTCCTCAATAAGCTCTACGGCGCGCTCAAGGGTAACGGTCATGGGGTCGTCCACGTTGCGCTTGAGGGAGGCAAATTTTTCGTCGTGGCGCACGTAGGGGCCAAAGCGCCCTATCGACACCGTCACCGTTTTTCCCTCGTAGCTGCCAAGGGTGCGCGGCAGCTCAAAGAGCTTTAGCGCCTCTTCGAGGGTAATGTTTTCTATGAGCTGCCCTTTTTGCAGGTTGGCGTACTGCGGCTTTTCGTCGTCTTCGGCGCCGCCAATCTGCGCAAGCGGGCCAAAGCGCCCAATGCGCACAATAACGTCCTTGCCGGTCTTTGGGTCAACGCCCAGCTTCCGCTCGGCGGTAGCCCGCTGCGAGTTCTGGAGCGCGTCCTCGACCTTTTGGTGGAATAGCTGGTAGAAGTCGTCTATCATTTTATTCCACACAACTTTTCCCTCGGCAATTTCGTCAAACTCCTCCTCGACCTTGGCGGTGAAGCTAAAGTCCATCACCTTTGGGAAGTGCTCCACGAGGTAATCCGTTACCACCATGCCCACATCGCTGGGAAAGAGCTTAGACTTTTCGGCTCCGGTGTTCTCCCTCAAAATTTTTTCGGTAATCTTTCCGTTTGCAAGCGTGTGCTGCCTGTACTCGCGCACTACCCCCTCTCTGTCTTCCTTGAGCACGTAGCCGCGGTTGAGTACCGTCGAGATGGTAGGGGCGTAGGTGGAGGGGCGCCCAATGCCCAGCTCCTCGAGTTTTTTCACCAAAGTAGCCTCGGTGTAGCGCGGCGGTCGCTGCGTGAAGCGCTCGGTGGCCACAATGCTGCTTGCCTGCAGGATTTGCCCCTCCCGCATGGGCGGCAGCAAGCCTGCGCTGTCGCTGTCGCTCTCGTCGTCCTGCGACTCCATGTAAACCTTGAGGAAACCGTCAAAAAGTATGACCTCTCCGCTGGCAACAAATTTTTCGGCAGCTCCCGATACGTCAATGGTTACCACCGTTCGCTCCAGCGCGGCTTCGCTCATCTGCGAGGCGATGGTGCGCTTCCAAATGAGGTCGTAAAGGCGCTTTTCCTGCGAGCCGGCCTCAATGGCGGGCTTGTCCATGTACGATGGCCTGATGGCCTCGTGCGCTTCCTGCGCACCCTTCGACTTGGTGGTGTAGCGGCGCGTATGCAGGTATTTTTCGCCGTATATTTTCAGAATAGCGTCCTTCGCGGCGGCAATAGCCTGCTCGGAGAGGTTGACCGAGTCGGTACGCATGTAGGTAATGTAGCCGGCTTCGTAGAGGCGCTGCGCAACAATCATGGTTTGGCCAACGGAGAATCCCAGCTTCCGGCTGGCCTCCTGCTGCAAGGTAGAGGTGGTGAAGGGTGCGGTGGGCGTTCTTTTGGCCGGCTTCTTTTCGATAGAGGCAACGGTAAACGTTGAGCTTGCGCACTTCTGCAGCAGGTCGAGCGCCAGCTTTTCGTCGCCGAACTTTTGCGAGACATCCGCCTTAACCGGCGTTTTGTCAACCAAAAATGTTCCTGCTACCTTAAAAAAGCTCTCGGCAGAGAAAGCGAGAACTTCGCGCTCGCGGTCAACAATGAGGCGCACGGCCACCGACTGCACGCGCCCCGCGGATAGCGAAGCTTTTATTTTTCGCCACAGTATGGGCGAAAGCTCAAAGCCCACTAAGCGGTCGAGCACGCGGCGCGCCTGCTGCGCGTTGACCAAGTCGAGGTTTACGCTGCGGGGATGCTGAACGGCGTTGAGTATGGCGTCCCTGGTTATTTCGTGAAACACAATGCGCCTGGTTTTCTCCGGCGCCAGCTTGAGCACCTCCTGCAGGTGCCATGCAATAGCTTCCCCCTCGCGGTCTTCATCGGAGGCCAGCCAAATTGTTTTGGCGGTTTTGGAGCACTTGCGCAGGTCGGCAACAATCTTTTCCTTGTCCTCCGAGATAACGTACTGCGGCTGGTAGCCGTGCTCGAAATCGATGCCAAAACCTTTTTTGACCAAATCGCGAATATGGCCAAAGCTCGACTTAACAAGATAATCCTTGCCCAAGAATTTCTCAATGGTCTTCGCCTTGGCCGGAGACTCAACAATAACTAAATTATCTGACATTATTACTTTGATGTTTATAGATTACAACTTCACAAATCCACTTTCCGAATTTGGCTACAAAGTAAAACATTAAACCATGTACGTTCAAAATTTTTAACTATTTTTTAACACTTTTACTGAGATGGGGTATGGAATTAAACCCTACTTTTGGGGTGCAGAAAATTCAGTGTTTTGTAATACGTTGTAAGGAATGACAAGCAATAAAAAAAAGAAAATTTGGTTTATCAGCCTCCTGTGGGGAGCGATTGTGCTTCCGGTAATTTTTTTCTCGGTGATGCTCTCGCTGGTTAACCGCGAATACTTTGGCGCCATGCCCACCTTTGCAGAGCTCGAAAACCCCAAAAGTAACGTGGCCTCAGAGGTGTACTCCGAAGACCAAAAGCTGCTCGGTACTTTTCATATCGAAAACCGCTCGTTCATCAGCTTCGAGGATATTTCGTCCAACTTAGTCAAGGCCGTTATTGCCACGGAGGATGTGCGCTTTGCCAGCCACTCCGGCGTTGACATGATAGGGCTAATGCGCGTAGCCATCCGCACGGTGGCCATGGGCGACAGAAGCCAGGGCGGCGGCAGCACCATTACGCAGCAGCTGGCAAAAAACCTTTTCCCGCGCAACACCGACGAGTACAGCAGCTCGTTTGACAAGTCCAGCTCGCTGTTCGTTGCCAAGCTCAAGGAGTGGATTACGGCGATAAAGCTGGAGCGCAACTACACCAAAAACGAAATCGTGGCCATGTACCTCAACATCATTCCGTTTGGGAGCAACGCCTTTGGGATAAGCGCGGCGGCGGCCACATTCTTCGACAAGCACCCGCTGCAGCTCAGCGTTGAGGAGGCTGCGCTGCTTGCCGGCATCGTCAACGCGCCCACGCGGTACAGCCCCGTGCGCAACTACAACAACGCCCTGCAGCGCCGCAACTTTGTAATGCGCCAAATGGTGCGCGCCGGCTACCTCAACCACGAAAGCTACGCCGTGCTGAGCGACTCCCCTATCACCCTGACGTACCAGCAAAAAGACCATAACACCGGCCTTGCTACCTACTTCAGAGAGCGCGTACGCCAAATCATGAACGCCCGGCAGCCCGAGCGCCAGCGCTACGCCACTAAGGAAGACTACCTTGCAGACTCAACAGAGTGGCGAAACAACCCGCTCTACGGCTGGTGCCACAAAAATAAAAAGCCCGGCAACGTGCCCTACGACGTGAACCGCGACGGGCTGAAAATCTACACCACCGTAAACTCAAAAATGCAGCAGTACGCCGAGGAAGCGCTGACGGCGCACCTCAAAAACAGCCTGCAGCCGGCGCTCAACGAAGAGATACGGATAAAAGGCGGGCGTATCTTCGGCAACAGCATGACTTACGCGCAGGAGCAGGAGTACATCACCCGCGCCATTAAGCAAACCGAGCGCTACCGCGTGCTGCACAACGCCGGATGGTCAATGAGCAAAATCATGGAGAACTTCCGTACGCCAACAGAAATGACCATCTTTACGTGGAACGGCGAGCTGAAGACAAAAATGTCGCCCTTAGATTCGCTCAAGTACTACAAAGCTTTCCTGCGCGCCAGCTTCATGGCAATAGACCCGTCCACGGGCTACGTAAAAGCCTACGTGGGCGGCCCCAACTACAGGTACTTCAAGTACGACCTTGTAAGGCAGAGCAAGCGGCAGGTAGGCTCCGTCATCAAGCCATTCCTGTACACGCTGGCCATGCAGGAGGGATTTCACCCCTGCTACAAGGTGCCAAACATCCCGCAAACCTTTGTGGAAGGCGACTCCACGTGGACTCCCAAAAACGCTTCGCCGTCGGCCTACGACGGGAAGATGGTAACGCTCAAGTGGGGGCTGTCGCTCAGCGTAAACAATATTTCGGCATGGCTCATCAAGCAGTTCAACCCGCAAAACGTGGTGGACTTATGCCACAAAATGGGCATAACGAGCTACATCCCTCCGGTAAACTCAATTTTTTTGGGCACGGCAGAGATTTCCCTCTACGAAATGGTCAGCGCATACGCCACCTTTGCCAACAAGGGCGTTCGCGTAACGCCCATAATGGTTACCCGCATAGAAGACCGCAACGGTAACATTCTGTCGGTTTTCGGCGCTACGCAAAAAACCGAAGCCATAAGCGAGCAGGCAGCCTACCTCATGACCAACCTGCTGCAAGGCGTGGTCAACGGCGGCACGGCAATACGGCTACGCTCCGGCTACATGCTGAAGGGCGCCATAGGCGGAAAAACCGGCACTACGCAAAATCAGTCGGACGGGTGGTTCATGGGCATTACGCCGCAGCTGGCCGCCGGCGCGTGGGTTGGCTGCGAAGACCGGTCGGTGCACTTCGAAAGCCTGCGCACGGGCGGCGGAGCCAACTCCGGGCTGCCCATATTCGGCGAGTTCATGACCAAGGTGTACGCCGACCCCTCGCTGCACATCTCAAGCACAAAGCAGTTCGAAGCGCCGCTCAACATGCGGGCGGTGAACCTCGATTGCAGCTCTTACGAAGAAAAGGAAAGCGTAAGGCCGCGTAAAGGCCGAGCTGACGATGAATTTTTTTAGCCAAAATGAAAACAAAAAACAGCCCGTTTGTAAAATGGGCCAAAAAAAGTTGTAGCTTAGTTGCCGTAAGTTTTTTGCTGCTGCATGCTTTACCTTCAGCAGGGCAGGCCGCTGCGCAGGAAGCTTACAAATTTAAAGTTGACGCATTTTTGCTGCCCACCCCGCACTTCCTGTACATGACAAAGGCTGCGTACCGGTACGCCGATTCGCTGTCAAAAAGCGC
>JAISAC010000089.1 GCA_031266935.1 Prevotellaceae bacterium
AAAATATAGATTTATATTTCTCTGTTTTGTGGCTGCTATCTTTTTGTGTGTTGGCTCACTCGTCAAACACACACACACACACACACACACACACACACACACACACACACACACACACACACACACACACACACACACACACACACACTGCTCAAGTAGTTACGTAGCGGATGCTCGGAATATACTACTTTTTTCTTTAGCAAGCAACACTTTTTTATCTCCCAACGTGCAACTTTTTGACAGGATGCAGGAAGGAATTTTTTCCTTCTTGCATCCTTTTTTTATACGCCCATCT
Organism: Prevotellaceae bacterium; assembly: GCA_031266935.1. Classification (GTDB taxonomy): domain Bacteria; phylum Bacteroidota; class Bacteroidia; order Bacteroidales; family UBA932; genus JAITMY01. Next base: position 296 of record JAISAC010000089.1, read on the forward strand.
TCGGTACGCTCACAGGCAAGCCGGAAGGTGCAGGCGCCCTTTTGCATTATAGGCAGGATTCTATATTTCGTATGGCGTGATTTTGTGCATTGCCCGTCAGGGCATTCATCTCTTAGCTATGAATCCCCTACGGGGAAAAGAGATAAGCGATATACGTTTTTCTATTGATATGGTTCCCCTGACGGGGAAGGCATAAAAATAGCCCGCGTACAGCATAAATAATGTAGCATTCTAAGTATTCTAAATGTACAAGTATTCTAAAAATTGAAGGAAGCATGAAACTTTTGAGTAGAATTTTTTTGTTCTCGTTTGTATTGCTGGTGCTTCGGTGTCAAAAGGAGCGCGACCAATACTACAAAGAGCCGGAGTGGGCCGGTAAGTCCATATACGAGACGCTGCAGGAAGAAGGGCGTTTTGAGCTGTTCCTCCGGTGCGTGGACAACACTTTGTACGCCGCTTCGCTCAAAGGCAACGGGCTGTGGACGGTGTTTGCCCCCAACGACGATGCTTTTGCCGCCTACCTGACGGCAAACGGCTATCAGTCGGTAGAGGATATTCCGAAGGACAAGGCAGAGCAGCTGGTTGCCTACAGCATGCTGTACAACAAGTACGAGCTCGACCGCCTGCCGGACGTGCTGGGTGGTGCGCAGGGCGCTGTTTGGGATACCCTGAAAAGCATAAAAAAAAGAACGCCGTACTACGAAACTCTCCACCGCGAAATGTATAACGGCGATTCGGTATGGGTTGCCAACGCGACAAGCTACAACGGCATTAGCACGGCCGATAACAACTACAAATATTTACCCTTTTACCTGAGCCGGAATTTTGGCTCCAAGCTGCCGTCCGACTACGAAACATTTTACCCGCAACGGCTCTATACGGGAAAGAACGTGCAGGCTGCCGCTGTTGTTAGCCAGGATATGATAGCGTCCAACGGGGTTGCCCACGAGGTAGATTTTGTGAACGCCCCCCTGCCCAACCTTGAGGATTTGCTTGGCGGCGAAAATTACAGCCAATTCAAGGAGCTGCTGGAGTTTAAGAATGCTACCGGAGAGCCGTTTTTCTACTCCTACCTCACCACGGCCTGGTTTACGAGCTACTATAAAACCATGTACCCATCGAGGGATATCAACGTGGTATATGGTAAATTCTATGAGGTTCCCTTTGAGTTCTTGCGCCCGCCCGCCAACGCTATTGCCATTCCGCTCAACTGCGAGCGGTACTTTTTGGCAGGAGCCGAGGAGGGTGGCTACACCCTGTACGCCCCCAACAACGAGGCTATAGGGAAATTCTTTGAGGACGTTGTTCGGCCATACGGCTATGCCTCGGTGAGGGACTTGCCAAGCAACGTGCTGGGCTACTTTATCAACGCCCACATGGCGCTGAGCGTAATATGGCCGAGCGAGCACAAGGGCGCAAAAAACGTGTACGAAAACTACATCAACGGCGAGGGCAGCACGGGCGCGGGCTTTGACCCAAGCGTATATGTGGACGTTAAGCCTGCCAGCAACGGGCTTTTCTATGGCTCCAAAGCCTACGTGAAAAATCACTACTTCGAGACGGTGCTGACCGAGATACTGCTGCGCCCCGCGCGCTACTCGTTCATGTACAACGCGCTGCAAAAGCACTTTTTGACCACGCTGATGGAAGATTTTGTCAAGTGCCCGCTGAATGGCTATACGGAAGAGAGCTACACGGTTTTGCTACCCTCCGATGATCAGCTGAAGGCCGACGGCTTTGACTGGGTTTGGCCGGCAGGCGCTTCGGCGTACGAGTTTACCCACAGCAGGGAGGGCGTGAACGCCGGCCTGCGCATACAGCGGCTGGTGCGCTCGCACGTGTTTAAGCGCATAAAAACCGGCGCTATTGATACCCGCATCTCCGATTTTGCGGGCAACCCGTCGGGGGGCTACGACGGCTATGCCTACGCGATGAACGACTACGGCGACATGATTCGCTACCGGAACAATACGGTAGAAATGATAGGCAACCATACTGCCGGCGAGGTGGTGAACGTTACCAAGGTTAAGGAGTTTTCCAACGGGTCTGTTTTTACCGTTGACAAGCTGCTGCAGTACGCCGAGGTTGCCGACGACTACGAGGAGAAAACGCTGCTGGAGCGCATCAACCAGGCGGCTGTGGACAACCCAAACATTTCTATAGCGGCAGGCTACCTGAGCTATCTTTTGGGCACCGGAAAGTATTCGCTGAGCGAAGAAGCATTCTTTACCCTGCTGCTGCCCACCGATGCGCAAATGCAGGAGCTGCAAAAAATTAAGGAGGTTACATACTATGAAGACGGTAACCCCAAGCCGGAGAGTGCATGGCGGTATATTTACCTGCCTCTGCATACGATACTATCGGAGGAGGCGAAAGGCGACGGCGCCAGCGGGGATTTGTTGTGGTCAAAGAGCGTGGACGACATAAAGAGCTTCTTTCAGTACCACATTATACCGGGCGCCCTGTACATTAACGATGGGTACGACCATGTTGTGTTCAGCTCAGGCCGGGTGCAGCGGGACGCCATTGCCGCCACGGCGCTGAAGGACGGCTTGAACAGCACTTTCGTAAGGATACTGAAGGATGGAGGGGATGAGAACAACCTTCGGGTTTCGAGCCAGGGCTACTCTGCGGAGGAGAAAACCATATCGGTGGTGAAGGGAGTGAATAGAAGCAACGTCTTTGCCCCCAAAGCGGTAATACATGAAGTTGATGGCTACTTGATGTATAAAAATTAATTAGGAATTACGAATTAGGAATTACGAATTATGGGAGTTCTTAAAAATTTCAATTCTCTTAAAATGAGGTAATTAGGTAATTAATATATTCGTAATTTATTGCTACTGAGGTTGTTTTGTTATAAAATTAGGTTGGAAATGAGGTTTTTTTTGAGAGAACAGATTTGAAATGAGGTTTTTTGAGAGAACAGATTTGAAATGAGAGTTTTTTTGAGGGTTCAACCTCATTTCTACCTAATTTTTATAACAAAACAACCTCAGTAGCAAAGAGAGTAACGACGTACATTAACCTCATTACCTCATTTGGGGAATTTTTACGAATTAGGAATTAGGAATTAGGAGCTACACCTTAAAAATATTGCGAGGCGAGGTTAAATGTTGACCAAACAAGATAAAAGCATAAAACTATGAAGCAGCTATTTCGGATATTGTTTACCATTGTGCTGTCGGCAAGCGCAGCATTTGCGCAGAACCAAATCTTAATCAGAGGTAAGGTTGTCGAAAAGGGAGGCCGTTCGGAGCCTTTGGTTGGCGTTACCATTACCGAGGTGGACAAGGACAACCGCATTGTGAGCGGCGCGCAAACGGATATGAACGGCGGCTACAGCATCACCGTCAAGAACGCGGTGGGCAACAAGCTTACGTTCTCGTACATGGGCTACAAGAGCTACACTGCCCCCATTGAGAGCCGCGCCGTGATAAACGTGTCGCTGGAGGAAGCCTCAATGGATATAGAAGAGATTGTGGTTTCGGCGCAAAAGAAGGTAACCATCGGCTCGCTCAACATCGACGAGCGGGATATGACGTACGCCTACAGCAAGCTCGATACGAAGGATATCGACGCGCTGCCGGTAACCTCCATAGACCAGGCGCTGCAGGGACGGCTGGCCGGGGTGGACATTGTGGCCAACTCGGGGCAGCCCGGCTCGGGCATGTCTATTCGCATACGCGGCACCGCCTCTATCAACAACAGCGCCGACCCGCTGATTGTGGTCAACGGTATTCCTTACGAGGCCACCATCTCGTCGGACTTCGATTTTGCCACCGCCGACGAGGAGAGCTACTCGCAGCTGCTGAACATTTCGCCCAGCGATATTCAGGAAATTACCGTGCTCAAGGATGCGGCCTCTACCGCCATGTACGGCAGCAAGGGCGCCAACGGCGTGCTGATGATTACCACCAAGCGGGGCAGCATGGGCAAGCCCCGCCTGTCGTACAGCTTCAAGGGCACGGTATCGGTGCCGCAGGACGCTATCCCCACGCTCAGCGGCGACCGATACACTACGCTCATTCTCGAAGCGGCAGCCAACGCCGGCAACCCGCTGAGCCTTGCGCAGTATCCGGAGTTTGCGAGGGACCCCAATAACCCCTACTACTTCTACAACTACGGACAAAATACCGACTGGGTGAAGGAAATACAGCGGAACTCCCTGAAGCAGGAGCACAACTTTGCCCTCTCGGGCGGTGGCGAGAAGGCTGTTTACCGCATATCGGTGGGCTACCTCAACGAGGATGGCAACATTATCAATACCAACTACAACCGGTTTACTACTACCCTCAACCTTAACTACAACATATCCGACCTCATCCGCGTGGTGGCCGACGTGAGCTACGTTCATGGAGAGAGCAAAAATGCCTACATGAAGGACATCCTCGGCACAACGTACACCAAGATGCCCAACCAGTCGGTGTACGAATACACGACGGAGGGCGTGCGTACCCCCAACTATTTTTCGCCGGCCGTTACACCTCAGGGAAATTTTACCTCCGCCGACCTGAGCAAAAACGAAAAGGGCATCTACAACCCTGTTGCTATGGCCTACGCGAGCAGCCGCTACGCCATTGACGACCGCGTACGTCCGGTGTTTACCTTGCAGTACAGGGCGCTGCCCGGCTTGCTGGAGTACACCGGTACGGTGGGCTTCGATATAGCCAGCAAAAAAAACAAGGGCTTTTTGCCGCAGGTCGCCACCGGCAGGCCGTGGGAGGAAAATACGGTAAACCGCGCGCAGGACGCCGACGAGGAAACATTCATAGTGCAGGTATATAACACGCTTTCGTTTACGCCAAAAATCGGCGAGCACGTCAAGCTCAACACCTTTTTGAAGCTCAACACTACCGACAAGCGGACGGAGGCTTTTTCGATTTCGTCGTCCAACACCGCCTCCATCTACTTGGTTGACCCCTCAACGCCTTCGCGCCTGATTGCGCCGAACTCGGGCATGTCGCAGGAGCGGCAGGTGCAAACCACCCTGTTTGCCGGGTGGAGCTTCTTTGACCGGTACATCATTGACGGCGTGGTAACCATGGACGGCAACTCGCGCTTTGGCGAGGGCTACCGCTACGGCTACTTCCCCAGCGTATCGGGGCGGTGGAGGATTTCGGGCGAGCCTTACGTGCGGGAGCTGACGTTCCTGAACGACCTGAGCCTGCGCGCCAGCTACGGGCAAAGCGGAAAGGTGCCGGACAAGAACTACCTGTTCTACAACCGCTACAGCTCATACTCCTACACCTACCTCGACGAGATAGGCGTATATCCCTCGAGCATGGAGCTGCGAAACCTGAGGTGGGAAAAAACCAGCGAGCTCAACCTTGGGCTCAACTTCATAGCGTTCAACAACCGCCTGAACATTGATGTGAACTGGTACCGCAAAACCACCGACGACCTGATGTTTCCCGACGTTGGTATCCCGAGCACCTCGGGCATCAGCAAGATATACATGAACGTGGGGACTATGGACAACAACGGGTGGGAGTTTAGCGCGTTCACAACTCCCATCAAGAGCAGCAGCTGGCAGGTGGACTTTCGCATGCAGCTCTCGCAGAACCAAAATATGATTCGCTCGCTGAGCGACAACGTGCCGCTGGAGATAACGCCTACCGCCGAAAACGGTAAGTTCATGGCGCGCATACAGGAAAACAACCCCCTCGGGTCGTTCTACGGCTACCGCTACGAAGGGGTGTACCTGAACAACGACCAAACCATTGCGCGGGACGCCAACGGCGACAAAATCTACACCTACAACGACAGGGGAGAGGCAATTCCGGTGCAGATGCAGTTTTGGTATCCCACCAACGGCTACCTGTTCGAAGCCGGCGACGCAAAGTACGGCGATATTAACCACGATGGCAACATCAACTACATGGATATTGTTTACTTAGGCGATGCCAACCCGTCGCTGCTGGGCGGCTTTGGCCCAACGGTGAAGTACAGGAGCTGGTCGGTTGACGCCTACTTTTACTTCCGCTACGGCTTTGAGATAGTGAACTCAACCAAGATGAACATGGAAAAGATGTACGACTTTAGCAACCAGAGCACGGCCGTGCTGCGCCGCTGGACGCACCCCTACGACAACGTCGAGGAAGCGCCGTCGGATATACTGCCGCGCGCGCTCTACAGAAAGGGCTACAACTGGCTTGGCTCCGACAGGTACGTGGAGGATGGCTCCTTCTTGAAGTTCAAGTCGGTAACGCTGCGGTATTCGTTTGCCAAAGAGCTGGTAAAAAAAATAGGCCTCTCTGACCTCAACCTGAACCTGACCGTGTACAACCTGTACACGTGGACAAATTATACGGGAATGAACCCGGAGGTGAGCCTGCGCAACGTATCCAAGGATATTTACTCCATAGGCTACGACGAATCGAAAGCGCCAAGCAACATGGAGTTTATGTTTGGGCTGAATGCAACGTTTTGAATAATTAATAATTAATAATTAACAATTAATAATTAAAGTGCCATCCCTGCGGGATTTGCATGTATAGCCCAGCATGGGCGACACTTTATTAACCGTATGCTTTAGCTTACGGGAGAGGTGAAATATAAAATATAAAATTATGAAAAAATGCTTATACATCATTGCTGCGTTTACGGCAGCGCTGACTTCGTGCTCCGGCTGGTTAGACCTGAAGCCCTACGACGGCGTTGTGGAGGACGACTACTGGAAAACCAAGGAGGAGGTGTACGCTGCGCTGATTGGCTGCTACTCGTCGCTGCTGAACAAAACGTTGGTAACGAACATGTTCTACTGGGGCGAGATGAGGGGGGATATGGTAACGGGTAGCGTCGCAGCCGGCGCCTCGGTGATGAACATTGTGCGCGGCGAAATTTCGCCCGAAAACGGCATCTGCAAGTGGGACGAATTTTATACCACCATCAACTACTGCAACAAGGTAGTAGAGAAATCGGACTTGGTGCGGGAGGTTGACCTTACGTTTTCCGAAGATATTTACCTGCAGTACAGGGCAGAGGCCATCGCCATTCGCAGCCTGATGTACTTTTACCTGGTGAGGTCTTTCAAGAATGTTCCGCTGGTGCTCAAGGCCTCCGACAGCGACGACCAGGATTACTACCCGTACTGCAGCGAAGATTCCGAGGTGCTGAGCGCGCTGACGGAGCACCTGAACGGCGCGCTGCCGTACCTGCCTACCACCTACGGCAGCAACGACAAGAACAAGGGCCGAATTACGCGGTGGGCAGCCATGGCGCTCCTTGCCGACATCTACCTCTGGCAGGGCCGCTACAGCGAATGTAGCGCGCTGTGCAGCCAAATAGTTGGCTCGGGGCAGTTTTCGCTTATTCCGGTAAACCGCGAGCCGGTGCTGGTGTACGACAACATTACCAGCGAGGTGATAGATACGGTATATCACCCCAACATGGGCGACGTAGAGCAGTGGTTCGACCGGCTATACGTTACGGGCAACTCGGTGGAGAGCATCTTTGAGCTGCAATTTCCCAAAGCGCACGAAACCCTGGCCGACCCATTCTTTGCGCTTTTCAACTCCAACTCCAACCGCCCACCGATAGTGGCCAATGACTTTATCTTGGACGGCGTAATTTTTCCGGAGTACGAAGGCGAAGACGGCGATGTGAAGGATATAAGGAGCTTCGCCTACCAGGGCACGTGGGTGTGGAAGTACGTGGGCGCTGCCTTTTCGGGGCGTATGCGCACGGAGCGTACATTCCCCCACTGGATAATCTACCGGATTTCGGACGTCATGCTCATGCAGGCCGAAGCGCTGAACCAAATGGCCATTCAGACTAACGACAACGCCGCTATGGAGCAGGCCTACGGCTTGGTAAAGCAAATCCGCAGCCGCGCCAACGCAATTGACAACAGCGATAGCGAGCTGGCAGCGCCGATTGACGGCAAAGCGCTGGAGCGGCTGATACTTGCCGAGCGCGCCCGCGAGCTGGCGTTTGAAGGAAAGCGCTGGTACGACGTGCTGCGATTTGCCAAGCGGGACAGCTACGCCGATAAAAGCTACCTGATGCAGCTGGCGATAAACAGCGCCCCGCCGGAAAAGCTGATGAGCCTTCAGCTGAAATACAACAATACGTGGTTTCACTACTGGCCTATTTACATAGACGCGGTAGAAATCAATAAAAATTTGAAACAAAATGAATTTTATGCAAACTAAAAACTAAAAACTAAAAACTAAAAACTAAAATGAAACGAACAACATCAAAATTCACTACCAACCGACTAACTTAAAAATCGGTCGGCTTTTATCTTGTATATCACTATTATATAATTAGTTACGGGTTATATTTTCTGCTTTTCAAAAACCTACCCCCCCTTTCAAA
>JAISAC010000092.1 GCA_031266935.1 Prevotellaceae bacterium
AGATAGTCGCAGTCTTAACTGAAACGGGGAAAGTGATGCGGGAAATAGATGGGATAATAGATGAGAAATAAAAAATAATCGCAGCAATGAGTATACAAGAATTTACAGAAGTATTAAAGCATCTACCGAAAGAATGTGAGTGGGTTGAGTTCAAAAAGGACAATTCCAATCCTCAAGAAATTGGAGAATATTTGTCTGCGCTTAGTAACAGCGCGTGCTATCATAAGAAAGAAAATGCCTATCTGATTTTTGGTGTGGAAGATGGAACGCATAATTTAATTGGCACGAATTTTCATCCTTATCTGCGAAGAACGCGGAAGCGGATTTGACAAGGTTGTTTCCGAATGTGAATACCATCAATTACCTGCGCCGAAGATTATTGTCGGTGACCGATATACAAGAATTATACTTTATGGGCATAAAACCTTATATGTTCCCTACTGGTTTTAAAATCTTATGTCATGGTCATGTCATTGTTGAGAGGTTTTGTATTTATAAACAACTGATAGTAAGCAACATTTTTATGTCATGCTTATGTCATTATCAACATGATTATATAGATTGTTAAAGAAAATGGCAACAGAAAACGACAAGCGATTTATTATTTTCAAGACCGAAGACGAAAGAATTTCGAACAAAATAAAAACGCGCATCAAGTAGCCAGGTTAAGATGCGCAGGGCATGTAGTTTGCATAGCAATAAGCTCTAAACAAAGCTCGTCGTTTTTACTTGCTTGTGGGCGGGAAGCCGTACTGTCGCTTGAAGGTGGTGGAGAAATGCGACAGGCTTTTAAACCCCACTTCAAAGCAGACGTCCGATACTTTTTCGTTTCGGTTGCAAATTCTATCGTACGCCACCGTCAGGCGTTTCTCCATCAGCCATTTTTGCGGCGACAGGCGGCTTATCCTGCCAAAATCGCGCTTAAAGGCGGCAAGGCTGCGGCCGGTGTAGGAGGCAATTTCCTCCATCGAAAGGTCGTACATGTAGTTTTCGTTCATGAAGTCGAGGATGTCAATCTTCCACGGCTCGGCAAAGTCGAAAAGCGAGGCGTAAATGTTTTTATTCGTGTTTAGCAGGACGAAAACGCCTTCCGTCATTTTCAGCTTTATCAGCTCGCTGGTGGGAGGTACGCCGGCGTCGAAGTAGGGCGTCATTGACTCGAAAAGGCTTACTATGTCGGGGCGGTCGGCGGGAAACTTGTACACGCTGACTTCCTGCCTTTTCACGTTTTCCGGGAGCTGCTCCTTGTCGAGCGTCTGGTAAAATTCGTGCAGAAACCTGCGGGGAAAGCTAAGAAAAATGGACTTGAACTGCTCGCCGTTTTTCGGCATCTTGGTCATGTTGACGCGGTTGTCCTTGCGAATAAAGGCGCACTCGCCCTTGTGGATTTTTGTTATTTTCCCGCGTTCGTTGATTTCCAGCGCGCCCGAATAGATGTACACGAGGTAGTGCTCCTTTACGGTGGGAATACACTTTTGGGCGTTGTCGCTGAAGCACGACAGGAAAATGTCCGAGTAGCTGATTGTTTTTACTCCATTCATCTTTACAATTTTTTTCGCAAAAATAGCGATTTTATTTCAAGTGGCGTTGGTCGGCAGGCATTTTTTGTGAAAACATTTTGTTATGTCCGCCATTTGCCGGTTGTCTATCCGGTAGAACCGCTGGTTGGTTGCTGCCGAATCCAAGCCGCCCAGCCGCTCAATGTAGCTGCCCAGCTTGATGTAGCTGAAGCTCTCTGCGGAGCAGCCGGCAGGCAGCTCGGGTTTTCCGGAGTACCAGGCCGCTTTTATCCGGCCGCCGGTTTTTTGGCGGAGGAACTTTGCGAGCTGCTCCACTTCGTCCGGCGCGGCGTCGCCCCCCATAAAGCAGACGCAGGTAATGGCGCTGCCGTACTTTTCGAGCAGCTCGGCAAGCGCGCTGCTATCCAGCAGCCGTCCGGTGTTTTCTTGCAGGTGGGGGCTGTGGCAGCCTTTGCAGCGGTTGGGGCAGCCGGAAAGGTTGATGGCCAGCGTTACCTCTCCCGGTACTTCCTGAAAAACGATGCTATAGCTGGCGAACTGAAGCATAGTAACGCTGAGCGGCCTCCTGCTGCCGGGGTTGAGAAAAATTGCTAACGCGCTTCATGTAGCCGATAATGCGGGTCAGGTAATCGAGGTTTTTGCTTCTGCACGACGGACATTCCTGCAGGTTGCGCTTGTCGATATGCCCGCAGTCGTTGCAGACCGTGTTGGGGATGTTGAAGGTAAAGTAGCTGCACCCTTCCTGGCCTGCTACGTAGAGCAGCTGCCGGTACTGCTCTTTGCTGAGGTGCTCCTCCAGGTTCATGTGCAGGGCCGAGCCGCCGGTCAGGCGCTCAGTGTACTTCCGTCCGTGCAGGCGGAATTTATCCACGATGTTGATGGCGTTGTCCTCTACGACGTAGAAGTAGCTGTTGTAGCAGTCCCGGTTTACCTTGTAGCCGTCCCGCTTATCCCACTTTGCATGCTTAATGCCCACATTTTCGGCAGGTATCATTTCGCAGTTGAACATCACGCCTTTGGAGCGGTACTTCTTGTTGTACGCCTCTACCGTTCCGAGCACCTGGCGGACAAATTCTTCATACCTGGGGTTATCGGAGATTTCAATTCCGAAAAATTCGGCTGCCTCCACCAAGCCGTTTACGCCGATGGTGAGGTATTGCCGCTCCATGCTGATGTAGCCGGCGTCAAATAGCGGCAGCATGCCCTTTTTTTGCATATACTTCAGGTTTTCGTTGTACGCGAGCTGTACTTTATGCGCCAGGTCGATGACTTCTTCGAGAAAGAACAGGTAGTGCTGCCCCTTGCGGGCTGCATGCTGAACGCAGCGGTTGAGGTTGATGGTCAGCACGCTTTTTGACCCTGTGGAAACGCCTCCCGCCCCCAGCGTGTAGCTGAAGCCGTTGTCCTGTATCTCGTTGCGCAGGCGGCAGCAGCTGCTGAGCGAATCGGCGTTGTCGCTCATGTAGGTAAAGAACGAGTGCCCTTCGGCGTACATCTCGGCGGTAAAGTCGCCGTACTCCTCATCCTTCGGCCTGCCGTTTTCGGTCAGCAGCGCCATGGTTTCTACCGGAAAGGTCAGCACGGAGCGCAGCCGCTCGCTGTTGAACCACCTCATAAAGCGCTTCTGTAGCCAGCTGAGGGCGCTCCAGCAGGGGCGGCTGCCATCGGGGAATACAAACTCGGCGAACAGGCTTTCGAAGTAGCAGCGGTCGTAGTAGGATATGTTCCAGAAGACCGCCTGAAAATTTCGTGCGCCGGTTGGCTGGTTAATCGAATAGACAATCTGCTCGAAGTAGTCCGTGATAACCTTGTCCAGCGTTCGCCGCTTTTTCGACAGGTCAACCACCTTATCTGTGTTCAGGTAGTAATCTTCGCCGTACTCCAGCCCGATGAAGTAGCTCATGTACATCAAAAATTCGGGCGTGGCGCAGGCGCCGCTCAGCATGCTGGAAATCATGAAGACCATGTTGATAAATCCGCCGCAAAACGATTTCAGGTTGGTTGGCGCCTTGGAGTTTCCGCCAATGGAGGTAGTGCCGCTCAGCAGCCACGGGTACATGGTAACGCTTGCGCAGTAGCTGGCAAGGCTTGTTTCGTCGTTTTTGTAGATGTAGTGGTTGTTTAGCAGGTCGATGTACTTGTCGGCTATCTCCTTGCCGTACATCTCCTTCAGGCGGTCGGTCAGCAGCCTGCGGTTGAGGCGGATAAAGTTGGATTTGGGCAGCTCGCCGATGAGCGTTGCCATGTTCTTGTTCTCTACGTTGGCGTTGGGGTCGTACCTGCTGCCCGAGGCCGCGTTGCCGGCGTCGCAGTACTCCATCAGGAAGTTGAGTTTGTCGCGCACCTCGCGGTCTTCCAAGTGCTTCTGCCGGTACAGCATGTAGGATTTGGCAACGGCGTAGTAGCGCTCGGACATTAAGGCTACCTCTACCTGATTTTGAATATCCTCCACCGTACTCTCGTTGCCGATGTTCACCCGGCTCAAAATGTTGGTGATAACCTCCTGCGTTGCGTAGCTGCCTACCGATAAAAATGCTTTCCCGATGGCGCTCTTAACCTTCTCAATGGAGAACGCCTCCTTCTTTCCGTCTCTTTTAATAATAAATAGTTCCATTCTGTATATAAAATTAGCTTAAAACATTTTCCTGTTTTTGTCGGTAGCAAATTCGGTTGGATACGGAAAAAAAGGTAGAGAGAGGCGTTTTTACGCTGGCATAAAAAGACCTGTCCTTGCCGCCTTTCACCCGAAAGCACCGGATTGCGCGCAGCATGGCAGGTCTTCTGGCTTGCTTCGGGCGATGCGCCTTCCCAACCTGTACGGTCAGTGGCAAAAAGTGATACATGCCCTCGAATGAAGCTCACAGCTACGGGGATAGCTCCTGACTTTCACAGGATTCCCTTTTAATCCGGCTTATGGAACCATAACGCGGGGGCAAAGGTAGATATTTTACCGGTGAAGCATTCCACCCCAGCAGCTTTTTTATTGACAAAATATGCATAGCGTATGGGGGTGCATTTCAAAATTTTCTCCAGCTCGCTTTCAAAATGCGCCTTGTACTTTTTGTTACGCGGTAGCGGTTATCCATTCGGCGGCCTGCTACCCACGCCACATCGCCGTTGGCGGAGCAGAGGAGTAGCTGCTCCTGCTTTTCGAAAAGGGTGAGCTTGCTGTCGGTAAAAAAATCGCTCAGCTTTTTTTCGCCTTTCATGCCCAGCGGCGCAAACCTGTCGCCTGCCTGCCAGCGGCGCAGCCTGAGCGGAAATTGCAGCGTATCGCAATCCAGCAAGGCTACGCTGCTGCCCTGATTTAGCCGGACGTTGGTGGCCTCAATAATTTCAAAGGAAAATACGGCGCTGCCCACCTTTACCTCTTGGCCAGCCAGCCCCTCCTCCTTGAGCTCTACTGCCCAACCCGTAGCGTTTGGCCTCCAATCTTCCGTTGATAGCCCCTCCTCCTCCTCCTCAATTTTTCCTCCTTCTTTTGGCGCAACAATCAGCATTTCTCTGTCCTTTAAGAGCTGGTGCGTGGGCGAGTAGAATATTTTTCCGGGCGCTCCGTTCAGCGCAGCCGCAATATCGCCGACCGTAGCGCCCGAAAAGCCGCGCTCGTGCAGCAGCTCAAAAAGCCAAAAGTCGCGCTGCTCCGCCGGCAGCTCGGCTATTTTTATGTACAGCCTGCCCTCTTTTTGGGTGCATGCCTTTTTTTGCAAATCGTCCACCATGCCTGCTACGAGGCGTTGCGCCGCCCTCAAGCGCTCCATGTTACCCTGCATGGTTGGCAGGAACGAGGGGTTGAGCTTTGCAAGCTCCGGCAGCACGTTAATCCTAATTCTGTTGCGGGCGTACTTCACCTGGCCGTTCGACGAATCTTCGCGGAAGCGTATGCCATGCTCCCGTGCGTACTGCAAAATTTCTGTGCGCGGGGCAAACAGCAGCGGCCTTACTGTTTTTGCCTGCGCCGCCGCCATCCCCGTCAGCCCCCGCAGCCCGGTGCCGCGTGTAAGGTTCAGGAAGAAAGTCTCTACCTCGTCGTTGGCGTTGTGCGCCACGGCTATTTTGTCAAAGCCATGCTCTGCCGCCACCTCCTCAAACCATGCGTAGCGCAGCTCCCGCGCCGCCATTTGGATAGAAATTCCTTTTTGCTCGGCGTACCTGTCGGTATCGAAGTGCGCTACAAAGAGCGGGATATTTTCTTGTGCGCAGCGTTGGCGCACCAGCTGCTCGTCGCCGTCCGACTCCTTGCCCCGCAGCCGGAAGTTGCAGTGCGCTACGCCCACCTTGCTGTAGCCCGCCGCCAGCAGCAAGTGCAGCAGCGTCATGGAGTCAACGCCGCCGCTTACCGTAACCAGCAGGCTGTCGGTATGGCAAAACAGCTTGTTGTGCGCTATGTACGATGTAAATTGATGAAGCACTTTATTAAAAATTTTCTATTGTTGTGTAAGCTTATTTCCTCTCAAAAAATCGGCTGCTGCCATTCGCTTTTTACCCGAAAGCTGCAGCTCGTCAACATGCAGGAAGCCGTCGGAGCAGGCAATCTTGAGGAAAGAGCGGCCGTCGGTGAGGGCAGCGCCCGCCGGAGGCAGGTTTTCGGGGGCATGCTCGGCGTGCGAGGCAAAAATTTTCACCTGCTGCGGAGGCGCTCCGTTGACCGACAATTCGCACCATGCAGCAGGGTAGGGGCTTAGCCCGCGCACAAAGTTAACCAGCTCGCAGGATTTTTTTTGCCAGCTTACGCGGCAAGTATCCTTAAAAAGCTTCGGAGCCGCCGATGCTTTGCCGGCGTTACCTGCATACTCCTGCGGCGTTGGCTGTATGCTGCTTGCTGCAATCCCCTCCACGGTTTTGAGCACCAGATGCTTTCCGGTTTCTTTTAGCTTGTCGTGCAGGGTTTCGGCGGTGTCGGAGGGCAAAATTTTGACTTTTTCGGAGAGCAGAATTTTGCCGGTATCAACATTTTCATCGATGAAAAAAGTGGTTACTCCGGTTTCGGTTTCGCCGTTGATGATTGCCCAGCTGATGGGCGCCGCGCCGCGGTACTGCGGCAGGAGCGAGGCATGCAGGTTGAACGTGCCGAGGCGGGGCATACGCCACACCACCTCCGGCAGCATCCGGAAGGCAACTACGATAAACAGGTCGGCGTTAAGCTGCTGCAGCGCGCGCAGAAAATTTTCATCTTTCATTTTAGCCGGCTGCAGCGCCGGAATGTTCTGCTCCAGCGCATAGCGCTTCACCGCCGACGCCTGTAGCTGCAGGCCGCGCCCTGCGGGCTTATCGGGCTGGGTGACCACCGCAACAACCTTGTGGCCGGCTTCAACCAGCGCTTGCAGCGACGCTACGGCAAAATCCGGCGTCCCCATAAAAATAATCCGGCAATCTTTTGAGCTGCTATTTACCATTTTTATTGTATTAAAATATTAAAAATAATCGCTAAATAAGAAGCTTACGCAAGCTTTCTGCCTCCACCTAATTTGGCGCTCGCGTTGGGGCGTAAGCAGGAATTCTTCAAGCCAAAGCACAAATTTACGATTTTTTTTTTATTTTCGCCTTGCAAATCTTGAATAAAAAAGGTATCTTTGCGCCCGTTTCATATACAAATTTTATTTTTTAAACAATATGGCTGTAAAAATTAGATTAGCAAGACACGGCAAGAAGGCATACGCCTTTTACCACATTGTGGTAGCCGACAGTAGGGCGCCACGTGATGGCAAGTTTATTGAGAAGTTAGGCGTTTATGATCCTAACACAGAGCCTGCTACTATTGAACTTGACTTCGATAGGGCGCTGGATTGGCTCAATAAGGGCGCTCAGCCAACCGAAACCACGCGCGCTATACTGTCGTATAAAGGGGTGCTGCTAAGAAAGCATCTCGACGGCGGCATCAAAAAAGGTGCGTTGACTCCGGAAGCCGCTGAGCAGAAGTTTCAGGCTTGGATAGCTGACAAAAAGTTGAAAATTTCGACGAAAAAGAACTTATTGGATAAAGTGAAAAGTGACCGTAATAAGAGCCGTTTGAGCGCTGAAATAAGAGTTAAAGAAGTTAAGGCCGAGGATGTGGCAAAGAAAAAAGCAGCGTTGGCCGCGAGAGCCGCCGAGGCTGCTGCCAAAGCTGCCGCCGCTACCGAAGCAGAGGCAGCTCCTGCCCCTGCTCCCGAGAGCACGGCAGCAGAATAGCCTCACCTCACACCATGTAATGTCTGAAAAAACGCTGTGCGCAGGAATACGCATGGCGTTTTTTTGCTTCCGTCACTTAACCCCCAATGATTAACTTCTTTAGCTGCTTTTCATCATGAGCTTGATACCTGTCGGCAGGCTGCAAAAAACATTCGGAGCGCACGGCGAGCTCCTGCTTGCGCTGTACGGCGGCAGCCCGGAGCTGTCGCAAAAAACGCCCGTACTCGTTAGCGTTGAGGGGCTGAATGTGCCCTTTTACTTTAAGAGCATCGCCGAAAAAAATGGCAAGCTGGTGGTTGTTTTTGACGATATGGAGCGGGAAGCGCTGGCGCAGGAGCTGGCAGGAAAGGAGATTTTTGTAGAGCAAGCGGCAAAGAGCAAAGCAACAGCAGCGACGCCGCCTGCCGAAAGCGAAGCGCTGATGGGCTATACGTTTGAAGACGCCGCATTTGGCGTTGTAGGAAAGCTTACCCGGCGGCTTGACTACCCTGGAAATCCGGTGCTGCAGCTCACAACGGAGCAGGGGCAGGAAATACTTATCCCCGATAACCCGCGCTTCATTATTTCGGTGGATAAAAAAAAGAAAATAGTGAGCGTAGAGCTACCCGAAGGGCTAATAGACCTCTTTTTGTAATTAACAATTAATAATTAACAATTAATAATTACGAATATAAATGCTTATTGTTATTTTGTTGTATCAATTTTGTATCAATTTTGTGTCAATTTAATTTGTGGTCATTTATTCAGAACTATATAAAGTAAACATTTAAAAACAAAAACAAGTATGGAAAGAACATGGAGATGGTTTGGGAAAAAAGATAGCATTACGCTTGATATGCTTCGGCAAATTGGCGTGGAGGGCATTGTTACGGCGCTGCACGACGTGCCCAACGGCGAAATTTGGACGGTGGAGGCCATCAGCGATTTGAAAAGCTACATCGAGCAGGCGGGGCTTCGCTGGTCGGTGGTGGAAAGCCTGCCCGTATCGGAGGCTATCAAGTACGGCGGCCCCGAAAGAGACCGGCTGATCGAAAATTACAAAGTCAGCTTGGCCAACCTGGGGAAGTGCGGCGTAAAAACCGTTTGCTACAACTTTATGCCGGTGATTGACTGGATACGTACCGACCTGAGCTACCGCTGGCCTGACGGCACCTCGTCGCTCTACTTCAGCAAGGCGAGGTTTGCCTACTTCGACTGCCGCATCTTGAAGCGCGACGGCGCAGAAAAGGATTACACCGACGAGGAACTGCAGCAGGTGCTGCAGCTCGACAAAACCATTACCCAGCAGGAAAAGGACGAGCTGGTGAATAGCATTATCGTAAAAACGCAGGGCTTTGTAAACGGAAATATCCGCGAGGGCGATAGCAACCCCGTGGAGCTCTTCAAAGCGCTGCTTGCGCTGTATAGCGGGATAGACCGGAACGCGCTGCGCGAAAACATTAAGTATTTCCTTGAGCAAATTATGCCGGTGTGCGACCAGTACAGCATCAACATGACCATACACCCCGACGACCCGCCATTTCAGGTGCTGGGGTTGCCGCGCATTGTAACTAACGAAGAAGATATTGAATGGCTGCTGACGGCTGTAAACAACCCGCATAACGGGCTTGCCTTTTGCGCCGGCTCGCTCAGCGCCGGCCTGCACAACGACGTGGTAGCGCTTGCCCGCAAGTTTGTGGACAGGTCGCACTTTGTGCACCTTCGCAGCACTAAGGCCATGCCCGGCGGCGATTTTGTAGAGGCATCGCACCTCGAGGGCAGGGGGCATTTGGTGGAGCTGGTGCGCATATTCGAGCAGCAGGCGCCCGCCAGCCTGCCCATGCGCGTTGACCACGGGCGCACCATGCTCGACGACGCGCAAAAAAACTACAACCCGGGCTACTCGTTCCTTGGGCGCATGTATGCTCTTGCGCAGGTGATGGGAATAATGGCGGCGGTAAAAGCAGAGGGATAAGTAAAATAGCAATAAGAGTTGAGGTAAAAAATCTCAACTCTTATTGCTTTGGGCTTCCTTACTTTGCCTTTGCCTTAGAACGGCAAATCGTCCTTACCTTCCTCGTCGGCGGTAAACGGTGCGGCTTCAGGCGCCTGCGGCTGGCTTGCGGATGCGCCTGCAACAGGTGCGCCTGCAACGGGGGCGCTGGGGATGCTGCCGTCGGCAGGCTCAATTTTCCACGCGCGCGAATCGGTGTACCAGCGACCGTTGAACTCGCGACTTTCTAAGTCAAACGAGATGTTCAACATGCTGTCCATAACGAGCACGCTTGGGTTTACTCTATCGCCCCAAATCGAAATGCATACTTTTTTGGGGTATGTTCCTTCGGTTTCTACGATAATATCCTGCCGTTTCCACATTCCGTTCCGCCCCTCGCCCGTTTGCAGAGGGAGCACCTGAATTAGTTTTGCTTTTAGTTCCATAGCACGTTTAATTTAAATTTTGGTAGCAGCAAAAGTACATGAAAATTTTTAATTTTCACACAACCGGATGAAAATTGACAGGATAATCAGCATATTTTTCATGCAATAATTTGATTATTAATACTTCTCAAGTTAAATTTGCAGCAAAAAATTTTTATAACATTTGGGCTTCAATAATCTGTAAATATTTTTCTAAAGACTGCTTCACGGCGTTTGCCACAAGCAGGTTGAACGGCTTGCGGTCGCTATCGACGTGGCTTTGCTCCAACGCCGTGTAGTAGGCTTGCTTTGCCTCGCTGTCACCTTTCAGGGTGGCGATAGGGTACCCTTTTGAAAGCAGGTAGAGATTCATCAAAAGCCGTGAGGTTCTGCCGTTGCCGTCGATGAACGGGTGTATCTTTACCAGCTCATCGTGCAGAAAGGCGGCTACTAAAACGGGGTGCGCACCGTTGCTTTGCAGGCTGCTGTAATCTCTGATGAATTGCTCCATTTGCGGGGCTATCAGGTAGGGTTGCGGCGGCATGTGCCGGCTGCCGACAATCATTACCGGTACACTCCTGTACCGCCCGGCCTGTTCCCGGTTTATGCCGTGCAGTATAAGGGCGTGTATTTCCTTAACGGTGCGCTCTGTGATGTCAACGTCGGCGGAGGCTATTTCTTTGATAAATTCAATGGCTTGCGCGTGGTTAATGGCTTCCAAATGCTCCCTCATGCTTTTGCCGCCGATGGTAACGCCTTCGCTCACTACCAATGCCGTTTCCTGCAACGTTAGCGTATTGCCTTCTATCCGGTTGCTCTCAAAGGTATACTCCATTTCGAGGGCAGATTTAATTTTGCTCAACGCTTCATTGCCAAGTGGCCGGACTTGCTGCAAGCGTATTTGCAGCGTGTCCACCTGCTGCAGCATTGTTTCTAACGATGTATCCATAATTTCCATAAATTTCCATTATTGTTAATTCATCTAACTTACTTGCCGCTTGGGATTAGGGTAGATACACCATCAAATCGCCTCGCCTGAATGTAGCAGACAGCCGCCTTTTATCTATTTTGTCGTAAGAGCTGGGAGTAGGGTAGAGCTGATTTAAAGCATTTACCAATTTCTTGTTTGCTTGCTCAAAAAGGGCATCTTTGTTTGCCTCAAAGTAAGCTTTTGCCTGCTCAAGCTCTTTATGCGTCAACTTATCAAGCGTAAGCTCTAAATTTTTCAGCAGCAAATCGCCGATAAGCATCGACATAAAATAGCTGCTGTAGGGAATATGCGGAAAGCGGTCTCTTAAATCGCTCTTTTTTCGTTGAGCGTCGCAAAATCTGTATATGAAAACGGCAATAAGCAGCTGCGCGGCGTTGATATTATCAAAAACATCGTGGTAGAAAGCCCCAAACAGCTCGTTTTTTTTGAATTTTGCCAGGTATGGCTTCTTTTTCCAAACGGCAAATATGGACTCTGCGGCAACAGAAGACGACAGCACGGTTGCTTCTCGCGAGGAAGCAGCGCTGTCTTTTTTCCGCTTGTAAAAATATCCCAGCTCCGAAGCGGCTGTTTCTAACCTTTTCTGCAAATCGTCGTTGGCCCGCAAATCTCTCAAATCAACCGGATTTTGGCTGTTGGTTGCAATCGTTACGTCGGTAATCAAAGAGCCTGCGCCATCGCCCGACAGCTCGTACAGCCTGACCAATACGTAGGCGTTGGAGTAATCTGTCGAAGGATTATTTTTTACGGTATCTAAAATAGTTTTGCAGGATTGTCCGCCGTTGATTATCTGCAAATCATCAACCTTGACAAGCCAATTGTCAGCTTGCAAACCATTGTACGAGAATTTGCTGCATACCATCGTAATGCCGTTATTGTAAAAGTAAAAATTTTCTCGCTTTTCGCCCAGCAAAGTATCC
Organism: Prevotellaceae bacterium; assembly: GCA_031266935.1. Taxonomy (GTDB): domain Bacteria; phylum Bacteroidota; class Bacteroidia; order Bacteroidales; family UBA932; genus JAITMY01. The sequence continues at coordinate 12,000 of JAISAC010000092.1, forward strand.
CTCATACCGGCATTAACTCGATTGGCGCTCAGCCCCAAATACTTGCGAATATTTTGGTCTAACAGGTTATCGCCGTGCTTTTCAAACAGCCTGGCTAACGCTACGATATTTATTTTCCCAACCAAAACCCTTTTGAAGTTAAAATCTTCCTGAATACTTTTACCTGACAGCTGCAACGTTTCGCTAATTCCTTTTGTTGATTGCAGGGAGTCGACAATATCCTTATGGTTGAAGTACTCAAATTTCACCTGATTTTCGGGAAAACCGGCGTTGGCAATATGAGTATCTCCCTCCTGCTGCCACTTCAACCCATTATTAGTAAACACGCACTTGATATTCGGGATAAAGCCGTCGGCAATCAAAGAGCGAATATCTTCTACCTTCGGCATCAAATCTTCGTTCATTTCGATGGGTTTGCTTGGGTCAAAAATTGCGCCAATGCTTCCAATCACCCGCTGGATAGCGTTGGCCGGAAAGTTGTTTTCCTTTTCCAAATCAAAGGTATACTTTCCCTGAAAAACGGTAACGGAAAAATCATAGCCATTTACACCTCCGATGTAAATGGCGTCAACGCCGGCGTCGTTGCCGCCTTCAGTAATAAGCCCAAACGCTTCTTCCAGCTCAATATCCAAGCAGGAAGCCACAGACAGGCAAACGAAAGCCTTTGACAGCTTTTTCCGCTCGTCTTTTTCGCCCGCAAATTTATCGGGATTATCAGCTGCGATTTTCCTGATGCGCTGGTCAACAATGTGCTTATTTATGTCCATTTTCTTAAAAATGATTGTTTTTTTGAGAGCGTAAAGGTACATAAAAAATTAATTTACGCGCAGGCCGGTAATTGGCTAAATCTTTTTTTTGGATGGTGCTACGAAAATTTCAACAAATAAATTCACTACCAACCGACTAACTTAAAAATCGGTCGGCTTTTATCTTGTATATCACTATTATATAATTAGTTACGGGTTATATTTTCTGCTTTTCAAAAACCTACCCCCCCTTTCAAA
>JAISAC010000103.1 GCA_031266935.1 Prevotellaceae bacterium
CTCTATTAACCGTATGCTTCAGCATACGGGGGACAAGCAGGAGGCTCCCGCTAAGTCCCGCAGAGCCTGCCCCGAGCGTAGCCGAGGGGGACGACACTTTTATATCCGTTATATGTTATTTATTTTTTATCCCTGTAAAATGACAGGGAAGTGAAATTTGCAATGAGAAATAATCATCCAAATCCCTAACCTTCTTTTGGCGTGTGCCTGTCCGAGTAGGTGTCGAGGAGTAAGGTCAGCGCGCCGTCGGCGGTGATGTTGCCGGCGGTGCCGAAGCTGTCCTGCAGCGCAAAAACGGTCAGCAGCAAGGCGGTGCCGGCCTCGTCAAACCCCAGCACCGACTGTATTATTCCCAGCGAGGCCACCACCGTCCCGCCGGGTAAGCCGGGAGCGCCAACGGCAAATATTCCCAGCAGCGGAATGAACACCGCCAGCGTTGCCGGCGAGGGCAAGTGCCCGTACAGCACCTGCGAAATAACGATGACCAGAAATACAACGTCCAGCACCGAGCCGCAAAAGTGAATGTTGGCAAACAGCGGAATGGAAAAGCTGCGGACGTCGTCGCGCAGCGCGTCGCTTTTTTGGGCGGCCTTGATGGCTACGCCAAGCGTTGCCGCCGAAGATTGCGTGCCCATTGCGGTGAGGATTACGGGGCCGTAGTGCTTCAGCACCCGCCACGGATTTTTGCGCGAGTAAACGCCGGCCACCCCGTAGAGCAGCGCCAGCCACGCCGCGTTGCAAACAATGGCTACCACCACAACGGCAAGAAAAACAGGCAGCTGCGCCACGATAACGCCCTCGTAGCTGAAAATGGCGAAGTTTGCCGCAACAAAAAACGGCAGAACGGGTATTAAAAAGCGGCTCACCATGACGCTCACTATATCCTGAAGCGTGTAGAGCGCACGCTCAACCTTTTCGGATTTAGTCCACACCACCGCCAAGCCAAACGTCAGCGCCAGCGCCAGCGCGCTCATTACCGGCATGAGCGGCGGAATGTCGAGGCGAAAAAGCATTGCCGGCACTTCCTTTAGCCCCTCCGCCGCGCTGCTGATGTGCAGGTAGGGGATTACGCCATACCCCACCAGCGCCGCAAAAACAGCCACGCCCAGCGACGAGAGGTAGGCCAAAAGAAGCGAAATGCCAAGCAGCTTCGAGGCATTCCGCTTGAGCCGCGCAATGGCGGGGGTAATGAAGCCAAAGATGATGATGGGAACAAGAAAAAATATAGCTTGCCCCAGCAGGTGCTTCAGCGGGACGATGACCTTTACCGCGCCTTCGCCGGCAACCTGCCCTATCAGCAGGCCAATGAGCACCGCGCAAAGCAGCTTGAATGAGGTGCTCGACAGAATTTTTTTCATGCGAAATTTTTGAATTTTGAATTTTGAATTTTGAATGCCTGACGGCGTAAGCCTGTTTCCCGAATGGGGGTGTATTTCAAATTGTCGTTTTTGCTCATTCCGTAGGAATGAATCGCTCGGTAGAAAAGAAAATATTCCGGCGTTTGTCGGCATCCCGTAGGGATGCCTCCCTATGGGATGCCAAAGAGGGACACCATTCGTGTTTTCTACCGAGCGATTGTCCCCGTATGCTAAAGCATACGGTTAATAAAGTGTCACCCCTGCGGGGTTTGCAGCATACGGATTGCAGCATACCTGCGTAGAGACGCGGCGCGCCACGTCTCTACAACGGGCAGCCCCGCAGGGACGACCCCCGTATGCTAAAGCATACGGTTAATAAAGTGTCACCCCTGCGGGGTTTTACGACAACTCCTGGCAAGTCCCGCAGAGCCTGCCCCGAGCGTAGCCGAGGGGGACGACACTTTATTAACGGTTATATCTTGTTTATTCGTCATTCCTAAGCTGCTCCCCGCGCTACCCCCACCCCTTCACAGGCCACGCCATTTATCAACATCTTGTCAACATATTTTTTTTGGTAACTAAAAAAGCCGCGCGGCAACCATTTTTTGAGAAGATAGCGTAACTTTGGGGCGCGAAAAATGGTGCAGACGCGCCGCGCGCTTAAATATAAATAGCAGAAAAATAATACAATGGCAGATATAGCAACACCGCGCAGGTGGACAAGAAAGCAGGAGATCAACGTAGCCACCGTGGGGTTAGAGCTGGGTAAGGTCCCGCCGCAGGCGCTCGACTTAGAGGCCGCCGTGCTGGGCGCCGCCATGCTCGAAAAGGATGCCGTGGTGGATGTGCTCGACATACTCAAGCCCGAGAGCTTCTACAAGGACGCCCACCAAAAGATATTTCGCGCCATAGCCAACCTCTCCCACCGGCTGGAGCCTATTGATATTTATACGGTTACCCAGGAGCTGCGAAAGGAAACCCTGCTGGAGGAAGTTGGCGGGGCGCAGTACCTTTCGTCGCTTACGCTAAAGGTAGGCTCGGCGGCCAACATCGACTACCACGCCAAGATTATTGCCCAAAAGTACATTCAGCGCGAGCTCATCCGCATATCGAGCGAGGTGCAGCGCCGGTCGTTCGACGACGCCACCGACGTGGAGGATTTGCTCGACTCGGCGCAGCAGGACATCCTTACGCTGGCCGAGGGCAACATCAAGCGCGAAACGCAGCCCGTGTCGAGCATCGTGGAGAGCGTGATGAAAAACATTGAGGAGGCCAGCAAGCGCGAGGACGGGTTTAGCGGGGTGCCAACGGGCTTCACCAACCTCGACCGCCTTACGCAGGGCTGGCAGCCCTCCGACTTGATAATCATCGCCGCCCGCCCGGCGATGGGAAAAACGGCCTTTGTGCTGTCCATGGCGCGCAACATGGCCATTGACCACAACCGCCCCGTAGCGTTCTTTTCGCTCGAAATGGCGAGCGAGCAGCTGGTGATGCGCCTGTTCATGAGCGAAAGCGGCTTTAGCGGCGACAAGCTGCGCAGCGGGCGGCTCGACAAGGAGGAGATACAGCAGCTCAGCCGCAGCATTAAGCCGCTTATCGACGCGCCCATGTTCATTGACGATACGCCGGGGCTAAGCATATTCGAGTTCCGCTCCAAAGTCCGGCGGCTCTACACCACCCACAAAATACAGTGCGTCATTATTGACTACCTGCAGCTGATGAGCGGGCCGCCCGAAACGCGCGGCTTTCGCGAGCAGGAGATAGCCGCCATTTCGCGCTCGCTGAAGGCTATCGCCAAGGAGCTCAACATTCCCATTATAGCGCTTTCGCAGCTCAACCGCGCGGTGGAGACGCGCGTTAAGGGCAACATGCGACCGGTGCTGAGCGACCTGCGCGAGTCCGGCGCCATAGAGCAGGACGCCGACATCGTGGCGTTCATTCACCGGCCAGAGTACTACGGAATTTTGGAAACCGACAGCGGCTCCACCATCGGCATGGCCGATATTCTGGTGGCCAAGCACCGCAACGGCGCGGTGGACGACGTGCGCCTGCGCTTCCGCGCGGCGCAGGCCAAGTTTACCAACCTTGAGGACGACCCGCTGGAGAACATACCGCTTGCCCCCGTTGCCACGCAAACTTTCGGCTCAAAAATGAACAGGGATATTCCGCAGCCCGAGCCGGCGGGCGATGCCGGCTCATTTATCTCCGGCGGAATACACGCAGAAGACGCGCCGTTTTAGCGAAAGACAGGGACGGCTGCCAAAAAAAAGCGCTATTTTTTACATCACATTTTACATCACAAAATATCAGACGTATGGGGTGCACTTCAAATTGTCGCATCACGCCATAGGCGTAGCGTCGTGTCGTTCATCAAATGTCGGATAAATTTGGGTGTTAAACCCGCAGAGTTGAATATGAATAACCCCCAATGAAGCGAAGCGATTGGGGGGGGCGACAAAGATACTCCCCTATACTCACAACCTGAAAGGTTGAATATGAATAACCCCCAATGAAGCGAAGCGATTGGGGGTGAAGGGAGGAAGGGAGGGAGGGAGGGAGGGGTGGAGGGAGAGAGCACGGCGAAAGCACAAATATGGATAGAAAGCGGTATGGAATTGGACACGCATTATTTTGCATAGTTTTCTGTTCAACCTTTCAGGTTGCAGGTATGGGGGAGTACTCTTCGCGTAGCCCCCCAATCGCTTCGCTTCATTGGGGGTTATTCATATTCAACCCTACGGGTTCAGCGTCCGGTCTTATCCGAATATTTGATGAATGACATGGCAGGTAGAAAAAAGACAAAGTTTTTCTGTGTTTTCTCTTATTTTCAGATACTTACAATGTTTGTGAAGAGGCGTTTAGCTAATATTAAGATTGCCGCCATTCGTGCTCGGACGATATTACAGCTAATTTCGTACTTTTGTGGTCAGCCTTAGTAATCATAGTATTAGAATTTATTGTGAGAAATTTTTCCCAAACCGATGATTCTTAACCCGTGTGTCTATTGAATATAAACTCTATTACGCAAAACTATAAAACTTGTAACAGCTATGAATGTAACCGCCAAATTTTATTCCTTATCGTACAAGGAACTAAAGACTTATCTATTTTCTTTGGCCTTTATTGCAGGTAATGTTTTGTTACCGCAGCTTTGCCATTTGCTGCCGGGAGGCGGGTTGACGTGGCTACCGATTTACTTTTTTACGCTGATTGCGGCGTACAAGTACGGAATTCACGTCGGGTTGCTGACGGCCATTGCCTCGCCGCTCGTCAACAGCCTGCTGTTTGGCCTGCCGCTGGTGGCGGCTTTACCCGTCATCGTCATCAAGTCGGCGCTGCTTGCGGTAGGAGCAGCGTATGCGGCGCGCCTGAGCGGCAAAGTTTCCCTCTTAGCCATCGCGGCGGCAGTGGCGGCATACCAGCTTGTCGGTACGCTCGTTGAGTGGGCTATTGTGGCCGATTTTTTCAGAGCGCTGAAGGACGTGAGGGTTGGCTATCCGGGGCTGCTGGTTCAGGTATTTCTCGGATACGCCGTGCTCAGAGCGCTGGTTAAAGCGTAGCGGCGCATGATGGCTAAAACATTCGACAACTAATCATCTATAAATTAAGCTACTACTACTATGGATAGAAAGCAATTTCTAAGAACGCTGGCTCTTGCGGGAGCCGCTATCACGCTGAAGCCGAAAGGCGGAATGGATTTGATGGCTCAGTCACGGGACGGTAAAACCGTTGATTTGGTTGCCGTTATGGGCGGCGAACCTGCCGAAATGTTCAAGCAGGCTATTGAGGAGCTGGGCGGCATGTCCAAATTCATCAAGAGCGGCTGGAAGGTGGTTGTGAAGCCCAACATCGGGTGGGACAAAGCGCCCGAGCTGGCCGGAAACACCAACCCCGAGCTGGTGGCCGAAGTTGTGCGCCAATGCTTTCAGGCTGGTGCAAAGGAGGTTACGGTATTTGACCATACCTGCGACGACTGGATAAAGTGCTACAAAAACAGCGGAATAGAAGCGGCAGCCAAGGCGGCAGGCGCTAAAATGGCGCCGGCGCACGAGGAGTCGTACTACAGAGAGGTGCGGCTACCTCTTGGCAAGAAGCTCAAAACGGCAAAGGTACACGAGGCCATATTAAACTGCGATGCGTGGATTAACGTACCGGTGCTCAAGCACCACGGAGGCGCAAATTTATCCATCTCCATGAAAAATCACATGGGAATTATTTGGGACAGGCGCATATTCCACCGCTCAGACCTCCAGCAGTGCATAGCCGACGTTTGTACGCTGGAAAAAAAGCCGACGCTGAACGTCGTGGACGCCTACCGCACCATGAAAACCAACGGCCCGCAGGGACGCTCAACTTCCGATGTGGTTGATACCAAGAGCCTTTTCGTTTCAAAAGATATAGTAGCGGTAGATACCGCCGCTGCAAAATTTTTTGGGCAAATCAGGGATATGCCCCTGGAGCATGTCGGCCACCTTGCCAACGGCCAAACGATGGGTTTGGGGACAATGAAGCTGGAAAATTTGAACATCAAGAGAATAAAAATAGGATAGTACTTGTTGCCGCATGTTGAAAAAAGCAAGAGTTGCTGTATCGGTAGCGTTATTTTCGCTAATAACGTTTTACTTCGTTGATTTTGCAGGGTTACTGCACGGAAAAATGGCCAACCTGCCGGCAAGGGCGCAGCTCATACCGGCGGTGTTGGCCTCTGCTTTTGCTATATTGGTAGCGTTGGCCGTCTTGACGCTGCTGTTCGGGAGGGTGTACTGCTCGTCGGTATGCCCCATGGGCGTGTATCAGGATGTAGCGGCGTGGATATCGAAGCGGGTAGCAAAAAAGAAGAAGCGCTACAAGTTTGGCAAGGCCAAAAATCTGCTGCGCGCGGCCGTGCTTGCCGCAACGCTGGCTATTTTCTTTAAATTCCCGCTGGTGCTGGCTTTCGTTGACCCGTACAGCGCCTACGGGCGTATAGCGGCAAACGTTTTTCGCCCTGTTTACATGGCCGGCAACAACGCTTTGGCAGCTATTTTTACGCAATTCGGCAGCTACACTTTCTACAAAACGGATGTATTCGTGGTAAGCGTATTCTCCTTTGCCGTTGCGGCGCTGACTATGCTTGCCATCGGCTACTTAGCATGGCGGCACGGGCGCACGTACTGCAATACGATTTGTCCGGTAGGTACCGTTTTGGGATTTTTGAGCAAATTCTCCGTTTTCAAAATCCGGATAGACAAAAGCAAGTGCAACAGCTGCGGGCTGTGCGAAGTGAAGTGTAAGGCTGCATGCATAAGCAGCAAGCAAAAAACGGTAGATAGCAGCCGCTGCGTAGATTGCTTCAGCTGCCTGAACGCTTGCCGGCGAGATGCCCTGAAGTTCGCGCCGGCGCTCATGCCCAAAAAAACGTCAACGGCTGGGCATAGCAGCGCCGGCGACGTTGGAGCTGTAGAATGTTCCGTGGACGAAGGAAAGCGCCGTTTTCTGATAGCCGGCGTAGCTACGGCAGCTGCTGCGCCGGTGGCTATGGCCGGAGATAAGGTCGGCAGCCTGACGGGAAGCAGCCGCTACGTGCGCCAGCATCCCATTCTACCTCCGGGCGCTGTGAGCGTTGACAATATGCTGAAGCATTGCACATCGTGCCACCTGTGCATCAGCAAGTGCCCCTCGCAGGCGCTAAAACCCGCTTTTCTGGAGTACGGGCTTGCGGGCATCATGCAGCCGACAATGTACTTTGAAAAGGGTTTTTGCAACTTCGACTGCACCATTTGCTCGGAGGCTTGCCCTAACGGCGCAATAAAGCCGCTTACGAAGGAGGAGAAGCACCTGAATCAGGGAGGATATGTGGTGTTTCACAAGGAGCTTTGCGTTGTGCCGACCGACGAAACCAACTGCGGCGCCTGCTCGGAGCACTGCCCTACGCAGGCTGTTACAATGGTTCCGTACAAAGATGGCCTAACTATTCCGCACATAAACGTTGAAATATGCATAGGCTGCGGCGGATGCGAGTTCATTTGCCCCGTGCGTCCGTTTCGCGCAATACACATCGAAGGCCACGCGGTGCAGGGCAAGGCAAAGCCGTTTGAGGAGCAGAAAAAAGAGGTGAAAGAGATAGACAGCTTTGGCTTTTAGAAAGACGTTTTTGAATTGCAAATCATAATACAACCCATGCAGATAATGTTTTTTGTATCAAGTATTTTTTTATATTTTTGCGTAAATTTACGGTCGAAAATGATTTGAACAATAATGACTGAATATGTTGAAAATATAAATAAAGTTTTGCAGCCAAAAATAGTGGAACAGGAAGTTGTTATTGACCTGTTTGCCGGTTGTGGCGGGTTATCGTTAGGTTTTGAGGCGGCAGGCTATAAAACTGTTGGCTTTGAAATGGATGCAGTTGCCTGTGAAACTTATAACAGGAATTTGAATGGAGAATGTCATGCTATTAAACTTGATACAAACTTCATCTATCCACAGGTAGATATTGTTATCGGAGGTCCGCCCTGTCAGCCGTTCAGCGTTTTGGGACACCAAAAAGGGATGAAAGATGCACGGGACGGGTTTCCTGTTTTTATTGATGCAATCAAACAATTACAGCCCAAAGTATTTTTATTTGAGAATGTAAGAGGGTTACTGTTTTCAAATAAATGGTATTTTGAATTGGTGCTTGATGAGCTGCATAAATTAGGCTATATTGTTGAATACAAATTATTAAATGCTGTTGATTATGGCATCCCGCAAAACAGAGAGCGCCTTTTTGTTGTAGGACACAGAAACAGGTTCACATTTCCTAAAAAACACCACAAAAAGATTACAGTAGGTGAAGCAATCGGCGACACAATGTATTCCATTCCGGAAGACAGCAAGTTTTTAACGTCTTCTATGGACGAATATGTTGCCCGATATGAAAAAGCGTCTTGTTGTGTCAATCCGCGCGATTTATATTTTGACAAACCGGCGCGAACGCTAACTTGCCGCAA
>JAISAC010000114.1 GCA_031266935.1 Prevotellaceae bacterium
AGCGAAAAGTACATCAAAGTGCTGCTGCTGAACGGGCTGTTCCAAAGCAAAATATACGTCACCATCACCGAGCTGGAGGTAAGCTCCGGCTACGCGGATATCTACATGCAGCGCAGCCACCTCCTGCCCGATGTGCGCTACGAATGGGTGTGGGAAATCAAGTACGTCAAAAAGGAGGCGGCGGGCAGCAAAAAGCTGCTGAGAGCTAAGCGCGAAGAAGCCCGCGCCCAGCTGAAAAAGTATCGAGATTCTCCCCTATTTGCCGACCGCTCCGACGTGCGCTACCTGTCCCTAATCTTCATCGGAAAAGACAGGTACGAGATGGAGGAGGTTTAGCCTAAATTATATTTTAGCCGAGAGAGATGCTGATGTTGACGACAAGGCCGTCAATATCGAAAGAAACGGGAGCGTCGATGCGCTCCGGCAAAGATAGCTCCACCGCTAGCACTTGGCTTTTGATGTAATCTTCAAAAGCAGCTACTACCTCAACCACCGCGGGGCTGCGCTCAATGCAGACACGGATACGGTCGGTTATCTCCAATCCGCTATCCTTGCGCAGGTTCTGGATACGGTTTACCAGCTCTCGCGCCAAACCTTCGAGGCGCAAAGCCTCACTAATGGTAACGTTGAGGGCAAGGGTAACGCCATTTTCGGTAAGGCTCAGGGAGCCGACAACGTCCTCGGTGATAATCTCTACATCTTCGGTCAAGAGCTCAACGCTGCTGCCGTCTGCAAGGAGCAACGAATAGCGCTTTTCGCGCTCCAGCGCAGCTACATCTGCCGGGGTGAAAGCCGCAATCTTTGCCGCTACCTCCTTCATGCTTTTGCCGCATTTGGCGCCCAGCGTTTTGAAGTTGGCCTTGGCTTTCTTGAGCGCTATGCAGGCATCGTCGCTTACAATCGCTATTTCCTTAACGTTGGTTTCGGTGCGGATGACGCTTTTTATTTCCTCCGTAAACAGGAGCAGCAGGCGTTTTTCGACAATAAGGATGAGGGCTTTGGCCAGAGGCTGCCTCACTTTGACGTCGGCCTTGCGGCGCAGCGCAAGTATCATGGAAGTTACCTGCTGAGCCATGCTCATTTTATCCTCCAGCGCCTTGCTTACAAGGCTTTCGTCGAAAGCCGGAAAGTCCGCCAAGTGCACCGAGGGAGAAGTATCGGGGCAGAGGTCGCCAAAAATCCTGTCGGCGATGAAAGGCGCAATGGGAGAGGCCAGGATGCAGACGGCTTGCAGGCAGCCAAAGAGGGTCTGGTAGGCCGCCAGCTTATCGCCGGCCATGCTGCCGCCCCAAAACCGCTTCCGGTTGAGGCGCACGTACCAGTTGCTGAGGTGGTCGCACACAAAGTCCTGTATCAGCCGTCCGGCGCGCGTAGGCTCGTAGGCTTCGTAGGCTTCGCCGACATCCCTGATGAGGGTGTGGAGGCGGGATACCATCCAGCGGTCTATTTCGGGGCGCAGGTTCACGGGAACTTGCGGCTCGCTACCCGAAAATCCATCCACGTTGGCGTAGAGGGCAAAAAAGGAGTAGGTGTTGTAGAGCGTTCCGAAAAACTTGCGGCGCACTTCCTCCACGCCTTCGACGTCGAACTTGAGGTTGTCCCACGGCTGCGCGTTGGTAACCATGTACCAGCGCAGCGCGTCGGCGCCATATTCGCCCATCACCCGAAACGGGTCAACCGTGTTGCCCAAGCGCTTGCTCATCTTGTTTCCGTTCTTATCGAGCACAAGCCCTGTGGAAATGACGTGCTTGAACGCCACGCTGTCGGCCACCATAGCCGAAATAGCGTGCAGGGTAAAAAACCACCCCCGCGTTTGGTCAACGCCCTCGGAGATGAAATCGGCAGGGTAAACCCGGCTAAACTCCTCTTTGCTAATATGCGGATAAAAAAACTGGGCAAAGGGCATCGCGCCGCTGTCAAACCATACGTCTATCAGGTCGGCCTCGCGCTTCATGGGTTTTCCGCTGTCGGAAACCAGAATTATCTTATCTACATACGGGCGATGGAGGTCAAAGGCGCCGTAGTTTTCCTCCGACAGCAAGCCTTCTTCAAAGGCAGCGTAAGGGTTGGAGGACATGTAGCCTGCCGCTACGGACTTTTCTACTTCGCCCTTCAGCTCGCCGATGGAGCCAATGCACTTTTCTTCGCCACCGTCGTCGGTGCGCCATATCGGGAGGGGAGTTCCCCAGTAGCGGCTGCGGGAGAGGTTCCAATCCTTCAAGTCTTCGAGCCACTTGCCAAATCGCCCTGTGCCGGTGCTTTCGGGCTTCCACCCGATGGTTTTGTTCAGCTCCACCATACGCTCCTTGCAGGCGGTGGTCTTCACAAACCAGCTGTCGAGCGGGTAGTAGAGCACGGGCTTGTCGGTGCGCCAGCAGTGGGGGTAGCTGTGCTGGTGCTTTTCTATTTTGAAAACCAAACCTTGCTGCTTGAGCTTTACGCACAAGTCCACGTCCAGCGAGGGGTCGCTGTCGGTCAGGCGGTCGTCGTAGGCGTTTTTTACAAAGCGGCCTGCAAACTCCCTGTAGGCTTCCACGTTGACGAAGCTTTCCACAAAATTTTGGTCTAAGTCTTCTATGCGAAAGAACTTTCCGGTTTTGTCCACCATCGGCAGGTGGCTACCGGCCTTGTCAACCAGCATCAGCGGAGGGATGTTGTTCCGGCGGGCTACCCGGTCATCGTCGGCGCCAAAGGTGGGCGCTATGTGCACAATGCCGGTACCATCCTGGGTGGTTACAAAGTCGCCGGTGATGACCCGGAAAGCTCCGCTGCCCATGGGGCGCACAAACGGCAGCACCGGCCGGTAGGACAGCCCCTCCAGCCGGCTACCCTTGCAGGTGGCCGCCACCCGATAGGGAATAAGCTTGTCGCCGGCTTTGTAGGTATCGAGGGGCAGGTCAGCCGCTTTGGGGTTGAAGTGCTGGGGGATTAGGTCTTTCGCCAGCACTACCGCGATTTTCTCGCCCGTGTAGGGGTTAAAAGTCTCCACCAGGGCGTATTCAATGCTTTCGCCTACGCACAGAGCGGTGTTGGAGGGGAGCGTCCACGGGGTGGTTGTCCAGGCCAGCATAAAGAGCCTGTCCGTTGCCGCCTGAGCGTAGAGGAAGCGCGAGGCTTCGTTCTGCACCAGCCCGAACTGCGCCACGCAGGTGGTGTCCTTCACATCGCGGTAGCATCCGGGCTGGTTGAGCTCGTGGGTGCTCAGCCCTGTTCCGGCCGCCGGAGAGTAAGGCTGAATGGTGTATCCCTTGTAGAGCAGCTTCTTGCCGTAGAGCTGGCGGAGCAGGTGCCACACCGACTCGATGTAGCGGTTATCGCAGGTTACGTAGGGAGCTCCCATGTCCACCCAGTAGCCCATTTGCTCGGTGAGGTTTTCCCACTCCCGCGTATATTTCATCACCTCCTTGCGGCAGGCGGCGTTGTAGCCGTCCACGCTAATCGTTTTGCCGATGTCCTCCTTGGTGATGCCCAGCATTTTTTCTACGCCCAGCTCCACCGGCAGCCCGTGGGTGTCCCAGCCGGCCTTGCGGTTGACCAAAAATCCCTTGAGCGTCTTGTAGCGGCAAACAATATCCTTGATAGCCCGCGCCATCACGTGGTGAATACCCGGCATTCCGTTTGCCGACGGCGGCCCCTCGTAGAACACAAACGGTGGGCGATCTCTGCGCAAGTCCAACGACTGCGCAAAAGTACCCTCTGCCTTCCACTTGGACAGCACATCCTTGCTGATTTGGGGTAAATCCAAGCCCTTATACTCAGGAAATTTTTTGCTCATAGGATTTTGAAGTTTGAATTTTGAATTCTAAATTTTGAATTTTGAATTGTTCCGGCGGCGTAAGCCAATTCAGAATTCAGAATTCAAAATTCAAAATTTCCCGCAAAGGTACAAAAAGTTGCAAAACAAAAAAACGCGCTTGGGCATTTATTTTTGACTTCAACACTTCCAAATCGGTAACGGCAAGCGTTGAAGTGCTGCGCAGCTCAACGCAGCTTGAGGGAGGTGGTAGCAGCTCTTACCCCCGTGCTGCGCACGGGGTTATCCACCTTCAAGGCCTACGGCTTTGCGCGTACGATGTGCTTTTTCTGTTCTTTGTACCCAGCGGGGGCGGTTGGCCTGCTATGCAGGCAAGATTATACTTGTTACGGCCGCTGCTACAGTATCCTGGGGATACTGTTTAGGCAGGTGTGCTCTCTCCGAGAGGTGCCATTTATTTTTCATAGCATTTCAAAAAAAGATTTAGTATTTTATCCGGAATTACTCACGCTCAGAACTCCTATACTGGTCGCAAACTAAAAAGCGACAGAATCATAAATTAATTTAAGATTAGTAGATGGAAAACGGGATTCCGTTTGATTAAGGATGTCACATAATTTTTTAGCGGC
>JAISAC010000165.1 GCA_031266935.1 Prevotellaceae bacterium
TGCACTCAATATAAACCGTATTACTGTATTTATCATAGCCTTATTACAACTTTTCGGGCGGCTGGAAACACTACCTCTTTTTATAGACTAAATTTTTTTCGGTAGTGGAATTTTTACAAGATAAAATAGCGCTATCAAAAAAATACATCATCATTATGGCGCCAAAGATATGACACTATAATGTTAAAAGTAATTGACAAAATGATTTTAATACTTTAAATTTTGATGTTTTTTTCGCAAAGTAGCATATTACCTGCGAATGTGTGCGAACACAAAAACAAAATATGGCAAATTTTCATCAATACCAAAGAACTCGTTTTTTGCGTTGTCCTGTGTATTCAACAGAGTAGTATAAATTTTCTCTTTTCTTGATTTCGTTGGAAATATCATCCCTTTTTGCACTTGTACATAGCACAATCCCTTTTTTTATAGTGCAGCCATCGCTATCAAACACTGCTCCGGTTTTACAATATTGCTTGATCGAACAGCTGTTTCTGCCGATTTTTCCACCTCAGATTTGGCATTTCTCTGGGTTTTTAGCGCTGCTGACATGACTTTTACGTTTTGAGAGTTTAAAATTCTACTACAAAAATAGCGGTTTTTTTTCCAAGTCTAACTCCGGTTTTTCGTTTTTCATTACCACAAAATCACATTCGGTGCGATTCGCGCAATTCTTAGCTCTTAACTTTTAGTTCTTCCCGTTGGTAGTCATCAGCAATATACTCACTGCTTTCCGCCCATAAAGTGTTATCTGTCTGCTGCAATGCCCGGTAAGTGGCGGAGGAAAGAAATTTGACAAATGCAGCGTCAAAATTCTTGTGTTCGCGTTTGGCGAGAATAGTCGCTATATGCTCAATTTTGAACATCATATCAAGTGTGATGTCTTCGCCTTTATAGGTATATTTGGTTTCCATAAGCGGTTTTATTTATCAATTTCAGAAAAGCCAGCGCCTTTTCGGTATGAAAAGTATCATTTCATATCTCGTTTTAAGCATTGTTTGAGCACGTCGTCGGCAAAGTGAAAACTCTCGTCAAGCGATTGTGTATGCAGAGCGTTGTAGTGTTTACGTATCAGCGTATTGATTTCATTTGTTTTCCGCGCTTCGCGCAACTCTTAGTTCTTAGTTTTTAGTTTTTAGTTCTTCCATCAGGGCATCGGCATAAGCCCTTCGGCGCGAACTACCCACTTGCCGTTCTTCGGAAATCCGGGCGCAGCCCCTTCCGGCGCTCCGTCCCAGCCTCCGGCCATCAGCCCTACAGCGTTAAGGAAAGAGCCGTTGAAGGGCATGTAGGCAGGGCACCCGTCGGGTTCTGCCGGACGCCGAACGTAGCCTTGCGGCAAAAATCGTACTCTGGGGGAGGCTATGGTGATAATGTCCACCGCTGCTTCGAAATCGCCCAGCCGCGTGGCGGTGGCGGCAGCCTGCCCCAAAGCCCAGCTCGACCAGCGCCTCACTCCCTCCTCGCTGCGGCGGTGTATCTCATCAAAAGTAGCGCGCATAATTCCCGTATCCACCATAGGCGTTTTGGGTACGTAGCCCAGCGCGTAAATCATGGACGAGGGAATACCGCCGGGTTTATCGTAGATGTGGGGTTCGGTTTCTATTTCAACATACTTGCCGTCAACAACAGTAGGCTTGGAGAGCTTCTGCAGAATGTCGTCCCAATGCGGCTCTACTCCCATCCCAAGGCGAACCCGCCAGCTTTGCGCCACCTGCAAGCCGTAGTACCACAAGGCCAGCTCAAACGTAGGATTCCACGTTTCGCTCTCCCGCGAACCTTCGGAGGAGGCTTTCAGAGGTGGCCCAAGCACGTATCTGTCGGCAGCTTCGTCGTAGGTGGCGTAAGAGGCAAGAAATTTTCCCGATTCCAGCACAATATCCTTATAGCCATTAAGCGTTTCCTGCGTTGGCTTTGCCCTGTAAACCAGCTCGCAGAGGTATATCGGGTTGGGGAAATTCCAAATAATAAAGGGGTTAATTCCACCGGGGGTAGGCTGCCCGTTGATGCCGGACATTTTAGGCCACCGGGCGCCCTCCCAGCCTTTTCGGGCTGCGTCGGCCTGCGCAAGCGGGAGAATTTTTTGATACCACGAAAGCCCTTTTTCGAGCAGCTCTACGCGCCCCCACTGGTAAAAATGGGCAGCGTGTATGAAGTACACCTCCGAGTTATGCTTGCCGTACCACGTTGGCGTAACCAAGCCGCACTCCGAGGGCGGAAAGCTCCCGGCATAGTTCACCTTCAGAATATACTGCGATTGGATAATGCGCCGCTCGAGCTCGTGCGCCCGCGCATCGGCGCTAAGCGAAAGATCTACTACCCCACCCTTACTCCAGTAATCCCGCCATCCTTGCATGCTAGCGCGGCGGGTTGCGTCAAACAGGGGCGCCAAGCGCGCGTCGGCAGGGCGGTCGCGCGGAGTGTCTGCCGCAAATTCGCACGTAAAATCAAGCTGCCTGCTGCCTGCGTTGCCTGCGCGCAGGCGAAAATCATGCGGCGCCGCTTCGGTAAAGCCCGCTACGCTATCCCACGCAAGGCGAACGTAGTAGGTAGCGCTGTCAACAATGCGCGTGAGGCTGGCAAACCCGTTGGCTTTGGCGCTGACAGAAGTGGTGTGCGCCTCGGGTCTATCCCAAATGAGCGGCGGCTTATTTTTTACGTTAGCGCGGTAAGCGTACGGAAACCGCAGCCTGACCTCGAGCCTGCCCGTCCGGATGAGCTCCGAGCAAACGCGCACCGAAACGAGGCTACGCTCCGGATGAGCAACGGTAATAACTTCTACCTTTTCGCCGTCAAGTGCGTAGCGGCTGGTTACAATGCCCGTCCACATGTCGAGGGTTTGGTCAACATCGGAAATGTCGTCAGGCGTAAGCTCCCGCCCGTCGTACATAAACGAAAGCTGCCCAAGAGCCGTAGGGTGCGGATTGATCCGAAAGTACTGCCCTGCGGGAGTCTTTTCGTGCGCGGAAAAAGGTACTTGCCGCCCGTGAAAATCATACTGCTTCATAGTATTTTCAAACAGGTATCCCTCCGTATTTGGGAACGAATGCCAGCACCACGATGAGAGCGTTTCCGTGGGGATGCCGTTGGCTCGATACAGGCTGTCAAAGCACTGCAACCCCGTTACCCCTACCGTAAAGGCAAAATCGCCGTTGCCAACGCTCAAGGCGCTTTCCGCATCTAACCCTGTAACGTGCACCGTATGGCGACGCACGAGCGCTTCGCGGTCAATGGGCTTTGCCCTAAACAAAAGTACGCTCGCAGCAGCTATCAAAGCTACCGGAGCAAAAATGAAGAGTAATTTTTTTGGTTTCATACGTAAGCGTTGCATTTTTATTTATTCTCTAACATCACTTGCTTTCTGAAAGTCATACCGCATATCCCGTTCGACGAGAAGCCTCTGCAAATCTTCAAATGACAAAGTTATGAAAAAGTTTGTAATCGGAATAGACATTAGTAAAGAAAAGTTGAAATTTTGCGTAAAATCCGCCGTAAAATCCGCCGTAAAATCTACTTTACCCATATAAAATGTTATAGAACCGTTTCCTTCTCCAAAATCTTATCCAGTACCCCTACATAGTAGAATGGAACATTGTAGAGCTTGAATTTTTTCCCGCTTGGAGTTACAGCTGTGTCAATTGAGAAAGGCTGCGACCAAACGCGGACGGCAGTATCGTGCGGACACTCATCCATAAACAGGTGCAGCGATTTCAGCTTCGAATTATGTCCCGATTTTACTTCAATCGGGACTGCCAGGCCGTTGTACTTATACACAAAATCAACCTCTGCCTCCGAAGTGTTTTTATCCCGCCGCCAAAAGAGGCGTTTCGTGAGCAAGCTGTCGTCAAGCGTTAAAAGTTCCTGTGCAACAATGTGCTCCGCAATTCTTCCGCGCCAAACATCCTGAATATCCTTTACCGAGAAAATTTCTTTTTGTATCCCCGAAAAATAATTTACCAATCCTGTATCAAACCACAATAATTTCGGCTTTTTACGGAAATTCGGCATCAGCGGCATTTGCGTTGCGCTTGTGGGGTAGGCCAACTCAAGCAGCATGGCTTTTTGAATGGTTTGAAAAGCCCAGCTCATTTCGCGGGACGAAAAGCTGGTATTCCCAAACTTTTCGAAAGAAATTGCTTCCGCCGCCGAGTACCATCCAACATCCAAAATCGTACGGATTATCTGAATTTGCCGGGCGTTTTCGGTATATTTCTCAACATCATCTTTGTACGTAACCAGCAATGAATCATAAACGTCTTTTACCGCAATAATATCCCGATTTTTGGCATATTTCACTATTGCTGCAGGCATTCCTCCAACCAAAGTATATTTAGAAAAATGCTCTATAAGGCGAGCGTGAATAGCCGAAACATCCACCAAAGTTTCAATCAACTCGGTATCAAAGCTATCGCCAATACCGCCCAAAAATTCTAAAAACGAGCAGGGGCGAACGGGCATATACTGCACCCGCCCGACAGGAAACGATATTTTCCGAACATCAATTACCGTTTCGAGCAATGACCCTGCTACAATGACGTGAATATAATTTGCTTCTTCGTAAAAATAGCGCAAAATGGCAACAGCAGGTTTTGAAAACTGAATTTCGTCTATAAAAAGCAGCACCGATTTGTCGGTCTTTTTCACGCCTTTATAAAAAAATATAGCTGTAATTGCCTTATGCACGTCGTTCCCCGTTTCAAACAGCTGGCGTTCTTTTTCATTTTCCAAATTCAACTCCAGATAAACGTCATATTCTTTGGCAAGCTCACGCACCAAAGTTGTTTTGCCAACCTGCCGTGCACCTCTCAACACCAATGGTTTCCGGTCGCTTCGACTCTTCCATTGCCTTAATTGCCTTATTGCTTTGCGCTGTATCATGATAACAATAAATTTTTCTCCCGCAAAGATAATGCTTTTTTTGAATTATTGCACAGAATTAGGGTATAATTGTGCAGATTTCTGCACAGAATTAGGGTATAAATCGTCAGATTATTGCACAAAATTAGGGTATAAATGCGCAGATTTATGCACAAAATTAGGGTATAAATCGTCAGATTATTGCACAAAATTAGGGTATAAATGCGCAGATTTCTGCACAAAATTAGGGTATAAATCGTCAGATTCTTGCACAAAATTAGGGTATAAATGGTCTGATTCTTGCACAAAATTAGGGTATAATCGTGCAGATTATTGCACAAAATTAGGGTATAGCTGTGCAAACGTATGGATATTATTTCCTCTTTCTGTCGAGGAAAAACATTTTGCGCAGGAAGCCTTTGAAAAATTTGTACTGCCCCAGCAGCGACCCTACTGCTATCAGCAGCACCTGATACGCCGGCAGGATAATCAGCACTTCGGCAGCGATGCGGAGGTACAACGGCGTTTCGGAGGTTACGCCAAGGAGCGGCATTAGCAGCTTTTTTACGCCCAGCGTACAAAATCCGGTCAGCCCAAAGGCAACAAAAATAATTACCAGCTGGCGGTTGGAGTGTACGTTCCACCGCTGCTTAAAGCGCTCAAAGTAGTTCATAGTAATGAATTAAGAATTAGGAATTAAGAATTAGGAATTAGGAATATGTTCGCGCTTCGCGCCGTATTCCTAATTCCTAATTCTCAAAAAATTATCACAACCTCTCCTCCCACCTGTAGCGGGCGGCCTTTTTGCGCAAAGCTACGGTTCATGCTCTCGTAGTAAAACGTTTTGTAGTCCGCGCCGAGCAAATTTTTTGCCCATATCCCAAAGCGCACCATGCCTTTTTCGGCAAATATTTTTCCATTCAGCACGCTGTAAAAGGCTTGCGAAGCCTTTTCATCGTTGGCTTCGGTGAAGTAAATTTTTCCGGCGCCGGTGTACAGCATGGAGATGGTGAGCCTGTCCAGCGCTTTGCGGTTGAGTAAAAAAGTATATTCGCCGCTTGCCGAGATCGTGTGCTGCGGCGCAAAGGGCACAAAGTTACCCCTGTAGTTTACCTCTGCATAAGCGTCGTCGTCGATTTTTACGGAGTCGATGTACTGCGCGAAGGTGGCGTGGGTGTAGCCGTAGGCAAGGTTTGCGGTGAAGCTGCCTGCCCGCCCGCTTAGCGCTACATCAACGCCAAAGCTCCGGCTGCGCCCTGCATTTTTCATCATGCGGCCGTAGCCGCTCGGTACAAATTGCGCCACCTGCTTGCTGCGCGTGTCTACAAAGAACAGCGAAGCGTCAACCTGCAAGCGCCTGCCAGGGAGCGCCGCCCTGCCGCCCACCTCGTAGCTCCAGCTGTGCTCGGGCTTGTAGCGGGTAACGTTTTCGACGGCGGCGCTGCCCTCCGGCGGCTTGAAAGCGATGCTCATGCCGCTGCGTAGCGGTGTCAGCTTGTCGCGCACCAGGTCGGCAAAGAGGTTGGTATTGTACCCGCCCGAGGTGTAGCCTTTGGCAACCGTTGCGTAGGCTTTGCGGCTTTTGTCGGCCGACTCGTACTGCAGAGCAAATTTGGGCAGCAGCTCCAAAAAATCGCTGCTTAGCCTGCCGTCGTACAGAGGCTCCCTGTGCGACGAGTACCAGATCGGAGGCGCTGCCGACGGCGAGGGCATTTGCACCCTCACGTGCGCCCGCGACGAGGAGAGGTACTGCAGCGCCACCCTCTCGTAATCCAAGCGCAAACCCACCGTTGCCGACAATCCTTTGACCATAAGGTCGCTATACGTTGACTGGTGGAACACGGCGAGGCCGTAGGCAGGGGCTTCAAAGCGGGACGGGATGAATATGTTGTCGGCCGGCCGGCTGCTCCCCGAATCGGCCACAATGGTAATGGACGGCGCCCTTGGCGACACCGGAAATTGCTTTGAGATTTCAGCAATCATGTCTGACTTCAAGTTGACCGGCGCGGCGGTGTTCAGCTTTTTGTAGAAGCCAAATGCGCCGAACAGCCACCGGTAGCTGCTTTCGCTTTTGGATTTTACGATAATCTCTTCGGTAACGGCTTGCTGCCGCTGCTTTTGCTCAAGGGTAAAGAAGCTTGCCGGCGAGCAATCCTGGTCAAGCTGCATGTGGTCGTCGAAGGATTGGTACGAAGCGGCGCTGCTAACGGCGTAGCCCGCCCCGTCGTACTGCAGCGAAAGCCCTGTGCCGACAAGCGTCCGCCGGTATCCTGCCGGGTCGTTGTAGCTAACGTCGAGCGTCCGGCCAGTGACGCTATCTACGGCAGCGTAGGCGTAGCCTGCCTGCTTGCTGTGCTCGCCGTTGATCGAGTAGCTCAGGCGCAGCCGCCTGCTTATGTCCCAACTCAGGCGCAGGCGCACCGCTCCCGATTTCTGCGCGTCGGCAGGCAGGCCGTTGTAGGCGTTGGTAAAAAAGCCGTCCGTTTGCCTGTAGCTGCCGGCAAGGGAAATGCCGAGGTTGCTGCCCAGCTTGTACGTGTGCGACAGTGAGGCGCTTACTGTGCCTGCGTTGCCGTACGACGCCTGCACCTTTGTGCCCTGCCTGCCCAGCGGCGATGCCGTGTAGATGTTAACAACGCCGCCCATAGCGTTGCGCCCGTAGAGCGTACCCTGCGGTCCGGGCAGCACCTCAACCCCGGCAATATCGAGAAAGTCGAAGTCAAAAGTACTCCTGTCCATGTACGGAATGTTGTCAACGTAGAGCGCCACGGCAGGCTCGTTCATGCGCGACCCAACGCCGCGAATGTAGATTGCCGATGTAATTTTGCTGCCATAGTCGGGCATGAAAAAGTTGGGCACAATGGCCGACAGGTCGTTGGGAGAGGTAATGCCGTTGCGCTCCACCTGCGCCGCCGTGAGCGAGGTTACCGCCACCGGAAGGCTGCCGGTGGCGGCATGCTCCTTGGCGGCAATGACCGTAACCTCGTTGAGCGTATAGGCCGTATCGGGCGAGGCGCTCTGCGCAAAAACGGCGCTCGGCAGGCAAAGTAAAAAGAGGGTTGTGCTGAGTAAAATTTTTTGCTTCATTGAAAGCTGTACCGTGAGATATTTTGGCTGCAAAGGTACATAATCGCCCACGAAGCTGTCAATAGCTATTTCCGGTAGCTGCTCCGCTTTTTTTCTGCAAAAATAGGTGGTAAGAGGCGTACAGCCTCCCCAAATATGGGGATGGCAGCGAAAATTAAGTCTGCCCAACCTTTTACAGCACTATCGGCCTTCCGCTGTAAAAATCCAAAATTTTGGAGGCGAAAATGTAGCTGAATTTTGCCTGCGATTCTTCGGAGAGGCTGCGCGTAAGAGTAGCCTTGGCCCCTGTGAACTCGTACACGCTTGATTTTCCGGTTTGGTACTTGGAGTCGGCGTAGCGAAACGCCTCGCGAGCCGCCTCAACCGATTTTTGCGCCGCGCGGTAGCTTTTTTGCGCCGACACAGCGTTGTGGTACGCCTGCTGAATTTCCTTGTACAGCGTTTTCTTCACGTCCTCCAGCGCTAGCTGCCGGCTGCTGATGCCGATTTGCGCCGTGCGCACGCTGTTTTTTGTCGTAAAGCGGTTAAACACCGGAATGCGCAGCGACAGCCCTACGTATTCCTGCAGGTTATCGCCCAGCTGGGCAGAAAAGCCTTCGTTGGGTACGAGGGGGTTGTTGGCGCGAAAGTAGCGGTCGCTTATGCCCATGCTGAGGCTGAGCTGAGGCCAGTAGGCGGACTTGGCAACCAAAAGCGAGTACTTGCTGCCCTCCAGCTGCAGCTCGGCCTCGCGAATTTGCGGCTTCACCGCAAGGGCTTCGGCGTAAATTTTTTCGGACGACGGCAGATTTTCCAGCAGCAGCGCCATGCTGTCGGGAAGGTTGGGCACTTCGATATCGAAGCGGTTCACGTCGTGGAGCTCAAGCAGCTGCCCAAGGGTAAGCAGGCTCAGGCTTACGTCATTTTCGGCTGTGGTTACGCGCGCCTCGTCGGACGCGTGCTGCGATTTGATTTCGTAGAGCTGCGCCAGCGGCACGTTGCCGGCGTTGACCATGATTTCGGTTTTCTTCACGTTTTCCGACGTAAAGTTCATCGTTTCCTCGCTTATCTTGTAAATCTCCTTCTTCAGCAGCACCTCCAGAAAAGCCCGCGCCACGGCCACGGCAACGTTTTCCTTTGCCTTTTTGAGCGATTCCTCCGCTGCCATCACGCTGTAATGCCGCACCTTGATTTCATTCGTAATCTGAAATCCGGTAAAAATCGGCATGCTCGACGAAACGGAGAACGAAGTGTTGGACGTCATTTTTTGCTTGGAGATGGCGCCTCTCGTATCCTCCACGCTGCCGAAGGAGAACGAGTGGTCTGCGCCGGCGCTAAGGTTGGGCAGCCTGCTGTACTTAGCCGTGCTGAGGTCTATAGCCTTCGTTTCGTGGTTGATTTCCTCCATTTTTATGCTCAGGTTGTTGGCAATGGCATGCTCAATGCACCTCTCCAGCGTCCAGGGCTGCGCGTACGCCGCCACGTGGGAGCCCGCGAGCAGGCCGGCAACGGCGGCAAGTGTTTTTAAGCTTGTAAAATTCATACTGCTTGCTCTACTACTAAGGTTTTCTTTTAATTTTATTAACATGTTTTAATTAATTCCTACCCAATTATCAACCGACTCTTGGCTACACAACTTCGGCTTCGCGCATGTCCGCCAAATCTTTCTCGGTCAACGACGCGGTGGTCAGCTTGGCGATGACCAAGTCGCCGGCGACGTTCAAGGTAGTACGGCACATATCGAGGAAGCGGTCGATACCGAGTATCAGGCCGATACCTTCGGCCGGAATGCCGACCTGTACCATCAGCACCACAATCAGCGGCAGCGATCCGCCGGGAACACCCGCTGTACCGACACACGCCAGCATGGACATCATGATGATCAGCACCTGCTGCCCGAGGGTCAGATCAATATTGAAAACCTGAGCCATGAACATCACGACCACGCCTTCGTAGAGACCCGAACCGTTCTGATTGGCCGAAGCGCCGATAGTCACCACAAAGCGGGCGATTCTGGACGGAATTTTCAGCACGTTTTCGGCGCAGGCCAGCGCTATCGGCAGCGTCGCATTCGAAGATGCCGTCGAGAAAGCATAAAGATAAACGTCGCGGCACTGCTTGTAGAACGACAGCGGATTGGTTCGGCCGATGGTTGCCAAGAACACGCTGTAAACCACAAAGAATTGCAGGCACAGACCGAGGAGGACGACGAAAGCGAAGTAGGCGACGTTGCCGAGAAAGCCGGCGCCCATCCGGTAGGCGGTGTTGAAGACGATGCCGAAGATGGCGTAAGGCGCGAGCACCATGGCCAGCTCAATGATCCTCATGCTGGCCTTGAAGATAACATCAAGCACTTGGGCGAATGGATGTTCCTTATCCTTGATGACGGTGCTCAAGGCCCAGCCGAAGAACAGCGCGAAAACCATCAAGGCGATGATTTCGCCGGAGAAGGCGCGTACGGCGGAATCTATCGGATTCTGCGGCAGCAGATCAACCAGATACTGAAACCATGGCCTGGCCTGCGCCTCTGCCACGTTCTTCTGGATGGCCAGAACGCCCTGGTTTGCGGCCAGGGCAGCCTCATCATAGTCCAACCCGACGCCCGGCTTGAGAAGGTTGGTGATGCTGATGGCGATGACGGCCGCAATGCTGCTGAGCACAACGGTGAACAACAGACAGCGGCCGCCCACCTTACCGAAGCTGGCGCCCTGGCTGAGCTCCAGAGTTCCGAGCATCAAGGCGGAAACGATCAGCGGAATGACGACCATGAAGATCAGGCGCAGGAAAATCGCACCGACAAAGGTGAATACCTCGCTGGCCCGTGTCATGAAAGTGAATTCTGTGGCCGGGAAGAAATAGTAGCCAATCAGGCCAAATGCCACGCCCAGCACGAAGCCGAGTATCAATTTGTTGTGTTGTTTCACCTTTCAATTCTTTTTGTCCACTTTTTCATTTCCCCGCACCTTCTCATCCTCGGTCAAGCCGGCTTTCACCTCCATGTTGATGCCGTCGGAAAGCCCCACCGTCACAAAGCGCTTTTCAAACTCCTGCTTGGGCGTTTCGGTTTTGAGCACCTGCACAAATGCGCTGTCGTTGCTAAACTCAATGCAGCCTTCGGGGATGCTCAGCACGCTGTCGGCGCGGCTCAGCACAATTTCGGCGTTGGCGCTGTAGCCCGCGCGGACGTACACATCCTTGGGAATTTCGGCGGCAGCTTTTATTTCAAACATTATCGCGCCGTTTTCCTCCACGCCTTTGGGCGAAATGTACTCAAGGTTGGCGCTGAACTTTACGTTTTCGAGCGCTCCCACCGTGAGCGTAATGGTCATACCCTCGCGCACCTTACCCACGTCGGTTTCGTCCACCTTCCCCTTGAAAATCATATCGCCCATGTCGGCAATGGTGGCAATGGTGGTGCCCTCGTTGAACGTGTTGGACTGTATAACGGAGTTGCCCACCTTTACGGGTACGTTCAAAATCATACCGGTAATGGTAGAGCGCACCTGCGTGGTGCTGTACGAGGATGATTTTTTGGAAATGCCGTCGCGAATAATGCTCAGCCTGTCCCGCGCCTGCGAAAGCGTTTCCTCCTGGCTGGTGAGGTCGGTGGCCGTTTTTTGAAATTCTTCCTTGGCAATTACGCCCTGCTCGTAGAGTTTTTTTTGGCGGTCGTACACCTGCTGTACGTACTCAAGGTTGATTTCTTGCTGCCGCACGTTCGACTCGGCGTCGCTCAGCTGCGACATTTCGGGGATTACCTTCACCTTGGCAACCACCTCTCCGCTTTTGATGAGCTGTCCGGCCTCCTTGTAAAGCTCCGAGATAATGCCGTTAATCTGGGGCTTAATGAGCACCTCGTCGCGAGGCTCTACCGTACCGGTGGCCACCGTTTTATTCTCAATGGTGCGCACGGTGGGTATGACAACCTCGTACACAACTTCCTTGGGCCTCGACTTTTTCCACAGAAAAACAAAGGTAAACACCACAACTAAGCCCAACAGGGCGAGGAGAAAAATACGGAAAATTTTTTTCATGCTTTTAAAGATTTCAAATTTTGCGGCGCAGCACCGCTGCCGCGTTCGGTTTCGCTTTTAAAGTTATTTATAGCTGTATTTGTTACTCATATACTTATTCGCTCTACGGTGGCATCAGCGCTCAAAAAGAATGCTCAGATTTTCCGTGCGTACAATTTTGCTAAGACCTGAAATCCGAAGACCGGAATTGAACAAATTACACTCCATTCTTCAATCGGGTAATTTCGGCAAGAAAATAGGCTCGCTCTTTTTCATGCTCTTCACGCTCTCTTTCGATTTTCTTTTCACGCTCTTCACGCTCTCTACGTTTTTTTTCGAGTTCTTCTGCAAGTTTTTTACGTTCTATTCTGCCTTCTATTCGGCCTTCTTCTCTGCCTTCTATTCTACCTTCGAGTTTTGCTGAAGCAATGGCGCTCAAATCGTCACTGCGCTGATACATCATGCAATCGTAGGCTTTCTGCTCTTCCGGTGGAAGATTATCCCGCTTAAGCACTTCGTACGCTTTGCTCATACCCTTGGCTTTAAAGTCATCCTTGATGACGTTGTGCTTTAAAAAATATATCCATTCGTCAAGCGTATCCTTTGCGACATCGTCAAAGCGATTTACCTTCAAAAAGTAGTATTCCGGATAGACGTCAGCGGCTGTTTCCTTTCCGAAAATTTCGCGCTGGGCGCTGGAAAGACGGAGTTCGTCATTTTTGTGAAGGCCCATGAAGTGTGTTGTGCCGTGATAAACGTAATCGTCTCCCTGTCCAAGGTCGAAATAGACGATGTTTATCGAATAGGCTTTCTTCACCTGCATATATTCATTTCCCTGAACCATACGCTCGCTTATCGTTTTGCTTGTCCCGAAAAGCATGCGGTGCAAAAAATCTATCTCGTGTCTAAACTGCAATTCTATCAGCAAGATTTCGCCGGATTCGTCTTCCACCAAAATATCCACTTTGTTGTGCTTATCATTCGGATTTTCCTTGCTGCTCTCGCCCTCGCCAATATTCTTTACCGAAACATTTTTTGAAAGCAGCTCGCTCAAAAATCCTTCCAAAATCTCATAGTTTGCCTTGTTGCGCAGTAAACGCCTTAATGCATAGTCAAAAGATATCAGTACCCGTTCACGTTTCATGGCTTTATTTTTTTAATTTCACATTTCAAATATAATTTTTTTGCTGCAACATGCAAAAATATATTTTACTTAACTTTTATCATGGCATTTCAAAAAAAGATTTAACCTGCTATTCTTCATTCCCCCCTTATCGCGTCAATTGAGGCGCTATGGTAAAAACGGGACAGTATTTTATAATACACCGTTCAGGTATGGAAAATAAGAAATCCGTATTTTGACAAATTACTTTCCATTCTGCTTCAATTGAGTAATTTCGGCAAGAAGATAGGCTCGCTCTTTTTCGATTTCCTTTTCACGCTCTTCACGCTCTTCACGCTCTCTTTCGATTTCCTTTTCACGCTTTTCACGCTCTTTTTCGATTTCCTTTTCACGCTCTTCACGCTCTCTTTCACGCTCTCTACGTTCTTTTTCGAGTTCTTCCGCAAGTTTTTCACGCTCTATCCTGCCTTCTTCTCTGCCTTCTTCTCTGCCTTCTTCTCTGCCTTCTATTCTACCTTCGAGTTTTGATGAAGCAATGGCGCTCAAATCGTCACTGCGCTGATACATCATGTAATCGTAAGCTTTCTGCTCTTCCGGTGGAAGATTATCCCGTTTAAGCGCTTCGCGCGCCTTGTCCATACCCTTGGCTTTAAACTCATCCTTGATGACGTTGTGCTTTAAAAAATATATCCATTCGTCAAGCGTATCCTTTGCGACATCGTCAAAGCTATTTACCTTCAAAAGGTAGTATTCCGGATAGATGTCAGCGGCTGTTTCCTTTCCGAAAATTTCGCGCTGGGCGCTGGAAAGATGGAGCTCGTCATTTTTGTGAAGGCCCATGAAGTGTGTTTTGCCGTGATAAACGTAATCGGCTCCCTGTCCAAGGTCGAAATAGACGATGTTTATCGAATAGACTTTCTTCACCTGCATATACTCCTCTCCCTGAACTATACGCTCGCTTATCGTTTTGCTTGTCCCGAAAAGCATGCGGTGCAAAAAATCTATCTGATGCCTAAACTGCAATTCTATCAGCAAAATTTCGCCGGATTCGTCTTCCACCAAAATATCCACTCTGTTGTGCTTGTCATTCGGATTTTCCTTGTTGCTCTCGCCCTCGCCGATATTCTTTACCAAAACATTTTTTGAAAGCAGCTCGCTCAAAAATCCTTCCAAAACCTCATAGTTGGCCTTGTTGCGCAGTAAACGCTTTAATGCATAATCAAAAGATATCAGTACCCGTTCACGTTTCATGATTTTATTTTTTTAATTTCACATTTCGAATATAATTTTTTTCTGCAACATGCAAAAAAAATATCTTTTACTTAACTTTTATCATGGCGTCTCAAAAAAAGATTTAACCCGCTATTCTTCATTCTTCCCTTATCGCGTCAATTGCCTTTATTTTGAGCGCGCGCCATGTTGGGATTATGCCGGCCATTACGCCGCTCAGCAGCAGCACTACCGAAGCTGTTACCGCCGACCCAAACTCAATGTGCGGGTGGATAAAAAACATATCGGGGTTGGGGTTGGCCGACAGCAGAGTATCCACAGCGCTCAGCAGCCCCACGCCCACGCTCAGCCCCAGCAAGCCGGCAAGGGAGGTGAGCAGCAAGCTCTCGGTGAGAATTTGCGTAACGATTTTTGAGGGCTTGGCGCCCAGCGCGCGCCTTACGCCAATTTCGCGCGTACGCTCGCGCACCGTTACCACCATAATGTTGCTCACGCCTACTATGCCCGCCAGCAGCGTACCGACGCCCACAAACCACACCAGCGTACGAACGCCCAAAAACAGCGCGCTGAACATGTTGAACATGCGCGATACGTTGAAGCTGCCCGTAGCCTGCTCATCGTCGGGGGCAATTTTGTTTTGCGCCCGCAGGATTGCCTTCACCTCCTGCTCCATCTGCTCAATGTTGACGCCATCTTTGGCGGTAATACCCAGGAAGTGCACCCTGTCGCCCTGATTGTAGGCCTGCTGAAAAGTCGAGAACGGAACGGCTACCGTTTCGGACGAGCGCCCGCCAATCTGTATCCCCGAAACGCCGTCCACAACGCCAACTATCTGGAAGTAGATGCCCTTTACTCGGATTTGCTGCCCAATGGGGTCTTCGCCCTTTCTGAAAAACTCCTCGTACACGCGCGTCCCGATAACGCACACCTTGCGCTTGTGCAGCACGTCCACATCGTTTACAAAGCGGCCAAAGATGTAGCGCTGCTGCTCTATTTTAGCGTAGTCGGGGTACACGCCGCGCACGTTGTAGGAGCCTGCCCTGTCGTTGTACACCACGTTGCTCTCGGCGCGTCCGCCAAAGAGTATGGGCGAAACGTACCGTACGCCCTCCGCCGTTTTGCGAATTACTTCAATATCGCTGTTGTGCATATCCCAGCCGCGCCCCTTGCGAAATCCCTTAAACGGCTTTCCGGTTCTTTCGGTAAAGAAGAAGGCGGTGTTGGTTGCAAAGCCCTCCACGTTTTTCGAAATGCCTGTCTCCAGCGCAGCGCCCGAGCCAAGCATGACGACGAGCATGAAGATACCCCAAAACACTCCAAAGCCTGTGAGCAGGCTCCGCATTTTGTTGCGCGTAATGGTTATCCAAATTTCCGACCAAAGGTCTATGTCAAAAAATTTCAATGCTCTGCGTTTAGTATTTTTAATGTTCGCTTACCGAAATCTCGCTACAGCTTTACTCTTCAAGGCCAGCGCGCTAACTTCCGCATTTCTTAACAACGTAGCGCACCTTGTCGCCGTGAGCGCCGATTACTTCCTGCTTTTTGGGATGCACCATTAAATCCATGCCTTCCAAGGGGTACGCTCCCAGCAGGACGTCTTCTTCACCGGGCAGGACTAACGCTTCGCAGGCGGTATTCCGGTCTTTCCAGCGTACCTCTACGTACTCGGTTATTCCGCCGGGAACTGTTCCCCCTCCGGCAACGCCGGTTTCGGCGGTTTCTTTCACCCGCAATCCCAACTTTTCGCGGGTTTTCTCATTGATGACCAGCGTCCACGCGCCGGTATCCACCACGGCGTTGACCGTGACCCGCCTGACTTGCTCTTGGGGCATATAACCCCGATTTGCAACACCCTGATCCTCAATATTTACCAGGGTAACTTCTGCTCGTACTTCGCCCATATTCTGCTCCTTTGATAAAAAAATGATGCTTTTTTCAGATAATCGGTAATAGATATAAAGATAATCAATTCTTTTTTTTTGAAGCGCTATTGATTTTTTCAATGTGTTTTGCTTGACAAAGCAAAAAGTCCGTTTGCTTTACTCCTTGTCCATCATCACCACTAACTCCTGCTTCACCTTGCTCCGGCGGCGGTGAAAGACGGCATTAACAACGTAGTCGAGCAAAAAGTGCAGCCCTACGCAGACAAGCACAAGGCAAGGAATAAGGAAGTTATCGGACACCTGCTGCGCAAACAGGAAGACAAGCCCCAACAGCAGCGTCTGCATCACGCCCATAGCCACCGCCACCTGCGCGTGGCTAAGCCCCATCCGCATAAGCAGGTGGTGAATGTGCAGCTTGTCAGGTAAAAAGGGAGAGCGCCCCTGACTCAGGCGCAGCAAGAAAATGCGCCCTGTGTCGAATAGCGGAATGATAACAAAAGCAATGCCCATGCTCAGCGGAGCGCTGAATGTATAGTCGCTTACGAAGCCGGG
>JAISAC010000212.1 GCA_031266935.1 Prevotellaceae bacterium
TTTAGCATACGGGGACAAGCAGGAGGCTCCCGCTAAGTCCCGCAGAGCCTGCCCCGAGCGTAGCCGAGGGGGACGACACTTTTATATCCGTTATATGTTATTTATTTCTTATCCCTTAAACGCCAAAAGCACGATTACCAAACCAAGGTAATCATGCTTTTGGCGTTGTTCTCCTCCTAATCCTTGCAGGCGCTTACGACAGCTTGTTTACGTGCAGGGCAAGCGAACTTTTCAGGTTGCTTGCTTTGTTCTTGTGCACCACGCTGATTTTTGCCAGCCTGTCCAGCATGCTCGACACCTTGGGGAGCAAGGCCACCGCGGCGTCCTTGTCGTTAGTATTGCGCAAAGCCTTTACAGCGTTGCGGGTAGTGCGCGCGTAGTAGCGGTTGTGCAGCCTCCGCTTTTGGTCTTGGCGAATTCTTTTAATTGCAGATTTTATATTTGCCATCGCTATTAGTATTATAATAATTGACAACTTTGTTTCTTTTTCTGTTGTAAAAGTAGCCCATAGGAGAGTTGAACTCCTCTTTTCAGAATGAAAATCTGACGTCCTAGCCGATAGACGAATGGGCCGGTCCTATTTTTTCAGGACTGCAAAGGTAATTCAAATTTTTATTTTGCCAAAAAAAACGGCATTTTTTTTCGGCTAAATCTTTTTTGGGTGGTGTACATGTTTTATTGATATTGGGTTTTAATTATGCTACACGCAGCTTAGCGGTCAACCAATTCGCGACCTCTTCGGCTTTACGTTGGGGAGAAAAGCAGCCACAACGCCCAGCAGCGGCATGAACGAGCAGAGGTTATAAACGTACGCCAAGCTTTTGGCGTCGGCAACGCTGCCCAGCACGGCGGCGGCCACGCCGGCAATGCCGAACGCAAGGCCGAAAAACAGGCCGGATATAAGCCCTATTCGCGTGGGAAGCAGCTCCTGCGCGTAAACAAGTATGGCCGAGAAAGCCGACGAAAGGACAAGGCCAATGACAACGCTCAGCGCGCACGTCCACATCAGGCCGACGTGCGGCATCATCAGCGAAAAGGGAGCGGTGCCCAAAATGGATATCCAGATGACGTACTTTCGCCCAAAGCGGTCGCCAATAGGCCCTCCCAGCAGCGTACCCGCTGCCGAGGCAAAAAGAAACGCAAACAGGAACAGCTGCGATTGCTGGGTGGTAACGCCGAATTTCTCTATCAGGTAAAACGTGTAGAAGCTGCTCAGGCTTGCCATGTACACGTACTTGGAAAAAATCAGCACCAAGAGTATGGCCAGCGAAAAGTAAATTTTCTTCTTCGACAGGCGCACCCGGTGAACGACCTCCTTTGTGGCTACGCTGGAGCGCATGAGCTGTATTTTTTTCCTGTACCACCTTACAATCGGGCTTTTTGTGAGCAGCGATATGACGGCAATGCCGGCAAATACGGCGATGTAGCGCTGCCCGTTTGGGGCAACAATGGCGGCGGCCAGCAGCGGCCCCAGAGAGCCGCCAAAATTTCCGCCCACCTGAAAGATAGATTGCGCCAGCCCGTGGCGACCTCCGGAGGCAATGTGGGTCAAGCGCGAGGCCTCGGGGTGAATGACCGACGACCCCAACCCGATAAACGCTACGGCGAGCATCACCCAGCAGATGGAGCCGGCAAATGCAAGTACCATCAGGCCGGTCATGGTGGAGATGGTGCCTGCGCTGAGGTACCACGCCCCGGGGCGCCTGTCGAAAAGAACGCCAAACAGGGGCTGAAACACGGAGGCGCACAGCTGATAGACCAGCACAATCAGCCCTATCTGCCCAAAAGTTAGCGACAGGCTATCCTTAATAACCGGATAAACCGCGGCAACAGCAGACTGAAAAGCGTCGTTGAAAAGATGCGCCAGGCTCAGGTACAGCAGCATGGAAATGGATGTCCCTGCGGCAGCCGAAGTCGAATTTTTCATGCAGCAGTTACCCCTTGTTTATGCTCCTCAGCCTGATTTGCGTGAGCATACGCTTGGTGTCGAGGGTAAAATCGCTGTTCATTATCCAGGAGTAGTAGCTGGGGTCTTTGGCCAGCACATCGACCACCTTTTTCCCCTTGTACTTGCCAAAGTTGATAATTTCGTTACCGTTGCCGTCCAGCGCTATGCGCCCTGCATAGTCAACGTTGCGGCTTTTGGACGAGAACTCCGCCAGGAAAGCCATATCGTTTTGCAGCTCGCTGTAGCGATCCAGCTGCGCCAGCAGCACATCGTAGGTGGCGCGCGTATCGGCTTCGGCGCTGTGGGCATTCGCCAAGTCTTTTTGGCAGTAAAATTTGTATGCCGCTACCAGCGTACGCTGCTCCATCCGGTGGAATATGTTTTGCACATCCACCAGGTGGCGGCTGCGAAAATCAACGTCAACGTCGGCGCGCAAAAACTCCTCCACCAGCAGCGGTATGTCAAACTTGATAGAGTTGTAGCCTGCTATATCGCACCCCTCAAGGTAGGCCGCCAAAGATTTGGCGACCTCCTTAAATACAGGGCAATCTTTCACATCCTCATCGGTAATGCCGTGCACCTTGGTTGCCTCCGCCGGAATAGGGATGGTGGGGTTAATGCGCATCGTTTTCACCACCTCGCCTCCGTTGGGCATTATCTTTATGATGGAGATTTCGACAATTCTATCGCGCGAAACATCTACGCCTGTGGTTTCGAGGTCAAGAACGGCTAAGGGAATTTTCAAGTTCAGTTGCATCTCTTTCTTCTATTTTTTTCTCTCTCACCCCCGCCTACGAGTTAATCATCATTGGCATAAGCAGCATGAGCGTATCCTCTTTTTCAGCGTCTTCGCCTACGGGCAAAATAAGTCCGGCGCGCCCCGGGTCGGAGAACTCAAGGCATACCTCCTGCGTGTGGAGGTTCATCAGTATTTCTATAAGGAACGCCGATTTGAAGCCAATTTCCAGCTCGTCGCCCTCGTACTGGCAGGCAATGCGCTCTACTCCCGATTGCGAGAAGTCGAGGTCTTGCGCAAGTATGGTTATCTGGTTTTCGGAAAGCTTCAGGCGAATAAGGCCTGTTCCCGCCGGCCCCAGCGGCGCGATACGCTTCACCACCGATAGCAGCTCCAGCCGGTCTATGCTTACCTTGTTGGGGTTGTCCGTAGGGATAACGGTGTTGTATGCGGGGAAAATACCCTCTATCAGGCGGCACACCAGCTTGTAGCCCTCTAAGCTGAAGACGGCGTTCTTGCTGTCAAAAACAACCTCCACCATGTCCGGCTCCTTGTTCAGGATGTTGCGCAGCAGCGCGGCAGGTTTTTTGGGCAAAATGAAGGAGGCGCTGCCCTCGGTTTTCACGTCGGGGCGGCGGTAGCGTACCAGCTTGTGGGCGTCCGAGGCCACAAACGTAGCGCAGTCGCCCGTCATGTCGAAGTAAATGCCGTTCATCACGGGGCGCAGCTCGTCCGAAGCCGAGGCAAAAATCGTTTTCAGAATACCCTCGTTGAGCGTTATCGCCTCAAAGCCGATGGTGGTAGCGCCTTCTTCGATGGTGGGCACCTTGGGAAATTCTTGCGGGTCAAAGCCCGGCAGCGTGAGCTTACCCGTTGCCCAGCTGATTTCGATTTGGAAGGTATCGGGATTAGCCGTGATGGTGAGAGGCTGCTCGGGAAACTCTTTGAGCGATTCTGCCATCATGCGGGGCGCCGCTACGCTCCCCTCCTCCTGTACGCTGGGGACGTCGATTTCGGAAATAAGCGTGGTCTCAAGGTCGGACGCCATCATGGTCAGCTTGCCGTCGTGAAGCTTGAGCAGAATGTTGTCCAGAATGGGCAGCGTATTCTTGCTGTTCATCACTTTTCCCATTAGCTGCAGGTGGTTAAGCAGCTCTGTGCTTGGAATAACAAATTTCATTGCGTTGAATAGGTATTGGTGCTTCCTGCTTGCTTTGCCTGCGGCAAAGGGGGGCGGGAAGCGGGTTAAAACTTATGCACAATATGCTTTACCACAACCTCGTTTTGTCGGGTCTCGCGGTATTTTATGCACGGCAAAATTATAAAAACATTCGCACACGCGGCGCAAATGTTTATAACTCTCATGGGGCACAGGTAACGTAGTGGTAGTGAAATTTTTGAATTAAATTTTATGAACATTATTTTGTCAAAAAGAAGTTGACATCTTTGATAAGCAGGTCAAAATCAACCCACAGGGCAACAGCGAGATTTGGATCGTCGCCCTGCTGCAGGTAGCAGCGGTTAAGGTCAACCTTGGTTGGCCGGCCAAAATCGTCGAGCGCGTCGCCCACCGGCATGTAGAAGAGCTTGAGGACGTCGGTAGCGCCATCTCTACCTTCAATGGTAAAAAGGTAGGCGGGGCTGGTCAGCGTAATGGCGTCAATGTCCTCCTTGCTGAGGTTTGTGACGTAGCGCTCAAAGTTTACCTCCCGGTAGTAGGAGAGGTAGCGCTGCACGCGGTCGCCGTTGGGGTTGTGAAATACCTCTCCGCTGTACAGCATTGCTATTTCTGCCCGGCCAAGCGTATCGAGGCTCAGCCTGAACGATTGCTCGGGCTTGCTCAAATCCTCCACCGCGATGGCCGCTATCTGCGATGGCGCCATGCTTACGGCCACCGTTTTGTACCAGAACAGCGGGTTGGCGTCCAGCAGCGAGAAGATGTTCAGCTCTTCGTTGCCGCGCACCTCAAGCGCGTACGGTTTTTCGGCATAAATAGCGCCTACCGGCATGGTGTCTATTGCGCAAATGGTGTAGCTGCGCATTTTTCCTATCCAGTCCGACAGCGACACGCGCAGCGCTACGCCTTGCAGCTGCCGGTACGCTTCGGTATACTCTGCCGGCAGCGGGTATTTTACTTGCAGCATTTGCAGCGCAAACAGGGCGTCGGCAACCCTCTCCTGCTGCGCTACCTTGTCGCCCTCAACGTACCACGTGCCGCCCCGCCTGCGCAGCTGCACCTGCTGCTCGCCGTCGGAAATGGCGATGCGGCATACCTTGTTGGCGTCAATAAAGCCAAAGTCGGTAGCGCCCACCAGCAGCGACCGGCCAAAAGCAAGCAGCAGCGTTGCCGCCGCCACAATCAGCCCAAGCGCAATAAAGATTTGCTTACGGTTTGTTGTTTGCATTTATTTTAAAAATTAAACGGTTAAAAATATTTTTTGCTTGGCTAATCAAGGCTATCTTTCGCCGCTCATATAGGAAATTTCGCAGCCCGCTTAAACCATTCGTATGCTTTCATCATTTCTGCCCGTCTTTCGGGTGAGATTTTCTGCACATTTTCCATTGCCTTCTCAAACCGACGCGCGTCAGCGCCGGTAATAACCGGAGTTGCTTTAATTGGCCTTGCCATAGCTACTAATTTTTTTTAATGATATCACAAAGGTAAAATATAAATTTCTCATACACAAATACAAGTATTGCTTACAAGCTAAATGTACGAAAGCGCTAATCTCCTCCCGCTACCTGCGGCTTTGAGCAGTCAACAGTTAAGCAGTTGCCAATCATTCTATTGTTGTACTGCTGCATAAATCCTTTAGCCTTATTCTCAAGAAGCAGAGTAATGTCAGTACTATCTTTTTCATGTTGAGAAAGTATGTTTTGCCGCATCATTCTGTCGCTTTTTATGTCGTACAGCGCCAGCGATTTTTCGCCGTCAAAAAGCAGCAGGTATTGCCTGTAAAAAACATGGTACACCTCGTTGATAAAGTTGATGGCAAAATGCTCTTTGCTCTGGTCGATGGCATCCTGCCCAAAGGCAATAAAAGGCTCGTCGCAGCGGAGTATGCTCATGATGGTAGGCATAATATCCGTTTGCTGCGCTACGTTATCTATCATGCCGTGCAAGCTTCCGTTGGGGGTAAAAAAGATGATGGGGATGGCCATTTGGTCGGCGTCGTTTTGCGATTCGGGGAAGATGTGCCTGTTGGCGTGGTCGGCGGTGAGCACAAAGAGCGTATTGCCGTACCACGGCTGCTTTTTTGCCGTTTCAAAAAAGCGCTGTAAGGCAAAATCGGTGTAGCTTATGCACTTGAGTATGGGGTCGGGGCCTTCGGGAAAAACGTCTGCGTACCTTTTGGGCAGCTTAAACGGATGGTGCGATGAAATGGTGAACACCGCGCTGCAAAACGGCTGCCGTTGCTCCGACAGCTTGAGCGCCATAAACTGCAAAAACTCTTCATCCCAAATTCCCCAAACGCCGTCGTGGTCGCGCTTGTTGCCGTACTCGTTTTCGCCAAAAAAGGTGTCAAATCCCGCTGTTTGCGCAAACGTCCAAAATCCCATGGCTTCGGGCAAAGAGCCGTGAAAAAAGGAGGTGCTGTAGCCCTTTCTTTTCAGCAAGCCGGCAACGCTGTTCACCATGTTGCCGGAGTACGGCGAGCCGATAAACGGCATGTGCAGCGAAGGTATTCCCGCCAGCACCGACGGCATTGCCTCTACTGACCTTCGCCCGTTGGCGTAGCTCGACGTAAAGGTCAAGCCTTGCGCAACAAGCGTATCCACAAACGGCGTGTATCCCCTGTAATTTCCGCTGTCTAAATCCTTGTTGAGCGCCCCCACGTGCTCGCGCGACAAGCTCTCCCAAATAATGATGACCACATTCATGGGGTTGAACGCCGCTCCGCCGGCGCTTGGCGTTGTCGCAGGGTTATACGCGGCTTCGAGCGTCTCCTGGCTGTCAAAAAAATTGATGTGAGCGAGGTTTCTTTTGCCCAGCGTTCTAAAAATGCAAAAAGGCGTATTTTGAACAATGCCCATTTCCAGCGGCTTTTTTACGTACTGCACGGCATCGTTCAGCCTGAGGGGGTGGGCAATGACGTTAACGCCGCCTCTCATGCCAACAACGCACAGCGCCGCCACAACCACCATCATGACGGTGGAGCCTGCGTAAAACGCAATGTTGGCAGCTAAGCCGCGACCGAAAACCGGCCTGACGGTTTTGCGGTACAGCAGCGCCAGCGCTGCTACAAGCGCTACCCAGATGAGCCACATATACCAAAAATCCACCAGAAAATGTCCCAACAAATCGCCATAGTTGTTTTCGGCGGCAAACTCTCGGAAAACGTCGGCAGTGGTGCGCCTCAGCGTAAATTTGAAGTAAATGACGTCGGCGCAGTTACCGGCAAGCATAACGGCGTTGACAACCACAAAAAACACCTTGAGCGCTTTTTGGTAAGCAGCGCTGTAGCGGAATTTAAAAGGTATGATAAATAGCGCGATATAGACAATGTTGCCCCATATCAGCGCAGAAATGTCAAAACGTAAGCCGCCTGCAAAGATAGGCCAGATTTGCCTTGCCGATGTATCCGGAAAAAAATCGCGGTTGAAGATATAAAATATCAGCCGGCAAACGGAAAACAGCAGCATCATCAACGCCATGTTCCGCGCCAGCACAGCGTAGCTGTTACGGCTATATTTTTTTTTACTAATGCTGACGAGACACGTAGCCATAGCGAGCAAAATTTTCTTCATGTGCATATAATAATTATTTTGGGTTCATTGTGCTGCACGTGGATTTGGGTGCATGGTACAGGGCTTGAAAGCGCGCAGCGCTTTGCTTCGCATATCAAATGTACAAAGCTATGCCGCGTACAGCATAAAATCAACGGCGGCAAAGTTAGGAAAAAATAATCTTACAAAAAAAGGCCAATTTAGCCAAAGTTCAGCGGTTGCAAAACCGAAAATCGGAGCACGAGCCGCTTTCTATGGTTAACTACATCGCCGCAGCATTTGTAAAGATGAGATTTTTCATGTAAGTTTGCAGGCCAAATAAAGAATCAACCGTATTTTCATGAAGAAATTATTCCTCCTTGACGCGTTTGCCCTCATCTACCGAGCGTACTACGCTTTTATCCGAACCCCAATGGTGAACTCCCAGGGGCTAAACACGTCGGCAATTTTTGGATTTACCAAGACGCTGCTGGACCTCATGCGCCGCGAAAACCCCACGCACATAGCCGTATGCTTCGACCCGATGGGCGAAACGTTCCGCCACATGATGTACCCCGAATACAAGGCTAACCGCAACGAAGCGCCGGAGGTAATTACGCAGTCGGTACCTTTTATTCAGGAAATTATAGAGGGCTTCAACATCCCCATCATCACGGTGCCGGGCTTTGAAGCCGACGACGTAATCGGGACGCTGGCAAAAAAGGCGGAGGCCGCCGGATTTGTAACCTACATGATGACGCCGGACAAGGACTACGGCCAGCTGGTAACGGATAATATTCTAATCTTCAGGCCGGCGCGCTGGGAAAAGCCGGACGAAAAAATCGGGGTGCACGAAATATGCAGCCACTACGGCATAGATCGCCCCGAGCAGGTGATAGACGTGCTGGCGCTCTGGGGCGACGCCTCGGACAACGTGCCCGGAGCGCCGGGCATTGGCGAAAAAAAAGCTACGCGGCTCATTGCGCAGTACGGCAGCGTGGAAGGTGTGATTGAGCATGTGCACGAGCTGACAGGCAAAGTCCGCGAATCAATAGAGCAAAACGTTGCGCAGCTGGAGCGGGCAAAAAAGCTGGTAACAATAGACCTGAACGTTCCCGTGGAGCTGGACGAGGAGCAGCTGCGAAAAAAAGAGCCTGATAAAGACGCGCTGCGCACCCTGTTTGCCGAGCTGGAGTTTCACTCCCTGGCGCGGGAGGTGCTCGGCGGAAGCGCTTCGCCGCCGCCGGCAAAAAAAATGTCCGGAGCGCAAATACAGGGCGACTTGTTCAGCGTAGCCGCGCCGGCGCAAGCCGACGCCGACCACGCCAAGTCGCACCTCAAAACAAGCGCCGACATCCCCCATACGTACCACACCGCGCAAAGCGTGAGCGACGTAAAAGCGCTGTGCGATATGCTAATGCAGCAAAGCGAATTTTGCTTCGACAGCGAAACGGATGGTATTGACCCTATTGACGCCGACATAGCAGGCCTGTCGTTTGCCGTTAAGCCCCACGAGGCCTGGTTTGTGCCGCTATCTCCCGGCAAAGATAACTTTGCCGAAAAAATTGCGCTGCTTCGCGCTCCGCTGGAAAGCGTAAGCATTGCAAAAATAGGCCAGAATATTAAGTTCGACTACCTTGTGCTGAAGCGCGCTGGCATTGCGCTGCAAGGCAAGCTGCTCGATACTATGCTGGCGCACTACCTGCTGGAGCCCGATATGCGCCACAACATGAACTACCTCGCCGAGGTTTACCTGAGCTACCAGCCCATCCCCATTGAGAAGCTGATAGGAGAAAAAAAGGACGGGCAGGGAAAAATATCGCAGGCGCCGCCGGAGCTGCTGGTAGAATACGCCGCCGAAGACGCCGACGTAACCTTGCAGCTGCGCACAATCCTGTTCGAGGCGCTGGACAAGAACAACCTGCGAGCGCTGTACGAGGAGATAGAGGCGCCGCTGGTGTACGTGCTGGGCGACATGGAGTGGGAAGGCGTACGCATCGACGCCAACGGGCTGGCCGAATACGGAAAAGAGCTGGCGATAGAGCTGCAAAAGCTCGAAAGCGAAATTCAGGAAATTGCCGGCGAGCCTACGCTCAACGTCTTTTCGCCAAAGCAGCTGGGCGAAGTGCTGTTTGAAAAGCTCAAAATTGCGGACAACGCCCGCACTACCGGAAAAACAAAGCAGTATTCCACCAGCGAAGATACGCTGACAGCGCTGCGCGACAAGCACCCGATTATCGACAAAATATTGGAGCTGCGCGGGCTGAAAAAGCTGCTTTCGTCGTACGTAGAAACCTTGCCCACGCTGGTAAACCGGCGCACGGGGCACATCCATACCTCGTTCAACCAGGCGGTAACCTCCACCGGCAGGCTGAGCAGCAACAACCCCAACCTGCAAAATATTCCCATCCGCGACGAGCGCGGGCGCGAAATTCGGAAGGCATTCATCCCCTCCGACGAAAACCACATCCTGCTCTCCGCCGACTACTCGCAGGTGGAGCTGCGCTTAATGGCGCACCTGAGCAACGACGCCAACCTTGTGGAGGCTTTCCTGAAAAGCGAGGATATTCACGCCAGCACCGCCTCAAAAATATTCCACGTGCCCATCGACAAAATCAGCAAGGAGCAGCGGCGGCGCGCAAAAACCGCCAACTTCGGCATCATTTACGGCATATCGGCGTACGGCCTGGCGCAGCGGCTCAACATCCCGCGCAGCGAAGCAAAAATCCTCATCGACGGGTATTTTGCTACCTATCCGCAGGTGCGCACCTACATGGACAACGCCATTCGGGTGGTGCGCGACAAGGGTTACGTGCAAACCCTCTGCGGGCGCAAGCGAATGCTGCCCGACATCACCTCGCACAACGCCGTGGTGCGTGGATTTGCCGAGCGGTACGCCATCAACGCCCCCATACAAGGCTCGGCTGCCGACATTATCAAGTTGGCCATGATAAAAATACACAGCCGCCTGCGCGGGGAAAACTTCCAATCGCGCATGATTTTGCAGGTGCACGACGAGCTGGTTTTTGACGTATACAAACCCGAGCTCGACAGGGTGCGGCAGCTGGTGGTCGCCGAAATGGAGTCGGCCTACAAGCTGGCAGTCCCGCTGATTGCCGAAGCCGGAACGGGGGATAACTGGCTCAGCGCGCATTAGCGCGCTACGCAGAACCCTTGCTGTGGCCTGTCCTGCCTCCGCTTCGCCTCACCTTTCCACTTTTGACGGCAGCGCAAGCGCTGCGCGTTGAGTACGCCGACAAGCGCGGATTGTGCACGAGCACATATTTATAATATGCTATGCATTACCGATTTGCAATATTTTGCAGCTAAAATTATGCTTGGTTTATAGCATAATTACACGAAAAAGATTATTTTTGCATTCGTGCTTTGCCACGAAAACGAGCACGAAAACGAGCACGAAAACAAAAGTATCGTAATTTATCGAGGCAAAATTGTGAAAAATCCATATTGTAAAACTATAAATTATCCTTAACCATGTCTGAATTAAAAAAAAGCGACGAGAGAATACGCATAAAAGATATAGCGACTCTGGCTAACGTATCGGCAGGTACTGTTGACCGTGTAATTCACAACCGCGGCGGGGTTGCCCCCGAAAGCAAAAAACGCATTGAGGAGATACTGAACGAAATGAACTTCAAGCCAAATAAAATGGCGCAGCTGCTGGCCGTCAAAAAGGAGTACAAGCTGGTGGTGCTGCTCCCCGAAGCCGTGCAGGGCGACTACTGGTGGGACATCATTGAGGGTATTAAGCGCGCCGAGGAAGAGGTGGCCGACTACCACGTAAAAACGGAAATACTGCAGTTCAACCAGTACAACATGGAGTCGTTTGCCGGCTTAGCGCAGCGCTTGCTTGAGATGAACCCCGCCGGCGTGCTGATGGCCCCCTTCTTCAGGCGCGAGGTGCTCAAGCTCACCAAAGAGCTGGAGGAGCGCAGCATTCCGTTTGTCTTTGTAGATTCCAACGTGGAAAGCGTGAACAGCCTTGCCTACTACGGGCAGCAGTCGCACCAAAGCGGGTACGTGGCCGCAAAAATCATGCTAAGCAGCCTTGAGCAATTTTCCACCATACTCTTAGTGCACATGCAGCGTAGCGGTGGCACCTCCATTGGCTCCAACCAAACGGCAAGGCGAGAGGAAGGATTTTTGGCCTACATCGAAAAGTACTCGCTTGAGTCGTCCTACCAGATAGTGCGGGTAAACCTGCATGCCGAAGACGACGGGGGAAACGAGGCGCTGCTTGAGGAGGTTTTCAGCCAAAATCAGAACATACGGGGAATTGTCATGTTCAACTCGCGCATTTACCGCATAGCCGATTTCTTGGAAAAACGAAAGATAAGAAATATCCGCACCATAGGCTACGATTTGCTTGAGCGCAACGTGCAGTACCTGAAAAACGGCATGGTAGAGTGCCTCATCGCGCAGCGACCGCAGTTGCAAGGCTACTACGGCCTGACGGCGCTTGCCCGACACCTCGCATTCAAGCAGGTATCCAAATCGGTTTGCTACATGCCTATTGATATCCTTTTCAAGGAAAATATCACCGACTACAAGGTGTACCCGTTTGATGTGGACTAATTTCCTTTTTTTGAAAATCAAAAATTAAAAATCAAAAAACTACAACCAACGAATGACCCGCTTAAACAGAAAAAACGCTACGGCGCCCCTGGCGCACCCCGAACGAGTTATACAGTTCGGCGAAGGTAACTTCCTCCGCGCTTTTGTTGACTGGATTGTCTTCAACATGAACGAAAAAGCTGGCTTCAACAGCAGCGTGGTGGTGGTGCAGCCCATAGAAAACGGCATGGTGGACGTGCTCAACGAGCAGGACGGCCTCTACCACCTCAACCTGCAAGGAATTGACAACGGCAAGCAGGTGGACAGCATCCAGCTGATTGACGTTATCAGCCGCGGGCTAAACCCCTATACGCAGTTCGAGGAGTACCTGAAGCTCGCCGAAAATCCGGAAATGCGCTTCGTTATCTCCAACACCACCGAGGCCGGCATTGCATTTCGCGCCGAAGATAAGTTGGATGACAAGCCTGCAAAATCATACCCGGGTAAGCTGACTCAGCTGCTCTACCACCGCTTCAAAACCTTTGGCGGAGCACCCGACAAAGGGCTTATCATCCTGCCCTGCGAGCTGATTTTCCACAACGGAGCCGAGCTGAAAAAGTGCATTGAGCAGTACGTTGACCTCTGGAAGCTCGACGCTGCGTTCAAAGCATGGTTCAGCTCCTCGTGCGGCGTGTACAGCACGCTGGTTGACCGCATTGTGCCGGGCTACCCAAAGGACTCCATCGACGAAATTCAGGCAAAAACAGGCTACGAAGACAAGCTGGTGGTTAAAGGCGAAATTTTTCACCTTTGGGTAATCGAAGCGCCGGCAAGCGTGGCAAACGAATTTCCCGCCGACAAAGCGGGGCTGAACGTGCTGTTTGTTCCCAGCGAAAAACCATACCACGAGCGCAAGGTAACGCTGCTCAACGGGCCGCACACCGTCCTCTCGCCCGTTGCCTACCTGAGCGGAGTTGACACCGTGCGTGAAGCCTGCGAGCACGAGGTAATCGGAAAGTTTATCCGCAGGGTGATGTACGACGAGCTGCTCCCAACGCTTGACTTGCCGAAAGCCGAGCTCGAAGCGTTCGCCGACGCAGTGCTCGACCGCTTTCGCAACCCGTTTGTAAAGCATTTTGTAACCAGCATTATGCTAAACTCGTTCCCAAAATTCAAAACGCGCGACCTGCCCGGCATAAAAATCTACCTTGAGCGTAAGGGTTGCCTGCCGAAGGCGCTGGTGCTGGGGCTTGCCGCAATTTGCGTGTACTATAGGGGCGGCAAGCGCGGCAACGACGTAATCGCACCCAACGACGACAAGATGGTACTTGACCTCCTCACCGCCTTGTGGGC
The DNA here is from genome assembly GCA_031266935.1 of Prevotellaceae bacterium. Classification (GTDB taxonomy): domain Bacteria; phylum Bacteroidota; class Bacteroidia; order Bacteroidales; family UBA932; genus JAITMY01. The sequence goes on from JAISAC010000212.1 coordinate 13,320, forward strand.
GCTTAACGATGCTGAAAAAGTGGCAATGGGCGTACTTGCGGCAACTAAGATTTGGGGCGGCGAAGACCTGAACGAAATTCCCGGCCTTACCGATTTGCTTGCGCAAAATATCAGCAGCATTTTGAGCAAGGGAATGGTAGAAACGGTGCGGACGCTACTCTAACATCCCTGATTTAACGCCTGAATAATGAGCAATTTTTTGCAAATACACCCTGCCGACAACGTTGCGGTGGCGCTTGCTGCGCTGTGCGCGGGCAGCCGGATAACGGTAAACGGCGCAAGCATTACTATTAAATCGGATATTCCGCAGGGGCACAAGCTTGCGCTTGCTCCGCTGCAGGCCGGCGATAATGTCATCAAGTACGGCTACGCCATCGGGCACGCCGTAGCCGACATCGCGCAGGGCGACTGGGTGAACGAAAAAAACATAAAAACCAACCTCGAAGGGCTTCTCGAATACAAATACTCGCCGGTGAGCGCCAAGGTCAGCTGCGCCAACCGCAACATGACATTCAAAGGCTACAGGCGCAAAAACGGCGAAGCAGGTATTCGCAACGAGCTGTGGGTTGTGCCCACCGTAGGCTGCGTGAACGGTACTGCCAACCAGCTGGTGGAAATGCTCAAGGCCGAAGTCGGCGAGTGCAAGCTGGACGCCATAGCGGCGTACAACCACAGCTACGGCTGCTCGCAGCTGGGCGACGACCACGAAAATACGCGAAAAATTTTACGCAACATCGTGCTGCACCCCAACGCCGGCGCTGTGCTGGTGGTTGGCCTGGGCTGCGAAAACAACCAGCTGGAGGCTTTCCGTACTTTTTTGGGCGATTACGACAGGGAGCGTATTTTTTTTCTTGAAACGCAAAAAGTAAAGGATGAGTTGGAGGAGGGCATGAAGCTGCTGCGCGCGCTGTACGCAAAAGCGTCAGCCGACGTGCGCACCGACGTGCCGCTATCGGAGCTGCGCGTGGGGCTTAAATGCGGAGGATCCGACGGATTTTCGGGCATCACCGCCAACCCTTTGCTGGGCTTCTTCTCCGACTTTCTGGTAGCGCAAGGCGGTACTACGGTGCTCACCGAAGTACCCGAAATGTTTGGCGCCGAAACCATCCTGATGAGCCGCTGCTGCAACGCCGAAGTATTCGACAAAACGGTGCACCTGATTAACGACTTCAAGGAGTACTTTGTGAAAAACAACCAGCCGATATACGAGAATCCCTCGCCCGGAAACAAGGCGGGCGGCATTTCGACGCTCGAGGAAAAGTCGCTGGGATGCACGCAAAAATCCGGCAGCTCGGAAGTAAAAGATGTGCTGATGTACGGTGAAAGAATTAGGCAAAAAGGGCTTAACCTGCTGAGCGCACCCGGCAACGACCTTGTTGCGGCCACGGCGCTGGGAGCGTCGGGGTGCCAAATGGTGCTGTTCACTACCGGACGGGGAACGCCCTTTGGCAGCTTTGTGCCAACCGTAAAAATCTCAACAAACACCCCGCTCTTTCAAAGCAAGCCCGGCTGGATTGACTTCAACGCCGGAAGCATCGTAGAAAACGAAGCTATGGAGGACGCCACCGAGCGCCTGATTGCCTACCTGACAGGCGTTGCCAACGGCGAAAAGGTGAATACCGAAAAGAAAAATTTTAGAGAAATTGCGATATTCAAAACAGGAGTAACCCTGTAACCTTTCAGCGAGTTGCATAAAATAACGCAGCCTGCTACGAATTGACAAATGTCGAAATCGTGTCTGGTATGTCGGGAAATCGGATGAATAAAATCCCTTTACATAAAATCCATGAAACGTCATCATCAGGCATTCTTTTGAAGCACGTGTGCGATGGCGACATTCTACAAAGCGGAACGGAGCTCTTGCCTGCTGTCGGCGAGGTGCATCGCGATAACTACTACCTGTTTCTGCTGCTGGAATATGGCGAAGCACATGTATTGATAGATTTCAAGGAATACCATATACAGAGTACGGCGCTTGGATGTATTCTTCCGGGACAGGTGCATCATGGTGTGCCCTCGAATAATGTATCGGGATGGATTATGTGTCTGGATACGGTATTTATCAAGGACGAATGGAAGGAAATTTTTGAAACGATACCGGTTTCGGGTAATTCCGTTATTGTACCCGACGCCGAAGCGCTGCACGATTTGCAATTCTGCTTTGAGCTGCTGGACAGAAAAATTCGGTTGGCAAATCAGCCATCGGCTCAGCATACCGCTTACGCGATGGCAACCGCATTGACGGGCATTATTGCGGAGCTGTACCGGCAGCGTCAGGCTGAAGCCTTCAATAAACGGCTAATGTCGATTACGCTTAAATTCAAAACGCTGGTTGCCGCCCATTTGAAAACGGTGAAAAGTCCAACACAATACGCATCCATGCTGCATATTTCGCCGACCTACCTGAACGAAGCGGTAAAAACCATTTCCGGTTTTCCTGCCGGCTACTGGATACGGTATGCAGTAACGCTCGAAGCCAAGCGCTTGCTGTTCTACACCGACAGGAGCATAAAGGAGATTGCTTTCGAGCTGGGGTATGACGACCATACCTACTTTACACGCCTGTTTACCAAGCTATCGGGAATGTCGCCCAGCCTGTTTCGTACAAATTACCGCAAATAGTCCAACACTTACCGTATTTCTTCTATTGCCCGAACCTTAGACAAGGCGTAATTTTGTGCCGTAAATTTTATACGGAATGAATGTAGTGTATATTGCTATAGGAGCTGTGCTCCTTCTGTGGATTGCCTTCAACTTGCATCGCAGGCGGAAGAACCGGAACAAAATCATCTGTGTTGTGGCCAGCAGCTGCACCGGATGCCGGCGTTGCGTCAAAAGATGCCAACGCCATGTGCTGGAAGTGGTAGAAGATGAAGCCGGAAAACATGCCGCAGTGAAGCATCCGGACAAATGTACCGCTTGTGGAGACTGCCTGGGTAAATGTAAATTCGGCGCCTTAAAATTAATCGAACGGGCATGACGGCTCAGCAAATAAAATGGAATTAATGCAATCTGCCGAGCGACACGCTTACACCTCCCATTACCGTAATCCCCGGCATGGGGTAACCGGTAACAATTTCGTATTTTTTATCGGTAAGATTTTCGCCCTTTACAAATACGTTGAGCCATTGTAAAGGACGATACGAAACCTGCGCGTCGAGCAGCCCGTAGCTGCTTTTGACGCCTGCGCCGACGTTGGAATACACATCCTTTACGTACCGGTAACCGGCATTGAAGCGCCAGCTTTTCAGCCCGGCATATGTGGCCGATAGCGCAGCCATTTGCTCGGGAGCGTATTCAACGCGCTTGTCGGCGGGCATGTGGAGGTAGGAGTAATTGCCGTGCAGGTGCAAATGCTGCAAAGGCTGATATTTGACGGCTACCTCGGCGCCGGTGTTATGAAAATCGCCGCTATTGATATTTTGGTCGCCTACCCGTTGAATAAGCCCGCTGCCGTCGGCAATAAAACCGGTGAGCTCAAACGAAAGCCGGTTGCCTAACAGCTTTTGCTCCCACGATATTTCGTAATTCCACATGCGCTCCGGCTTCAGGTCGGGATTGCGGACAGGAACAAACATAAAGATGTCGCGCAGCGTTGGGCTACGGTAGCCTTTGGCTACAGAGGCCTTCAGTACGGTTGCTTCCAGCGGGGCGTAAGTTACTCCTGCCTGCGGCGCCCATTCGCCGCCGTAGAGCTGGTTGTGCTCATAGCGTCCGCCGACGTTCAGCGTAAATTTGTCAAACAGCATCTGCTGAACCGTAAGGTACCCTGCCGCCTCGTAAAATGAAGTGTCGGCGAGCAAAACGCCTGCCACGTTGCCTGTTTCGGCGTTCACCTGCCGCGCAAAGCCGCCGTAATTCTTGTAGTCCACGCCGGCGGTAATGATATTTCCCTTAAATAACCGGATGCTTTGGTAGAGCAGCGCACCGTAGTTGTGGTCGTCGGATTTAAAGCGGTTGGGGCGGGGCGTTCCGCCCGTTGTATACCCGTCGTTAATGTAGTGGTCGCCGAAGTTGTAGAACAGCTTGAGCGCTCCGTCATTTTTATCAAAACGATTTTCGGCTGTTAAGGCTGCCTCACCGCGCAGGATGTCGGCAATGTTGTCGAACACGGGAGCGGCTTCTGTTCCCGGATTTTGTGCCATATACGAGGCTACATTTGCGTCAAGATGTACGTACAGCTGCTCCAACGGGCGATAGCCCACGCGGCCGTTAACGCCGGTCAGGTTGAAAGGCGAGTTATCGCGGTGCCCGTCGGTTCGGTCGTGGTTAACGGAAATAAAGCCGTCGAAATTATTTTTGTTGACGCTTGCATTAGCGGAATACTTTTGCGTGTTGAATGAGCCGTACATCAGGCGAGCGTTTGCTTTCCACCCGTCGGAAGTCTGCCGGCGCGAGATGAGGTTAATCACGCCACCCATAGCGTTGCTGCCGTAAAGAACCGAGGCGGGGCCGCGTATCACCTCTATTCTTTCTACGTCGGATGCTATGTAGGCGTCGGGCAGCGGATGCCCCATAACGCCCATGTACTGCGGATGTCCGTCGATGAGCACCAGCACTTCCGTTGTCGGCGATCCACCAACGCCGCGAATGCTGATGCCTCCCGTGCCGCCGGTTGAAACGCCAAAACCTGTAACGCCGCGCTCGGTGATAAACAAGCCCGGTACCCGTCCGCTCAGGGTCGAGAGCGCCGACGACTCGCCGCTTTGCTCTATTTCTTCGCGCCCCACCACCGATATGGTCATGGGCACATTGCTACGGTTTACCTCCGTGCGGGTGGCGGTAACCACCACATCTTCGAGATTGCGAACGCTGTCCTGCGCCGCCTCCTGCGCGTACGCCGCGCAGGGGAGGCACAGTAAAGAAAGAAGAGAGAGTTTTTTCAAGGTGGTTATTTTTTTAGTATGAACTTGATGAAGGCGTAGCCTCCCAATACTTGAAGCAGCATGCCCGGAATTGCCATGCGGAAATCCTGCGTGGCGGCGTTGAAGCTTGCGGTTATTAACCACTCCGCCAGCGAACCCACAACTTGGTACGATAGCACAACTCCCAGCAGCAGGGGGAGGGTAACCTTACCAAAAAACTTTGCGGCAAGGCCTGCGGCAACCGCCAGCAGCACGGATTTAGTGAGTATGGCCGGAAGCGCCGCCAATGCGGGCATCCCGAAAATGGCCGAATTTACTAAAGGAGACAAAACTGCGGTAAGCAAACCGACCTTCCAGCCGTATTTGTACGCGGCAATGAGCGTGAAGAAGTAAATCGGAAGCCAGGTCATGCCGCCCTGCGGCACAAGGTGAAAAAGCTGCGGCAAAGCAATATTTCCTACCGCAAATAGGGAAGCTACCAAGTAAGTTTTGGTCTCGTTGTAACCAAAAGAATAAAGTCTAACGCTTGCAGGTGTCATAATGTAATGATTTTAAATGTGATGATACTAAATGTGATAATTCTAAATGTGATAATCCTATATTTATACCTTGTTCTGTAATTTTTCTTTCATGAAGTCATCAATAAGGGGAAGAATATCGGCGGCAGAATTTGCACCGGCGCACTTGGCTTCAAGCGGACACAATCCCGTATTCAACTTATTTTTAATAGCAGGAACTTCTTCCCTGTAAAGCGCCTTGACAGGTGTTTTTTTCAGCAAATCAAGAGCTGCCGTGCTGATTACATCTGCATAAAGCTCACTTACTTCGCCCAACGCCAAAAGGGCAGCAGCGCCTTTCCCGACAACCTTATCGGCTACCGACGCCCCTTTCAGGAAAGCAGGCTCATTTTTCAGCAGGCCGTACACGTCAACCACGCCCGGCCGCGTGAACGTGCGGGTTTCTCCGTTCCTGATAACGCACGAATATTTCCCTTCGTGCAGCATATCCACTATTTCTTTCATGGCTGTCAAAATACCGATTTTTGCTTCAAATTTTCCGCATAGAGGTTAATGCGGCGCATTTCGCTCGGGACGTTTATTCTCTGCGGGCAGCGCGACCTGCAAATGTCGCAGCCAATGCAGTGGTCGGCCTGACGCAGCTTGGGAACGCTGCGGTCATACCCAACCAAAAAGGCACGGCGCGCCTCTCTGTAGCCGTTGTCGTTTGCGCTTTTCAAGATTTTTCCGGCGCTTACGCAGCGGTTATAGTGCCCAAACGTGCCGGGGATGTCAATACCGTAGGGGCACGGCATGCAGTACTGGCACTCCGTGCACTGGATATAATCCGAGTCAATCAGCACTTTGGTTACCTCTTCGAGCGTTTTGTACTCCTGCTCGTTGAGCGGCACAAGCGGCGCGTAGGTGCGTATATCCTCCTGTAGGTACTCCATATAGACCATGCCGCTAAGCACGGTCAGAACGTTCTCCGGCGTACCGGCATACCGAAAAGCCCACTGAGCCGGCGTGTCCTGAGGGTGAACTTCTTTCATCATTGAGAATGCCTGCACCGGAACCCTTGCAAGGCGACCTCCCAGCAAAGGCTCCATGATTACCGCCGGAACGTTACGCTTTACAAGCTCTCCGTAAAGGTACTCCGCGTCGACATTTCGTCCGGTTGCATTTTGCCAGTCCTGGTAGTTAAGCTGTATCTGGCAAAAATCCCACTGAATATCCATCGCCAGCACGTAGTCAAAAACCTTCACATCGCCGTGGAACGACCAGCCCAAATTGCGGATACGGCCTGCCTTACGCTCTGCAATCAGGAAATCCAAAACGCCGTTCTCTATGTAGCGTTGCAGGAATGTTGCTACCCCGTCGCCACCTCCAACCGAGTGGAGAAGATAGTAGTCAATATAGTCAACCTGCAAAGCCTTGAAAGAATTATTGTACATGTTGATGGCGGTTTGCCTGCTGAAGTCGCTGGAGTTGGACATTTTGGTGGCAATGAAGAATTTGTCGCGCGGATGCCGCTTGAGGGCAATGCCTGTTGCCGTTTCCGACCAGCCGCGAATATATACGGGCGCCGTGTCAAAATAGTTAACGCCGTGCTCAATGGCGTAGTCCACCAGCGTGTTAACAATTTCCTGATCAACTTCTTCGCCGCTGCCATCGGCCTTTTTCCTCAACGGCCAGCGCATGCATCCGTACCCCAAAAGCGACACCACGTCTCCCGTATGCGGGTTAGTACGGTAGGTCATCCCGTCGGCAGGCACTTCGCCGACAGCGCCGCCGCCTTCGGCCGAGGCGCTGCTACGAGGCTTGCAGCCCTGGTACACAAGGGCGCCGGCAGTTACGGTTCCTGCCGCGGCCACCTTAAAAAAATCTCTGCGGTTAATGGCTACTTTACTTTTCTTTTTCATGGTTAAATTGAATGATGTACAACATTTCCCTCCACGTAAATAGCGCTGAATGGGCGCGCCGGGCAAAGGTTTTCACAGGCTCCGCATCCGATGCACCGCTCCTTGTCAATCGCCGGAAGCTTCAGCGATTTTTTGTCCTCCGGGTTGATGGCAACAAGAGTAATAGCGCCTGTCAGACAATTATCCGTGCAGCTCTTGCACTGTATTTTGTCGCGATTTACAAGGCAGGTATCCTCCATCCATACAGCCTTACCTATGGAAATGGCAGATTTGTCGGCAGGGACAATCTTAAGAATAGCGCCCGTTGGGCAAACCTGCGAGCACTCGGTACACTCCGGGCGGCAGTAGCCTTTTTCGTACGACATTTCGGGCTGCATCAGGGTTGCGAGCTTGCCCGACGGGCGCAGCACACCGCTGGGACACGCGGATACGCAAAGCTGGCAGCCGGTGCAGCGCTTGTTCATGTTGCGCAAGCTCACAGCTCCCGGAGGTGCAATGGGCGTTTTCCGCTCCGGCGCTTTCTTATCCAGAATATCCGCAAATCCGCCATCTACTTTAAGCTGCTGCGCCTTTATCGTTTGCGTTAGCGCGAGGACGCCTGCTATTGACATGAAGCCGCGGCGAGATACGCCGCTACCTGCGCTATTTTCCTTGCCTGCCGGCTCGGGCTTGATGTTTTTCTTTTTTCCAATGCTCACCGGCGCATACTTCATTGCCCCAAACCTGCATTTTTCCACGCAGGTGAAGCACGTTACGCAGCGGCTTTTATCTAAGGTGTGATTTTTAGAATCAATACATGAAGCCTTACAGCTCCGCTCGCACAAGCCACATTTTGTACATTTCTCCGCGTCAATCGTCAGGCTGAAAATCGAAAAACGGGAAAAAAATCCAAGTACTGTCCCCACCGGACATATCGTGTTGCAGTAGGTACGCCCGTTGCGCCAGGCGAGTATGCCGACGGCAGCCAGCGTAGCCGCAGCTACTCCAAATGTTATCCATCCCTTTATCCACACCTCTGTTGGGTAGAAAGCGTAGCTGCTTACCCGCTCTGCAAGCCAGTCCAGCAGGTTATTTCCCCCGCGGTACAGCGGAGCGAAAAAGTTCGACGCCATTCGCCCGTAAGCAGCGTAAGGGTCAAGTAAGGATACCACCGCGCTGCCTCCCAAGATAGCGGCAGCAACAAATAGCCCAAGTACGCCGTAGCGCAGCCACGATTTGGCCGGAGAGTGGCGAAACCGATTTTTCTTTCTTTTCCCTGCAACACAGGACACGCCATCCTGAAGGACGCCCAGCGGACAGATTACGGAGCAGTAAACACGCCCGAAAAGCAGCGTGAGAATTACAATAAAAGCTACTGCGGCAGTAGCAGCCGACAGTATTGCCGGCATGAGCTGTATTTTTGCCAGCCAGCCAAACCACAGGTGCATTGTCCCCGTAAAATCAAGGAACAGCAGCGTAATCAGCAGAAAGAAAATACAGGCGAGGATGGTTCTAACTTTTCGTAGCATACGTTTTATTTTACTTCATTTTACTTCATTTTACTTCATTTTATTTACCGTTTGTCATTCCTATTTTTTGCAGCCACCGCGCAACATCGTCCTTAGAGCGCTTTGCCATGTTGCTGCTAACGGCAAGCCCTTCGAGGAGGGTAGCGTTGGGGCACAACTTTTTAAGGTCGTTCACGCTACGCCCCAAGCGCCCGCCGCCGTGCGTACAGAACGGGATAACGGATTTGCCGCCGAGGTCGTATTTTTCCAAAAAGGTGAACAGCGCCATGGGCATCGTTCCCCACCAGTTGGGGTAGCCCACAAAAACGGCGTCGTAAGCCGCCATATCCTTTACCTCGCCTGCAAGCGGCGGGCGGGCGTCGGCTTGCTGCTCTTGCTTGGCCTCCGCCACGCAATCGTTGTAGTCGGCGGGGTAAGTTTTTACCGTAGCGATTTCAAACAAATCGCCACCCGCTTGCTGCTGGATTTGCTTTGCCACTTCGCGGGTATTTCCGCCCCACGAAAAGTAGGCAATGAGGATTTTTCCCTTGCTCTGCGCCTGCGCAATGCTACTCAAAGCAAGGACGGACGCTGCCAAAAACGTCATTTTCTTCATACGCTGTATTGTTTTAAATGAAAGCCCAAAGGTAAAGCGAAAGATTCTAATTGTGGTTTTCTCAGCGGCTCAAAATTCATTTATTGAGAGGCTCAGCTATGCTGCCGAAAATGTTGAAATGATTGTAAGATAGGTATATACATCCATGCAGTGCTTGGGATGCTTTATATTTTTGTTTAGGTGGTGTTCTCCAAAGTATGCCAACTTAAACAAAGCCGAAAGTCGCAAAATAACGCCGTCTTGACAAAGCCGCGACAATGTATGACGAACAGCGTTTCCTGTGCCGAAACGAGTAAAATCTTTTTGGAAAAATATTTTTCCACGCTTACTTTTTTTTATCTTATCAACTATTTTATTATGTGCTGATTGCATACTATTTTGATTTTTATTTTTGGCACAAAATAACTCTTTTTTTATGCCAAATTTCGTGCGCAAAGGTAGCATGAAAACCTCAAATTACGCACAACCGGATAAAAATAGTTTTCAAAATTTATAGGGGGGGGAGTACAAAAAGTTTTTGAATTAGCAGGCACGTGGAAAAATCCAAATAATAGTACCATATATCATCACTATACACTTCGGTGCTGCTCCAATAAGGTGCGGCTTTGAAACCGCCTATTTGATTGCGCAAATTGTAAATCGCCTGCAATTCCTGTATTGTAGGAACACGCCATTCGCTATAACCGCCAACGCTGCGGTCGAAATTAGCATCACAATTTTCCTTAATTAAGAAAAATTGGAACGTCGGGGGCTAATGTTTGGTACGAGAAAGTTGAGCAATAGTGGGGCAAGAGTGGGGCAAAATAAGTGGGGCAGAGTGGGGCAAGAGTGGGGCAATCAATACCTCTGCTGAACCTGATTTCCATTTATTGCTCATTGATTTTAAGGTAATTTGCAAGCGTAAGAAAGGTTGTCAAAAAATTTAGCAGCCTTTTTTTGTGTCCACAAACCAAATCTTTTATGTACCTTTGCCGGAAGTTTTTGAATAAATTCGTGGTTGCAGTTGAGCTCTATCCCCTATACATGAAAAATTACATAAAAAATCCACATCTGTCAAATCGCGATGCTTGCGCCGGATGTAGCGCCATTTTTTCGCGTTGCGACAAAAACACTGAAGCAGACTGATTCCACTTTCGGCTAATATTATGCCCGAACAACAGAACATAGAATACAAGTCCGTTTGGAAAGACGATTACCTGAAATGGATATGTGGCTTTGCCAACGCGCAGGGTGGCAGAATTTTTATTGGAAAAAACGACGACGGTACGGTAGCAGGCTTGAAAAATTCCAAGAAGTTACTGGAAGACTTGCCCAACAAAATCACTGCAATGTTAGGGATTGTTTGCGATGTTAATCTGCACGAGCTGAAAGTTGGCGCTAACCAAACCCCGCAAGGCGACTTTATCGAAAATGCCGATTCGGCGAGCGCAAACCGAGCTTGCTCGGAGCTTGCCGAGCGTAAGGCATTTATTGAAATCGTTGTAGAGCCGCAACCCAACCCTGTAAATTATAAAGGAGAATATCACTACCGTAGCGGCAGCACCAAGCAGGAGTTAAAAGGCGCTGCGTTGGATAAATTCCTTTTGGGCAAACAGGGCAGGCATTGGGATAGCATACCTGTTCCCAACGTTACGGTTGCCGATTTGAAGCAGGAAACCTTTGATTTTTTCCGTAAGCGAGGCATTAAAAACAAACGGCTTGACGAAGATACCTTAATCGACAGTAACGAACTTTTACTTGAAAATCTGCAACTTACAGAAAACAATTACCTAAAACGTGCTGCCATTTTGCTGTTTCACCCCAAACCAGAAAAGTTTGTGACCAATGCTTATATCAAAATTGGCTATTTTGAATCGGACAGCGATTTGCGTTTTCAGGACGAAATTCACGGTAACCTGTTTGAGCTGGTTGAAAAGACAATGGACTTGCTTTTTACCAAGTACATTAAGGCGATGATAAGTTACAAAGGTATTTACCGCGTGGAAACTTACGAATACCCCCAAGAAGCCGTCCGCGAGGCAATTCATAATGCCGTTGCTCACAAAGATTACACAGGTGCAACGCCCATTCAGATTAGCGTTTATAAAGACAAGATTATGATTTGGAACTATGGGCAGCTGCCTGAAAACTGGACGATTGACACATTGCAAAAGAAACATTCTTCCGTACCCTACAATCCTGATATTTCCAACGCTTTTTTCCGCATTGGTTATATTGAAGCGTGGGGGCGTGGCATACGCAAAATGAACGAGCAATGCGCAGAAGCAGGATTACCGCAACCCTTGTATTACTACGAAAGTTCGGGTTTTTGGGTAGTTTTTTGCAAAAACGCTTTTAGCGAGCAATCTTTGAAAAAATTAGGGCTGAACGACAGGCAGATAAGAGCCTTTTTATATGTGAAAGAGAACGGAAAAATTACCAACAGCGAGTATCGGACATTAAATTCTGTATCTAAAAGGACGGCAACAAACGATTTGTCGGAATTAGCATCACAATTTTCCTTATTAAGAAAAATTGGAACGTCGGGGGCTAATGTTTGGTACGAGAAAGTTGAGCAAGAGTCGAGCAATAGTGGGGCAATAGTGGGGCAATAGAGCGGGACAATAGAGTGGGGCAAGAGTGGGGCAAGAGTGGGGCAAGAAGTGAGCAATGACGGGGCAGGAGCGAGGCATGAGTGGGGCATGAGTGGGGCAATAAGCAGGGCAAAATAAGTGGGGCAGAGTGGGGCAAGAGTGGGGCAATCAATACCTCTGCTGAACCTGATTTCCATTTATTGTTCATTGATTTTAAGGTAATTTGCAAGCATACGAAAGGCTGTCAAAAAATTTAGCAGCCTTTTTTTGTGTCCACAAACCAAATCTTTTATGTACCTTTGCCGGAAGTTTTTGAATAAATTCGTGGTTGCAGTTAAGTCTACTCCTACATGGAAAAAATCAATGAGAAAAATCAATGAGAAAAATCAATGAAAAAAAACAACATCTATCAAATCGCAACGTTTGTGCTGGGCGTAGCGCTTATTATTTTGGCATTTACCAAAACATCATCCGACAAAAAAGCTATGGAAACAAGTAAAAAAGAGGCGGTGATTGAAAATATTCATAACCGCAAGAGCGTACGCAAGTACGTTGCCGACAGGCCGGTGAGCAAGGACGACCTGCTTACCCTTGTCAAAGCCGGCATGGCGGCGCCAAGTTCAAAAAACGGGCAGCCGTGGGCATTTGTGGCAATCTCGGAGCGCCGTACGCTCGACAGGCTGGCCGACGGGCTGATTTACGCCAAGATGCTCAGGGCTGCTCCCTCTGCCATTGTTGTATGCGGCCGCACGGACAAGGATGCCAGCGGAAAGATTTGGCCGCAGGACTGCTCGGCCGCCGCGCAAAACGTGCTGCTCGCCGCCGAAGCCATGGGGCTGGGCGCGGTGTGGACTGCCGCCTACCCTTACGAGGACAGAGTGGCGGCTGTTGTCGAGGCGCTCGAGCTGCCGCCGCACATTATCCCGCTGTGCGTAATTCCGGTGGGATACCCCAACGGTACCGAAACGCCAAAGGATAAGTGGAAGGAAGAAAATTTGAAGTGGGAAAAATGGGGGGAATAATTTTGAATTCTGAATTTTTGAATTTTTGAATTTTTGAATTTTTGAATTCCAATTAGTAAACATGTCAGCAGATAACATTAACGAGCAAGAACAGGAAGAGCAGGAAGAAGCCGTGCAGAGCGTCGGCAGCAAGGACCACGAGCGCTTTGCCAAGCTTACCGGCATAGACGAGAGCAAAAAATTTCGCCTTACCGGTATGTACAAGGATTGGTTTTTGGACTACGCGTCGTACGTGATTTTGGAGCGCGCCGTGCCGCACCTCAGCGACGGGCTAAAGCCTGTGCAGCGGCGTATTCTGCACGCCATGAAGCGAATTGACGACGGGCGTTTCAACAAGGTTGCCAACATTATTGGCCACACCATGCAGTACCACCCCCACGGCGACGCCTCCATCGGCGACGCGCTGGTGCAGCTGGGGCAAAAGGATTTGCTCGTCGAAACGCAGGGTAACTGGGGCAACATCTTCACCGGCGACAGCGCAGCCGCGCCGCGCTACATTGAGGCAAGGCTCTCGCGATTTGCGCTCGACGTGGCGTTCAACGGCAAGACAACCGAGTGGATGGCCTCCTACGACGGGCGTAACCAGGAGCCTGTTACGTTGCCCGTAAAATTTCCGCTTCTGCTGGCGCAGGGCGTGGAGGGAATAGCGGTGGGGCTGGCCTCAAAAATCCTTCCGCATAACTTCAACGAGCTGATAGAGGCGGCCATTGCCCACCTCAACGGAAAAAGTTTTGAAATTTTTCCCGATTTCCCCACGGGCGGGCTGGCCGACGCTTCGCGCTACAACGACGGCTTGCGCGGAGGCGCCGTAAAGGTGCGCGCGCGCATCGTTAAGCGCGACAGCAAAACGCTCGCCATTGTTGATATTCCTTTCGGAAAAACGAGCACTACCCTTATTGAGAGCGTACTCAAGGCCAACGAGCGGGGAAAAATCAAGGTGCGCAAGGTGGACGACAACACCGCCGCCGACGTAGAAATTCTGGTGCACCTGCATAACGATGTATCGGCCGATAAAACCATCGACGCGCTTTACGCCTTTACCGATTGCGAAATCTCCATATCCCCCAACGCCTGCGTCATTGCCGAGGACAAGCCCGTATTTGTCGGCGTAAGCGAAATACTGCGGTACAACGCAGAGCGCACCAAGCAGCTGCTGCAGCAGGAGTTGCAAATACGGTTAGACGAGCTGGACGAGGATTGGCACTACTCATCTCTCGAAAAAATATTCTTTGAGCAGCGCATATACAAGGAGCTGGAAAAAGACAGCGCTACGTGGGAGGCGCAGCTCAAGGCGATTGAAGCGTCGCTGAACAGGTTCCGAAAGCTGCTCAAGCGCGACATCCTGCCGGAAGACGTTACTAAGCTGTGCGAAAAACCGGTGCGCAAAATTTCCAAGTTCGACATCAAGGCGGCCGACGAGCACATCAAATCGGTGGAGCAGGAAATGGCAGAGGTAAAGAATCACCTTGCCAACTTAGTGAGCTACACCATTGCCTACTTTAAGCAGATACAAAAAAAGTACGGCAAGGGTCGCGACCGCAAAACGCAGCTCGGCAGCTTCGAGGCAATAGAGGCCACGCAGGTGGCGGTGGCCAACGCTAAGCTGTACGCCAACAAAAAGGAGGGATTTGTAGGCATGGACCTGAAGCGCGACGACCTGGCAGAGTTCGTGAGCGAATGTTCGGATATTGACGACGTGATTGTATTCCTGAAAAACGGCAAGTACATGGTGTCGAAGGTTACCGACAAGTCTTTCTTCGGCAAAGACATTTTGCACGTGGGCATTTTCAAGAAAAACGACATGCGCACCGTGTACAACGTGGCCTACCGCGATGGCCGCGCCGGCCCGGTCATGTACAAGCGATTTTCGGTAACCGGCGTTATTCGCGACAAGGAGTACAACATGACCAAAGGCGAAGAAGGCTCGGAAATACTCTGGTTTTCGGTCAACCGCAACGGCGAAGCCGAAAAGCTGCGCATATACCTCAAGCCCCGCCCACGCCTGCGCAACCTCATCCTCGACCTCGACTTTAGCCAAATAGATGTCAAGGGGCGGCAGTCGCAGGGTAATATTTTTACCCGCTATGCCATCCACAAAATTCAGCTCAAGGAGAAGGGCGTATCAACGCTGGGCGGGCAAAAAACGTGGTTTGACCCGGCCAACAAGCGTCTGAACACAGAGGAGCGCGGCATTTGGCTGGGTGAGTTCTTTGAAGGCGACAGGCTCCTCGCCATGACCAAGTCGGGGATGTTCTACACCACCAACTTCGACCTCGTAAACCACTACGACGAGGATTTGGGATACATCAAAAAGTTTGACCCCCACCAAATATTTAGCGCGGTATACTTTGACGCCGACCAAAAAATGTACTACGTAAAGCGCTTTACGCTGGAAACATCCATAAATCCGCAAAGCTTTATAGACGAGGATAACAAAGCTTCGTTCCTGGTGGCGCTGAGCATCGACGAATTTCCGCAGGTGGAGGTTACCTTTGGCGGAAAGCACGCCAAGCGCGAGCCGGAGTACATCGACGTTGAAAACTTTATTGGGGTAAAGAGCTTCCGCGCCAAAGGGAAGCGCCTCACCACCTTTGAGGTGAAGAGGATACAGTTCGTAGAGCCGCTCGCAAGGTCGGTAGCGCCGGAGGCCGAAGATAGCAGCGATGCCGGCAGCGACGGCGATTTTGACGACGATATTTCTCTGGACAACCTTAGCGGAAGCAAGGCCGTGCAGGGTGATTTATTTTAGAGCAAAAACAATGTGATACTTAAAACATTGTGATATTTAAAAAATTATGATACTCATTACTTCCGAAATTAAGCTCGCCGATGCCATTCACAGCAACTACCTGCTCATACCGGTGATTACGAGGTTTGGCATCAGGCTTGGCTTTGGCGATAAAACGGTGAAAGCGGTGTGCAAAGAGCACGGCGTGGACGTAGAGTTTTTCACCACCATTCTCAACGTATTTAGCCACGAGAGCTACTTCCCGCAGGATCGCCTGCTCCGCTTTGACGTAGCGCAGCTGGTGGGATACCTCCAAAAAACGCACGGGTACTACCGTACTGTTCTCATCCCCATGCTGGACAAGAACATGGAAGCATTCGTAGAAAGCGCCGCCAGGCCAGGCGAGCCGGAGGTGCGGCTCATCAAAAACTTTTTTGCGCAGTACAAGGATGAGCTCATGGCGCACCTGAAGCGCGAAGAAACCATAACCTTTCCGTACATTACGGAGCTGGTGAAAAAAGAAAACACGGTGCTGCTGCACAAAAAATACTCCATGAAGGTATTCGAATCGGAGCACGACAACGTGGAGGAAAAGCTGTACGACCTGAAAAGTATTTTGATAAAATACCTGCAGGGAGACTACGACGAAGGTGCACGTAATTCATTGATTTTCAATATATTCAGGCTTGAAAAAGATTTAAAAGACCATACCCGCATTGAGGATAAAATCTTGACACCTATAGTAAAACAAATGGAGCAAGCGCTCTTTGGAAGCAATGCTTAGCAAGCAAAACATAGCCATTATTTCGGGTGATTTCCTGTCGGGGTACGGGATAAAATCGCTACTTTACGAGTACTTCAACCCGGCAGCGGTTGATGTGTTCGCGGCGTTTAGCGAGTATAGCGCCAGCAAGAACGCCTACCACCTGCTGGCGCTTCCGGCTGCTGACTACCTGATGCATGCCGGCCACATCTCGGTAAAAAACAAGATAATAACCATAGCTGCCACGCCGCAGCCAGGTCAGCAAGGGCAAGGGCAAGCGCTGTACTTCTGTACGCTGTGCAGCGAGCAGGAGGCGGTAGAGCAGCTGCAAAGCATCCTGGCGAGCTTTGGTACGCCGCCGGGCGCCGAGGCCAAAAATGAGCTGAGCGAGCGCGAGCGCGAGGTGCTGGCCAAAGTTGCGCAGGGCGCCATCAACAAAGAAATTGCCGATAGCCTCAACATTAGCCTCAACACAGTCATCACTCATCGCAAAAACATTACCGCCAAGCTTGGTATCAAAACTATTTCAGGGCTAACCGTTTACGCCATTATCAACGGCATTATCTCCAGCAACGACCTCCCAAAATTGTAGCAAAAAATACCAACAAATGAGGATTGCGCAGCGCCTGCAGCAGATGTATCTTTGTAGCGTAACAAAAGTTGGTTTTTCGCCATTCCGACGGTTTTGGTTACTATAAAAAAAATCTCCGTAATCATAGCGACGGAGATTTTTTTTCTTTAGCGCCATTATGCTATTCAACCTCAACCTCCAGCACCAGCCCCTCCAGCCAGCCATCCTGTGGAGAACGCCATTTGCAGGTTGTATCCACCCGTATCGGCGTCGACGTCAAGCAGCTCGCCGGCAAAGTATAGCCCCGGTACCAGCTTCGATTGCATGGTATTTGCGTCAACCTCGCCAAGCGAAACGCCTCCTGCCGTAACGATTGCCTCGCTAAACGGCCGATAGCCGCTCACCTGCAAAATACAGCTTTTGAGGGTGTCCACAATTTTTTCTTCGCTGCTTTCGCAAACTTTAGCCCTTGCCTGTAGCTGGGCCTGCTCTGCAAAAAAAGGTATGAGCGGCGCCGGCATGAGCTTTCGCAGGAGCGACCCTACATCGGGGATGCTGCTGCTTTGCTGCTCGCGCTTCAGCCGGTTTTGGAGCTGCAGCTTGCTCAGCGCGGGTTTCCAGTCCAGCAGCAGCTGCACCTCGTGCTGCGCTTGCAGCGCATCGACAATGCTCCGGCTCATGCGCAGGATAGCGGGACCGGAAACGCCAAACTTGGTGAGCATCAGCTCGCCGAACGCTTCGTCTATTACTTTGCCGCTGACAGCAGCGGCTACTTTTACGTTGCGCATTTGTAAATCGTTGAAGCCGAACTTGCTAAACCCTGCAACCTCGATGGGCACCAGCGAGGGGCGAACAGGGGTAAGGCTGTGCCCCAATTTTTTTGCAAAGCTGTAGCCGTCGCCTGTGGAGCCTGTTGCAGGATAGGCAAGACCGCCGGTAGCCAGCAGCAGCTTTGCGCTTCGCGCCGTGCGCTTAGCCCCTTTTTGGTCGAATGTAACCGAGAACAGGCCATTTTCGCCGCGCGTAATACCCGTAACCTGCGCGTGGCACAAAATTTCCACGCCCATGCGCCGCGCCCACTTTTGCAGCGCTTCGGCCACATCCCACGCTTTTTGGCTTGCGGGAAATATGCGTCCGCCGCGCTCTTCGACGGTGCGTACGCCTATGCGGCTCATGAATTTTACCAGCTGGGTATTGAAAAACAGCGAAAAAGCAGGGCGCAAGAAGCTGCCGTCGGGGTGGATTTTTTGCAGAAATTCTTCTATGGGTTTGCTGTTGGTAATGTTGCCGCGCCCCTTGCCGCTGATGCGCAGCTTGCGTAGCGGCTTTTCCATTTTTTCGAGCAGCAGCACGCTTGCGCCCAGCTCGGCTGCGCGCCCGGCAGCTGCTACGCCGGCAGCGCCGGCGCCAACAATAATAATATCAAAGGATAGGGATTTCAAATTTTTCAGCGCCTGTAGCGTATTGGTATAGTACCCAAAATGACAAACTAACGGCGCTCCCTTGCCGGAGGTGCGCCGCCAATTTGTCATTTCAATACGTTTTTGCTTTGCCTGAGCGCCCCGAGAAGCGCCAATGTGCTTTAGAGAACCGCTATTTTATGCTCTTTCAAAATTTTTCGGGCAAGGTTGAGCATGGTAGGGTCGTCAAAAGTAACGAGGCCGCCATCGGGGCCTTGCTCGTAGTGAATACCAGCGGTTTGCGCTTGCAGGTGGTTGCCGCCAAAAAAGTTACGCACCGTATCAACGTTTACGCCGAGTAAATCGGCAATTTTATGGGTGCTTCCATCGGGCAGCGCATCTTTTATGCGGCGTAGCTGGTTAAATGTTATCGTTTCCATAGTGGACAATTTTTAATAGTGTAAGTACAGTAAAAATAAATGTTGTTGTTAAAATAATTTATTTACAGCGAATTAAGAGTTATTTTTGCTTCCTCTACCATTTTTCCTGCCGGTAGCGTTTTGAGGTTATCAAAGGTGAACAGGCTGAGCGCTTTTTGCAGCTGCTCCCGCTCCACTACCTTGTTGGCCGGGCTGAGCTCCTGCTTCAGGATTTGGATTTTTTCGTAGTCCTGAATACCCTCCACGAGGCGCTCCATCCGGATAGACGAGCGGCCTTCGGGGTACGCCATCCAGTAGTATCCCGCCGCGCGCGAGCTGCTACGAGCATCCTGTAGGGGGCGTTTACCCCAGCTGTTGTAGGCCTGGCGCGTGTAGCCGTCAAACCCGTTGGTGGCGGCATACCAGCCCAGCCATGCCGCTTCGCCCGACGGCGAAAAGGCGTAGGTGTTGGGGTGCGCATCGCTGCAGGGCGAGTAGAAGTAGAGCTGGCGGCCGTTCCGGCTGCGCTCATTCTTTTGCACCTTGCTTACAGGCTTCCGCTGCGCAACGCTGTAGCTGCCAATGCGTTGCTCTACATCGGCAAAGTAGCTGCCAAAGTAGCTGACGGTGTAGCTGCTGTCGATTTTTGCAAGGGTGGTAATAAATTTGCGTAAGCGTTCCTTACCCAGTTCTTTTACGCAGATGGTAGCTTTGTCGAACCAGCCCTTGGATTTAAGGTGCGCTGCAAGCAGCTCAAGCGTATTTTGGAAGTAATCGTTGTACTCTTTGCTATCGGTGTGCATCTCCTGCACTTTGGCGCTATTGCTTGCCTGGTCAAAGTAGGAAATGGTTTGCACAGGGCTGTAGCTCATGTAGCAGCACAGCTCCTGGTTAATTCCAAGGTTCATCATGAAGTCAACCCAGCTGTCCATCTTGGTAAAATCAAGGCTCCAGGTGTTGTCCACGCGCCGGATGGCGGTAATCATAGACTCAAAATCGTCGGGCAGCGCTTTTTCGACAGCTTCGCCAATAGCGTTGTTGGTAATGGGGATGGTGATAGATTTTTGCCCGCTTTTTGCCAGCAGCTCCATGACGGGGCGCATGGCGTCAAAATGCGCTTTGCTCCAGGGCGCCAGGTTGTGGTAGCGGGCTACAGCTATGGGATTTTGCCACATGTTGAGGTGGAATAACCACTGAGAGGCCGGCGGCAGCAGGTGGTTGCGCACAAAAATGTTGGCGGTGAGCGTAATTGGCTCTGCAAGCTCTTTGGCGGTAACGGTGATAAAGCCCTTGTACTTGCCGCTGGGCGCTTCGGGTGGAATGTTCAGGGTAAACCACACGGGCTGCACCGTTCTTCTTGCAATGCTTGTGATTGCCCTGTAGTCAATAGCGTCGGCCACAAGCGAAGAGTCGAGGCGGCTGCTGCGGCGCGGCGCGCAGCCATCCGTACCGAATTCATCAACCATAACGTAGCGCAGAAAGCCCACTGTGCAGCACGCTGCGCTAATTTTTTGGCCGGAGGAGGTTTCAAAATCCGATACGTGAAGCGCTATTTCGCTGGCGCCTGCACCGCTCCACAGCAGCAGCTGTGCGCTAATTCGCTCGCCGCGCCAGCCGGTTTCACCCCAAAAGCTGACCTCCGGAATGGCGGGAGCTTCATTTTTGGAAAAATGAATATCTTTGCTTGCAAAGCTCACGTATAGCGGCTTGCCTATTTTTGACCATGCTTTCTTGTTGATTTTCTTTGGGTTATTCAGCTCACTGTAATCCCTGCCCGGCTGTGCGTAGGTAGCGGCAGCAGGGGTAGTAAGCCCGATGATGAGGCAGGCAATAGAAAATATTTTTATGCGGCTAATCACCAAGTTGTTGTATCTTTTGAGATGAAAAACAAGCCTTACAAAGATAGCATAATAATATCGAATTTACAACTGTAACAAGGCGGTAGATTTCAAATACCTCTTAAATTCGACAAAATAACGATTAGAACTCTAAAAATACCCCTGCAACCGAAAGCGCAAGCCGGTCAACTTTTTCAGGGCATGACAAGTTTATCGTAAAATTCTCACTATATTTGTGCCGCTAAATAAAATTTTGATTGTGAAATTGAATAGAATAGCCAAGATATTGCAGGTAAGCGTAAAAAATTTGTTGGCAGAAGAAAAAACGGAAAAATAAACATGGCAAAAACGGTTGACGAAATCAAAGCATACATTGCCGAACTCAACAGTAAGTACCAAGAGGGTATTACCACCGAGCATTCGTTTCGGGGAGCGCTGGAGGTTTTGCTCAAAAGCATGACCGGTTTTGCCGTTGTGAACGAGGCGCAGCATATCGCCTGCGGCGCGCCCGACCTAACGCTTTTGCAGAACAATATTCCTATCGGCTACGTGGAAGCAAAGGATATTGG